>WJMI01000107.1 GCA_014728015.1 Chitinivibrionales bacterium | reverse complement strand
ATCAGTTCGCTCAAATTCATGCTCGGGACCACCAATATCACGAACTATGCCTACAATCTTACCACAATCACCGGCACGAGCGGCCAGTGGAAGGCCGAGACAGTGATGCTCTCCGATCTCGAGCCGCCGTCATGGTCGCCAAGTACTGAGAAGGACGTGTCTGTTTCCGAGAAGGTGCAGTGGCAGGTGGAGAACCAGAGCGGGACCCTGTATATCGATAATGTCATCCTCGACCTTAAGGATGGCAAGCTTCCGGGCGATGATATCATGGAGCTGATCAACAACGGCACCATGCGGGTGCAGGCCAGAAACACCTCGGCGCATCGCGCGCGGCCGATCCGGTACTGCCACGGCCGTTTCGTGATAGATCCCGCATTGACCAGTCCGGCAGCCCTGTCGGTCTTCACGCTGGGCGGCCGGCTGGTGGCAACGGTGAGGACCAGCCGCTCAGGGGCCGCTTCGCTTCCGGTACCCCTTGGCGCGGGTGCCTACATGGCCTGCCTGAGATGGCCCGGCGAGGCGGCGGTTTTCCACAGATTTCTGGTCCGCCGGTAGCCCTTCTCCGCCAATTTCCCGCGAAATCGCACGTTCCAGGCCCGGAGGGATCATGAACCCGCCATGGCTCTCCGGGCACTAATAACGTAGGGGGAATACCGTCCATTCAAGCCGATCCAGAGCAGGGGAGATGTCATGAATTCCAAAGGGACGACCAGACTTGCGGGTGCCGCGCTTGCCCTGGCACTGACCGTATCTTTCTCGCTTGCCGCGACGTTTACGGTATCCAAGGACGGGCGCGGGGCGTATACCTCGGTACAGGCCGCGGTCAATGCAGCCGCCGCCGACGGGAACGCGGTGGGCGACGTGGTCAAGATCCTCGACCAGGCGACCTACAGCGAACAGGTGGATATCGAGGCCGCCGCATCAGGGCTGACCCTTACTTCCTCGAACCCCTTGTCGCTCAGCAAGCCAACCATCCGGTATCAGGACAAGACCAACGTACATCCCGCGACCTGCGCCGAAGCAAAGGACACCAACACGATCAATTTTGACCGCAACGGCGCGCTGCGCATCATGCGCGCGCATAATGTCATCGTCGACGGCATCAAAATCGACGGCGGCGGGGCGTATGCGTATGGCTACGACGGCATCTGGAAAGGCGATCAGGATTGTCAACACCCCCTGCAGGCCGGCAATGCCGCGCTGGTCCTGTGGGTGGCGGGCACGGTGATAATCAGAAACTGCGATATCACCAACGCATATGCCGGTATCAAAGTGCACGATCGCAACGAGGGCGGTATTTTTGCGAACGCGAACCCGGCCGACCTTGACACATTCAACGTGGTACCGCTCTCCGGGTTCGGCAAGACCGGGAATCACGTTTTCGAGTACAACAGGATTCACGACAACTCCTGGGGCATGTTCTTCGAATCGGTGTGGGACCTCGGCTCGGTCATCCGGTATAATCTGTTCTACGAAAACCACCACGAGGATAACGCATTCGCTTCGGAGGTCAAAGGAATTACTTCGGACGGACAGCATCAGCCGGGCGGCGCGCTCTGGTTCAAAGACCACTGGCTCAGCCCGCTGGCGGTCTACAACAACACGTTCTGGCACAATTTCCTGATCTTCTGCGGCCACTGGCGTCCCGGCGGCCAGCACTTGATTTTCAACAATATCTATGCGGAGCCCAACACGTACTGGGGAAGCGATGCCAATTTTCAGAACCCCTGGCACAAGATGGATGCGGAATTCGGATATCGCATGAAGAACTGCGTGTATGCATCGCAGTCCCAGGCGCCGACCACTCATTACGTGGCTATCATGAATGATTTCCAGCTCCAGCAGACCGGCGGGCCCATTCCCGAAGGCACGCTGATCACCACGCCCTTCCCCGCCGAGGCCAATGTGCGGTGGCTCGAGACCACCTTCCTGTCGACCGATCCTACGGATGCCGATTTTCTTACGCCCGACTGGGATGACACGCTTGTCGACCGGTACATCGTAGACCAGGGATGGGCCGAGTCCGGCGTGCGCGATGCCGACGGGACGGTCGCCGACCTGGGCGCGATTCCCAAGGGCGGTATCCCTCAGGACATGGCCACGATAACCCCGCTTGCGCCGGTGAGTATCAGCGGCACTAAGGCTATTGTCAATTTCTCGCTCGACGTCGAGGAGGGCACGTTCACCAGCCCCCAAATCAAGTACATCCGGTTTATCAAGGGCATGCCGCTCCAGGAACAAAGCGCGTTCGGAAACAACTTTGAGGAAATCACGGCGAGCATGATCTACGAAGTGCCGGTGACCGGGCAAAGCGTGAGCACGGGCGGTAATTCCCTCAGCCTGACCATCCCGGCGCTCGCGGCCGGCGATCTGTACGCGATGTTCGAAATTGTTATCGAAGGTACCGGCAGCGAAGGCAAGACCGTGGCATCCACGGTGGGGTTTATTCCCTACCGCAAACTCGACTATACGTTCGATGTCAAGGTGCTCGACCTGTCGGGTACCGAGATTGACACGGTCACCGCGGGCCAGGAAGTGATACTGAGCATCGAAGCTCTTGACAAGAGCGGCTCCCGGTTCGAGCAGAAGATAGGTGAGGTAGAGGTCAACCTTGCATCCGCCGCCGATTTGCTCGATGCCACCGGCAATCCGTTCGCGCTTCCCGGCGGCGTCGAAGGTATCGAAAAAGAGAAGTGTGTGTTTATCAAGGTGCCGTCGGGCGACGGGCTCGAATATGTGCAGGTCTCGGGCATCTGGCGCAGCACGTCCGACCCGGGCAATGTCATTCCGTTCTACGGCACCTCCGATGGTATCCGCATCAAACCCGGGCCGCCCGCCAAGGTGGTGTTCCAGGACCCGCCGTCAAACGATCTCGTATCCGCGCCGACGGTCATCGATCCGGGGATCAATTTCAACGGCTCGGTGCAGGTGTACGACCAGTACGACAACAAGGTCGACCAGGCCGTGCAGGTCCAGCTCTCGTCGAGCGACGATACCAAGGGCGATATCGTGGGTGACAAGGTAATTACCACCGATGTCGCGGGATTGGGCACGTTCCTGGTGGCGGTCACCAACGGGGCCAAGGACGATGTATTCACCCTCACGGCCCGCATCACCGGTGACAAGACCGACCAGGCCGACATGAAGGTCGGCGAGCCGCGCGACCAGTTGTGGATTTTCTACAGTGATGCCGGCGCCTATGAAGCCGATGCCGAGCTGCGGGGCGAGGTGGGAGAGCGGCTCAAGGTGACTATCTGGGCCAGCGCCGACGGCGAAAACGTGCTGACCTCACGCACGAACGATATCACACTCAACGCGCTCACTTCGGGCCTGAAGTTCTATGCATCACAGAGTGCTGCCGACGAAGAATCCGATTTCTCTTTGGAGGACGGCGCGGTTGAGGTATGGGTGACCAGTCTGGCATCCGTGGCCAACGGGCGCATCGAGGTGGTGGTCGGTGATGGTGACAATACCCTGGTGACCGGCCCGTTCAGTAATCGCGGGAATATCTATTTCACGTTCGTGCCCACCACCGTGGACAGCGCATTCTACTATGCCGACAACGGCACGGGCGCGGTGGACCGCGCGGAGGTCTACTATAAGAAAGAGCTGCCCGCCATGCCGGATTCGGTCATACTGTATTGGCCTACCAAGACCACGGGCGAGATGAAGGTATTCAAGAGCGGTGATGCGGCCATGAGTCTTGCGGCCGACAGCAAGCACCTGACGATAACCCTTGGTACTCCGTTTGCCGCCGGCATAACCGGCGGCAGTGGGCGCGGCACGAGCTACGACCGCCCGCACCCCGATGTTGCCGCCGAGGCCAGCGATTTTGCCATCGCCGACCGCGTGGGCCCGCTCCTCTCGGAGGCAAAGCTGGTCGAGCGGTTCGAGGACGGCAATGACACATTCACGGTGGTTTTTTCCGAAAAGGTGCAGGTCGAAAAGATAACCGGCGTGGCATTCACGCTTATCAAGGCGGGAAGCGGCAAGGAGTTGAGCCTGACCGTGGTGGGGATTGCCGGGAATGTCAGTGGCCAGACCACCGTATCGTTCGCCACCAACGATCTCGGGTTTGAATCGCCCGCGGCAGGGGACAGCCTGAAGATTCTCTCCACGGGGCCGGTCGTGGATGCGTACGGCAACCACGCGCACGCGCAGAATACTCCGGTTGAAATAACGGTCGTGCGACGGCCGATACCGGTAAGCGATGCGTGGTATTTCGATACTGATGCCGACGGCATGGTCGATCGCGTGATTGTCAATTTTGCCAAGCCGGTCCGCGACCTGTCACAGCTCACCTGCACGTTCACGTGGCTCGATGACTCGGCCACGAGCATCGTTGCCTCGGACCGGTTCTCCTATACGGGCACCGACTCGAGCATCGTTGCAATCGACATAGCAGGCATATCGGGTATCGCCCTCACCGACCGCACGGGCGGTGACATGCAGGCCACGGTGCGGTTCGTGGAATTCGGCGATGATATCGTTGCCGATGTGGGCGACAGCGCGGCGCCGGTGATCGTGTCCGCGCGGTACGCGCCGGGCGAGATACTGGAAAGCGGCGACGGCGCCCCGGACACCCTGGCGGTCGTATTCTCCGAAAACATGGCTTCCATAAGCTCCGACCAGCCGTTTGTCATGTTCAGTGTGCAAGAGGGCACGGAGTACTATGTCGTAGTCGATAACGCAGACATCAGCGGCGCCACGGGGACGTTTCTAGTAGACACGGTGGTTGGTGTTGCGCTGCCGGCCAACAATGACTCAATCTGGATAGATGCGACTGCCGGGGTGGCAGACGCGGGCGGCAATGAGCAGGACAACGAAGCCAACAAGCGCGCATTGCTGAATGTCAAGGCGGCGCCGTACAAGGTGGTGGTGACGGTCGGCCCGAACCCGTTCGTGCCGGGCGAAACACGGATTCCCTCCGAATTGATCGGCTCGCTCGACGGTGTCCGCATAACGCATGGCGTGGTTGCCGAAATAGACCTGCAGTCCAAGGTCCAGGCCGCGGTCACCCTGTCCGCAAAGGCGCAGATATACGATGCCGTAGGCAATCGCGTGGCGGACTGCAGCGGGGAGGACGATGCCGGAGACCACGTGCAGCTCGTGAGAAACCAGCAGACCGGCAGCCTGTACCTGCTCTGGGAGGGAAGCAACGAGATTGGACGGATCGTCGGGCCGGGCACCTACGTGGCGCTGATTACCACGGAAGACAGCTCCGGACGGACCGAGCGGCTGCGCGCGCGCATCGGCGTAACGCGCTAGAAGTGATCTGTTCATAGAAAGTGCCACGAAGGCACTCAGTTACCAAAGAGGAACAAAGCGGTTGGAGGTGCCCCCATGAATCGCGCAACATTCGCCGCAGTCGTTGCGCTTGCCATGGCTGTCCCGGCCAGGGCCCAGGTTTTTTCGGACACGATTCAGGTGCCGGTCACGATCTACGATTTCCATTCCGATCGTACCAATCCTGAGTTCGAGCAGCCCAACGACGGGGTGAAGCACGAGGGGATGGTGGCATCGTCGCTCGATGAGGACCGCAAACCCGCGCTCGGGCCAAGTCCCTACCGCAACTACTATATCAAATACTGGTTCCGTCCGTGGGATTCCGAGAAGGGCGGCAAGGGCGATTTCACGATTCCAGACTATGATTCCACCTGGCAGTATCAACGGTGGTATGGCGACCAGTATTCCAACAATGAGGTGGTTTCATCATCGGGGACCTACTCCGGCTCCGAGGCGTGGCATGCCGAGTACCGCTACCCGGTGACGTACCGCGGGACAAAGACGATTGACCATGATACCGCATTCAAGAACGTAGTTGTCACGGACGTGAGCCTGCCGTTCCGGCACACCGGAGGCGGCGTATACGAGTATGTCAACGAGCGTTTTTTTCCCATTGATAACAAGGGGTTCGGTGTCGAGTGGCATACGAACCAAGACAACGAATACGCGGTGGATATTGACGGGGGCACGGCGACACGGCAGGAACGGACGCATAACTATTCGTTTACCATGGAGCTGCACTGGCATTTTACGAAGACGCCCGGCTTGACGTTCACCTTTCGCGGCGATGACGACGTGTGGGTGTTCGTGAACGGGGCGCTCGCGCTCGACCTCGGCGGGATTCACAACAGCCTCGAAGGCTCGTTCGGTGTCGACGATCTCCCCGGGCTGGTCGACGGCGAAACCTATCCGCTGGATTTCTTTTACTGCGAGCGCCACGGCAATCTTTCGCGCATTACTATCACGAGCAATATCGTTGCCGAGGCTGATGTCAATCCGCCAAATGAACCTCCCAAACCCGTCAATACCGGTACCGGACCGCAGGTGCAGCAGGCCCTGTATTTCCTGGGAAATCCGCCCGGGCGCGAAGGCGGTACCACGCCGGATACGTTGATTGTCAGCTTCTCGGTTCCCGTGCAGGGCGATACGCTCGATCAGTATCTGGACAACCCGGAAGACATGCTGGACTATATCGGCGTGCCGGATGCGGCGGTGTTCGAGGATGCCCGGGTCAAGGTGATCGATCAGGGCAGCGATGGCGAAGTGCGGCGTATTGCTATTGTGCTGCCGCATCCCAACCTGGTAACGCCTCTCGAGGACAGCCTGCAGGCCCGCCAGGACGTGCTCGTTGACGTGTACGGCAACCCGACGCCGGCGGACAGCCGGGTGACGCCGATCGAGTGGGGACGTAACTACGACTGGATTGCCGATACCTCGCCCAACCCGTTTGTGCCCGCCGTGAGCCGTGTCCCCGCGCCGATTCGCGACGGGGTCAGCACGAGCGGGAAGGAACCGGTGCCTGTCTCGGCGGCCGTGGTCCAGATAAGCTCGGTAAGCGAGCTCGACACCGATCGTTCCACCCTGGCAATCTATGATGTTGTCGGGAACCTTGTGGCGGACGGTCTCGAAGCGTACGCCAGCAGCACCGAGCGGACGCGGTATTATTTCTTCTGGGACGGCACCAATGAGAACGGCCGCGTGGTCGGCGCGGGAACCTACCTGGCCGTCATCAAGCTGCGAAGCGGAGGCGATGTCGAAGTAGTCAGGACAAGAATTGGCGTGAAAACCGAGTAGCACCACTTCCGGGCCGTGCGTTCCGCGGCGGGCCGGCCTTCCTATTCTGCCGTCAAGGCATACGCCACCATGAGATAATACTCCGTGCCCCCGTACCTGAAGCGCGTCTGCGCGCCGAAGGCCGGGTCGTCTTTTGCGAGATTGCGCGTATCTTCAACAAAAGGGATTCGCTGGCGGACGCGCGCGTTCACCCGGAATCTCCCGAACGAGACAGTGTGCGACAGCAGCGCGGCGAGCATATAGCCGCGCACCCCAAACGGCACGCGCAACGTATCGTTGTCCGGCGATGCATCCCACGTCAGGATGTCCTCCTCCTGTCGCCTGAACGAACATGTGGCCTTGACTCTGGAAAATGAGAGCTCCGGCGCCAGCCGGTTATGGCTCCCGATATCAATGGCTCTGGATGCAAAAATGCCGCCTTCGTAGCCGCGTACATGCGCGGAGCGGATACGGTACCGCACCTGGTCGACCGCGGTCCAGGATACGAACGGGGCCATGTGCGCATGGCCCGCGGGCGCCTCGGCCCGGCACCATTCGCCGAACACGCCGCCCTTGATCTTCAAAGGGAGAAGAGCTGTGGCAATGCCGCCCGTGGTCCGCGCGACCGCGGAGTCTACGAGCAGATAGTTGAACCCGTCGCTGTAGCCCGCCAGGTAGCCGCCGCTCGTGCGGTACCAGACGTTCCATTGTCCGGAAATCCGGCCCAGGCGCAGGTCGCCTCTGGTGGTGATGCTTTTCGTAAGCGCATCGCCATCGCAGGGAAGGCTGCTGTCGCTTTCTATTATGCGACTGCTGCGCGAAAAGAGAAGTGAGCCCATAATTTCCGCGGTGACCGCAGGCCAGGACCGGCCTATGCCCGCGGAGAAGTCGCGTGTCGCAACCGCCAGCGGGAGTGTACGGAATTGGCCGCCGGCTTGTTGCGTGATGCGCAAAACCGATGCGTGTGTCAGACGGCGCAGGGCATGAAGGCGTATTGTCCACTGTCGCCGGGAGGCTTTCAGCAACAGGCCGTAATTGACAGTTGGATTGTGTCCGGCAAAGCTTGCAGGCTGGAGGGGGGTCAGGCCTGCCGTATCGCTGATTTCCCTCAGGCGGCTGCCGAGCGCCTTTCCCAGGTGCAGGCCCGCCGAAATATCCCGGCCGTGTTTCCAGAGCGTGAAGTCCACGGTGCGCACCGTCTGTTCCACACGGAAGGCCCGCTCGTGAAAGCCGTCTTTGTAGACCGCATGATATCCGTCGGCGTGCATGGCCATGTCCACGGCCCACGACGGCGCGCCGAGATGCCAGGCAAGCCGGCTTTGGGGCGATTCGACATGGGTCTCGCGAATGCTCCCGTCGGAAAGCTGCAGCTTCTGATGGAACAGGTCCAAGTAGCCGATACGGGCGGATGCCGCGACGCCATAGACGGAGTCTGGTGTCGCGCCGGTCCAGAGGGAAGTATGTCCCAGTTGTCCTGCCCTGCGAATGCTGGAGGACAGCTGCTCGGGAAGTTCGCTTTCATTGGCGAGAGCGGACCACGTGCAGAGCGCCGCAAGTACGGCGGCCGGGAAACAGGCGATATGTCTCCGGCATGCTGGTCTATGCATTGCCGTCTTGTCCCAGGAACCGTTGTATTCTTTTTTTGTCAAAGCGTCTGCGCGGTCCAGCTGCGGTCTTCGAGGCTTTGCCGAAGCATATACCGTTTCGCATCGCTTGCGAAGATCCTAAAATACGCGTATCCCGGCCCGTACCAGCGATCTTCGATTTCGATAACGTCGAGAACGGCATCGCCTATCCTGAACCGCATCGGGTACTCGTCGGCCTTGCAGCCGCTGTGGGTTTCAACCTGGACGTTCATCGTGCCCTACGGT
>WJMI01000106.1 GCA_014728015.1 Chitinivibrionales bacterium | reverse complement strand
TTTCTATGCCCCTTCTTTCGGGCGCGCGTTTCTCGCTGAACGACTGGTGCGGGGATACGCTTCGAAGGCCGTATGTCAACAAGAAGCGTCATGTGGTGGTATTGAGCTTCTGGGCGACCTATTGCGTGCCGTGCCGCAAGGAGATTCCCGAGCTCATGCAGTTTGCGAAGAGGCACGAGAAGCATCCGGTGAAAGTTGTGTGCGTGAGTATCGACAAGGAGGGCGCGGATATCGTGCGGCCCCATGTGCGGCAGGAGGAATACACGCTTCCGGTAGCGCTTGACATGTACAAAAGGACCGCGCGGAAATACGGCGTAAAAGTGATCCCCGCGCTGGTGGTTATCGGCCCGCGTGGATACGTATGGCATTCTTCGGTGGGGTTTGATGACAAGGAGGACCTGGGCAAGAAGCTTGAACGGGTGCTGCTGATGATTCGGCGGGGTGAAAATGCCGGTCGGCCGGATCCCGGCTAGGGGCAATTCATCTATGGCACTTATCGCCGACGTCAATCATCTGCTCTGGTCCTCTGCGGTTCTCGCGCGTCCTGAGGAGGGGTTCAAGACATCCTCGACTGAGTATTTCCCGCCGTATTCCATCTCAAAGTAGCGGACCCCCGTTCCCTTGAGCGCGGCTTTGAAATTCAGCGGGTCTTCGGTGTTGTTCGCAAACAGCCCGTAGTGGCACGGGATCGCGGCCTTGACCCCGAGCTCTCTTGCCAGCGTGGCGGCTTCGGTGAAATTCATGTTGCCCAGCCTGCCGTTGATGCAGGCAACCAGAATATCCGGGCTGTGCGTTTTTGCGTTGGCAAGCTCGGCGCTGTAGGTGCTGTCGCCGGTGAAATACACGGTGGTACCGTCGGACGAGACAACGACACCAATGCTGTCACTGGTGTGATTAGCGAGGACACCGGATAACTTCGCATTGCCGAACTCGATCGTATCACCGCGGTTGAGGACCTGTGTCTGTTTTGCTACAATGCCGATCTTCGCGAAATGGGCAAGGCATGAGTCAGGTCCGGCGTATACAATGCGTGACATGTCGGTCTGGCCAATCGTCTCGGGGTCCACGTGATCGGCATGGTCGTGCGTGCAGACAATCATGTCAACATCAAGCGCGGAAGGTTCAAGCGGCGGGGGCACTAGGCGTTCCCATTTGCCGCCCTTCGCAAGCGAATTCGTGAGATACGGATCGATTGCCACCCGCTTGTCGCCGAGCGTGACGATGAATCCACCCTGCCCTATCCATTGGATGAGAAAAGCCATTGAAGAATTCAAATGGGGACGGAGTTATATTTTTATATTAAGCGGATGTTGCCTGGTATGATCGGCGCCTCTACGGGCCGCAAGGGCCACGCCCGTTTCGGTCAGGTCGAGAAACTCTCCGATCTCGCGCAATGTCGATCCGAGCTCAGTCCGGCACAGGCAGCACATAACCGCCCGAGCCTGCGAACGCGCATTGTGCCTTCCCGCGTTCTTGAGCGCCTGCGGCTCCACCTTATAGTACGAAGAGACTTTCAGTGCCACTGACTGGATATCGACACCGCGCGCACGCAGAGCGGCACGTCTTGCGCGGGCAGAGCGGTCCTGCTCAAGCGCCTTTCGGACGAATTGCGGATCGCCACTGACCCTCTCGTCATCAGCCCGGCTATCCCCCGCAACGAAGCCGGTTTCTTCATGATTGATATCGATACCCTCCCCGATAAATTGCTGGTACGCCCGCAGTGCATCCGAGCGGTTTCGGCCGAACCGCCGGAGCCCTTCGCCGGCGAGGCACCATGAATGTCGTGGTTGTCCGAGATAGTCCCGGTGACTGGACCACCTGTATGATGCCAGGGAGGTGAGCTTCTTGACGACACGGGCCCTCATTGGATTGAGGTGTATGTACCGGATCAACTCGCGGAAATACATGAGGTCCTGTGTTGCTACGGATTTGTACCTGTCCATGAACACGTAGCCGCGGCGACCGCAGGTCTTATTGAAATAGCGGGCATAGCTGCCATTCAGGCGACGCATCATAATCCCCAGGTCCCGCCCCGGGGGGCGTACAAGGAAGTGATAGTGGTTGGGCATCAACGCCCAGGCATAGCACCTGATATCGAACATCTGCAGGTATTTCCCGAGAAGGTGAAGGAAATGATTCCTGTCTTTGTCCGAACGGAATATGTCCATGCCATCAAGGCCGCGCGCCATGACATGGTGCAACTCTCCGGGTACTTCGATTCTTCTTCTGCGGGGCATGATCGCTGCCTTCCATGCTGAAACATACGTGGAGGTTATGTCACTAATATAAAAATATAACTCCGTCCTTACGCATAATAATGCAAGAGTAAGAGGAATAAGGGCCGCACGCAATGCCCGGCCTTTTTGTATATCTTGCGTAATGGCAGACCACACTCCGGCCACGTGATTCGTGAGGGGAAACCACGATGACGGGCCACCAGAATCTTCCAGTCGGGAGGAACCATGATGTCCAAGAGTCGAGAAGTAATACTCTTTGGCCTGGTCCTGTTTTCGCTGGCAGCGGTCACCGCACATGCCTGGCACCCATATTTCGACTGCCCTGACCCGGTTCTCCCGGCAGCCACGCGCACGGTCAATGTCAGCAATGACACCGAGCTCGACGCCGCCATTGCCGATATGCAGGCGGGAGATCATATCGTCCTTGCCGACGGCACCTACGACGGGATCAACATCGAGAACAAGAATGCCGGCACCGAAGAGTCGCCGGTGGTGTTCGTGGCCGAAAACGATCGCCAGGCAGTTGTCTCCGGAAGTCATGCTGGCCGCAATATGCGCATCTCAAACAGCTCCTACCTTCATGTCTACGGTGTCCGATTCACCGGCGCGGATGTGTGGGGAGTGACCGTTGGGCCTTCGTATGCCGGCGATGATGCCACCCTTGGCAATCATCACATTCGTATCCAGAACTGCGAAATCGACAACGCGCACCAGGAACTGCTGACCACTTCGGGGAACTCGCACCACATAGAATTTCTGTGCAACGAGCTGCATCACTCGGGCCGGAATCTGAACGGCGGCGCCTTTGCCGAGGGTATCTATGTGGGGTGCGGCGGGACCGGTGACGATCGCTCCCACGACGTTCTCATCCGGGGAAACCACATTCATCATATCGGCCGCGCGGATAATCCCGGCTACGGCGAGGCCATTGACGTAAAAGTACAGACATACAATATCACTATCGCGGATAATCTGATCGAGCATGTAACCGTGCATTCGCAGGCTGCTATTACGGTCCACGTGAACGACGTGGACTACCCCGCCGGGCAGGAGAATCCCAACGTGCTGGTTATGCGCAACATTGTCCACGATGTCCGCAAGTGTGACGATGGCTGGGACGGGTGCGGGATCTGGGCGAGCGCAAACGGCGTCACCATCTCGAACAATATCGTATGGGATACGTATCGGTCGAGTATCACCGGAATTCAGGATGCATCGAACACCGTTGATTCGCTTCGCATCTACAACAACACCTGCTTTGATGTCGTCGATGGAAACCGGGACTGCATTGCCCTCAATACGGGCGACATCTACGGCGATGCAAACCCCGTCCGCGCGGTCCTTTTGAACAATATCACCGACGACGGCTCCGGCGGCAATGACTTTACTGCAACTGCTGCCGATTTCGTCGGCCCAATCACGGGCGATGCGGATGCCGGCGAAGGCGCGGGTTCGGGTTTCATGCTCGATAGTGGATCCGATGCGGTGGACGGCGGTGTCGCAATCGCGACGGTTAGCGCGGATATCACGGGAACGGATCGTCCTCAGGGAGAAGCACACGATATGGGAGCGTTTGAGTATGCGCCGCCCGTCCTGAATTCCCCGGCACGCAACCCGCGCGCGCATTCTGTGATTGTGCGCGCCACCTCGGGTACTTCGGTGTATGCTCTCAATGGACGCCTTGCGGGCACTACGAGAGGCACCTTCAATAGCAGAATGCCGTCATCCTCGGGCATGTATGTCATTGTTCCTGGCAAGCCGGAGAAAGTTCTTGTCAAGTGACAGGAGGAACCTGCTGCGTGGCGCTGTCAAGTCAGGCAAGCGTTCGCCGCTTGTCATACCCCGGGCGGCATATGCCGGTCGGCAAAATTGAGGAGATGCTCCCAGTCGTAGGGGGTTACCGCGTGTTTGCCGCTGCGGATATGGTAGCCGATAGTACTCGTGATTGGCTCGTGGATCCCGGGCATGTCGTATGAAGCAATCCCGTCGGTGCCCAGAAGTCGGTACACCGGATCGGCGTGCCGGGCGGCGAGAAACTCGCCCTTTGGATCCGCCCGTGGATCGTCTTCGGCGCTGGCAACATACACCGGGCGCGGTGCAATCAGGGAAATCAGCATGTGCTGGTCGATCGGAAGGTCGTTTTCCCGGTTGGCATATCCGCGGAAATTGCGGCAGAACCAAAAGGGCATCATTCGAATGAGCGTTTCAACGGTTTCGCCGAATAATCTTCTGGAAAGTGCCGCCCCGCCGCATCCCGAGTTGACCGAGACCGTGATCGCAAACCGCGGATCCTGCGCGCTTGCCCACAGCGCGGTTTTGCCCAGGCGCGAGTGACCCATTACTGCCACGCGGTGTTCATCCAGGTCGGGATCGGTTTGGATATAATCCATAATGCGGCTCAACCCCCACGCCCATGCGCCGATCGCTCCCCACTCGTTTGCATCGGGTCTGGCCTGGCCTTCTCTGTAGAACAGCGGGTGAATACCATTGATAAAGCCATCGTCGAAATCAGGATCCAGATCGCCGCAGTACGCAGTGGCCAGCCCGTAGCCCCGCCTGAGAATCTGGGGGATATCCCATTTCCCGGCAGTCGTGCCCCGGGATGCATCCGATGCCCGGTTGTCGGTGACACCCGTTATCTCGGAATTGCGAACATACGACCGCGGCAGACGCACACCGGGATCGATGGAAATGGCGTGGTTCCCGTGGAAATTCAGGCCGGCAAACAGGCCTACCGGCCGTGGGGAGCGCGTCGGCAGGTAGAGCAGGATATCCATTTCCTCGGTCCGGCCGCTGCGGCTGAAACGCGCGACCACCTGCCTGCGCTCGGCAGTGCCTTCAAATGCGCTGCCGCTGCGCTCGAGCAGTTCGAATCGCGTCTCTATCTGCGCGGGCGGCGTTTTCCCGTACATATACTCTTCAAACATGCCAAGGAGCTCGGGCCGTCGCTTCGACAGCCACGTGCCGGGATCAGTGACCGGCGTACCATCGGCACACACCAGCGGGTCCGGAAGCGAGTAGGGGGGGACCTTGGATTCGTTGTAGTTCTCGCCGGGGTATTCCATTGGCAGGCTCCGTCAGGTGCGGGCACCATCATTGCCACTCGCGCATGCATATCGCGCATTGCGCGTCATGCATGAGAGCATACGATGCGCGCGCGCCGAACGGCACAACACATGTGCGCCTGCACGGTCCGGCCGGGGCTTGATCTTGCGCGTGATGACCTGCTATTTTTCAGGCTAACTCTTGGCCATGCCAAGACGCATGGCACGCCTCTCAAGGAAAGATTTCTTATGGATCGAAGAGAATTCGAGCAGACCCTTGTCCTTATCAAGCCGGATGCACTTCGCAACTCCCTGACAGGGTACATCCTGTCGCAGCTTTCGGAATACCACAGCGGGCTGCGGTTTGCCGCGACAAAGGTCATCGATGTCAGCGAGATGCTTGCAGCGCAGCACTATGCCGAGCACCAGGGCAAACCTTTCTATGCCTCACTCATCTCCTATATCAGAGGGCTTGAACACTATCCTACGGATGCGTGGAAGCGAAGGGTAATTGCTATCGTATTCCAGGGGCCCGATGCGGTACGCCGCATACGCTCGATTGTCGGCCCGACCAACCCGCATGCCGCGCGTGAGGCGCGTCCGGGTTCCATACGCGCATTGGGCACGGTGGTGCCTGTCAAGGACGAGAACGGCAAGGTCGTGGGCGAGCGCATGGACAATCTCATTCACGCGAGCGCTACCGATGATGAGGCCGAGCGCGAGATTAAGCTGTGGTTTCGCCCGAATGATATCCCGCCGCTCATGCGCGCATATGCCACCGAGATGAGTTCCGAGCACTACTATGTCCGCGACGGCCGGCTCGGCACGTCCTTCGCCCCCGGGAGTATTTGCGTGCTCGCGCCCGGCGATGTCGGATGGCAGTCCGATCTCAACACGCTCCGGCTCCTCAGCAGGGGAATCCCCGCCCCGGTTTCTCTCGAGGCCGTCATCGCGAAATACATGATCAACGATCAGCGCGAGCTCACTCCCGATCGCCGTCCGGGAAAGCAGAAATGGATCTGGAAAGCGCTGGGCATGGTTGATTCGAGTATTCGCTGGATTCGGTCGTTGCGGAAATAGGATTGAATTGGGGAGGCATATG
>WJMI01000105.1 GCA_014728015.1 Chitinivibrionales bacterium | reverse complement strand
CTCGAGCCTATACTTGAGGATCTTATCAGCACACGATCACTCAATGTGCTCTTCCTCAGCCTCGACGGCTGGGATGCGGAGTCTCAGAATGTCATGCGGTCACCCGCAAACGGCAGGCGCTCCGACAACTTCGAGCGCACTATGGCAGTCATCGAGAAGGCACACGAAATCAAGAGCCGGAAGAATCTGCGCATGCCGTTCGTGGTTCCCATTACCGTGGTGTCCAATCACAACTACATGCATTTGGCTGATATTCATCGGCAGATCCTCGACACGACCCAGCTCCACCCCTATTACTACGGGTGGTATATCACCGAGGAGGATGCCGCGGCGCACGAGCGTGTATTCGAACAGCGGTTCGGATACACACCACGCAATCACCGGGGGTATCTCAAGTCGTGTTTCAATGATGTGGATCCTTCAGTGACGGCGCGGCAGGTCGCCGAGGTACTGCGCATGTCCCGCGGCCGTGCATCGGTCCCGCAGTTTATCCCGGACATCTACTCCGAGGCTGAAATTCGTCGCTATTACAGTGACCACCGCTGGCACTGCGGGTATCCCAACTGCGAAAGCATCTACCATGTCGCCGAGATATCACCCGACGGCCGCGTGACCCCCTGCCGCGACTACCAGGACTACACCTGCGGCAATATCTACGAGCAGTCGTTCTACGACATCTGGAACGGCGGGAATTTCAAGAAGTTCCGGCGGGAAATGCAGAAAGGGCTCATGCCCGTGTGTACCCGCTGCTGCGGGCTGCAGGGCTTCTAGCCGGGCTCCCCGTCCTACTCAGGGCCGAAGCAGCGATAGGGAAGATCGATCGAGTAGTCCCGCGTGATCTGATCGTAGTCGTCAAACCAGTACGCATCCGGATTGCTCTCAAGTACCATGAACCGGGCCTTCTCCTCCGGGTCGGCGGCTCGGTGATATCGCATGTATACGTGCCCGTCCGTCTTGCCGAGGACCTCAATCTTGCCGGTCGAATGAGACATCACGAGTCGCGCGCGTTTCGCAAGGCCCGAGCAGAGCGCCCGGGCCTGCTCGAATATCTCCCAGGAGCGTTCGACCGGTATGGCGAAGTGGTGATTCCCCTCGGTCGGCCTTCCCTGGAACACGTAGTAAGGGGGGATGCCGCAGAAAGACAACGTGCGCAGCAGTTCCGCGAGCACAACAGGGTCATCGTTGACTCCCCGAAGCAGGGGCGTCTGGTTCGTCACCACCGCGCCGGCCTCCTGCAGCAGACGCACCGCCTTGATCGCGTAATCCGTAAGCTCGCGCGGATGATTGAAATGCACCATGAAATAGATCCGCTTGCGGTTTGTGCTGTATGCGCGAATCATGTCGAGCAATGAAGGATCCTCGAGTATGCGATGGGGATTGAATGCCGGGATCTTGGTGCCGATGCGAATGATCTCGATATGGTCGATCAGGCGCAGCTTGCGCACGATCTCGGAGAGCCGCCGTGTCGACATGACCAGCGGATCGCCGCCGCTCAAGAGAATGTTGGTGAGCTCGGTGTGCGCGCGGATATAGTCGAGACCCGGTTCGACATCGCGAACGACTTCATCGTTGCAGTCCATGAACAGGCGTTTTCTGAAGCAGAACCGGCAGTAGCCCCCGCACACGTCGTTGACCAGAAGCAGCGCCGTGTAGCTGTACTTGTGCTCGACCCCCGGCGCCACGGTGAACGTGCTTTCATCCGATGCATCCAGCCGTCCCCATCGCTCCATTTCGGCCTCATCGGGGATCACTATCCTGCGGATGGGGTCGGCCGGGTCGTCCCAGTCGATGAGACCGAGGTAATAGGAATTCGCCCGGAACGTGTAACGGCCACAAATCGGTGACAGCAGGTTCCTCACGCCTTCCGAAAGACCGGAGACACCATTGATATCCGTTATATACACAGGTCGCATACGTTATACACCAGCTCGGACGGACGCCCGGAACGCCCGGACAATCGCCGGCTGAATCCGAGATGGAAACTGATCCTAAAGGTTTTTCACAACAGGCGGCAATACACGGCCCTTGATACCGGGCTTGCGCTGATCGATGGGTACGAATCGGCGCTTCTCCGGGCCCGTGTAGATTTGCCGAGGACGGTATATTCTGGCCTTCCGGTTCTCCACGGTCTCTTTCCACTGGGCAATCCAACCCGGAAGGCGTCCGAGCGCAAACATGACTGTCAGCATGTTTGTAGGAATCCCCATCGCACGATAGAGAATTCCCGTATAGAAATCGACGTTGGGGTAGAGACGCCGACTGACAAAGTAGTCATCCTTCAACGCGATCTCTTCCAACTCGCGGGCGATATCGAGCAGGGGATCGTTGATGTCCCGTTTGGAGAACAGATCGTCGCACATCTTCTTGCACAGCCGGGCCCGTGGATCGTAGTTCTTGTAGACCGCATGGCCGAATCCCATCAAACGGTCTTCGTGCTTGCCGGCTTTCGCGCGCTCAATGGCTTTCTTCACGTTGCGATTGTCGTTCTTTATCCTGTTGAGCATATCGATTACCGCCTGGTTGGCGCCGCCGTGCAGCGGCCCCCACAACGCGCATATGCCGGCGGAAATCGCGGCATAAAGGTTTGCCCGGGCGCTGGCGATCAGGCGCACCGCCGTTGTCGAGCAGTTCTGCTCGTGATCGACATGCAGTATGAGCAGCTTGTTGAGAATACGTACCAGCTCGACATCTATTTCGTAGGGATCAACCGGCGACGAGAACATCATGTTGAGAAAATTGGCGCAGTACGACAGATCGTAGCGCGGATACACCAGCGGCGCGCCCTGAGACTTTTTATACGAAAACGCCGCAATCGTCCGCACCTTGGATATAAGGCGCGCGGACGTGATATCGAATGTAGGGTCACGATGTGAAAGCAACGGATAGAAACTCGACAGCGACGTCACCATGGATGCAAGTATTGCCATGGGATGCGAATCGGCCGGGAACCCGCTGAAAAAGTGGTGCATGTTCTCGTGAATCATCGAGTGCTGATTCAGGTAGCGGCTGAATCGCTTGAGCTCGGCGGCCGTCGGGAGCGCGCCATGCACCAGCAGGTAGGCTACCTCGACAAAACTGCAGTTCTCCACCAGGTCGACAATGTCGTAGCCCCGATGCCGCAGTATCCCGTTCTCGCCGTCAACAAAAGTGATAGCGCTCTTGCATGAGGCCGTATTGGCAAAACCGTTGTCAAATGTCACCGCGCCCGAAGTCTTTCGCAGCGAAGTGATATCTACCCCTACCTCGCCTTCGCTCCCTGTGATGACGGGAAGATCGAATGACTTGTTGCCGAGCTTGAGGTTAGCTTTCTTTATTCGCGCCATAGTGATCTGCTTGAAAGTGTTAGATTGCTGACAAGGCAATCCCCTTGAAACCGTTTAAATATACATCGTAGGCTGGATTTTTCGATGATACAGGCCCATGAAAGTCGGCCGGGAGACACGAAGTGACCACCGCTGCCTGAGGATCTGGCGCGCGCAATACTCCATGGCGCCTCCTAATCTATATTTAAGTTTCCACCGGTTGCCCCCCAAGGGCCCATCTTCGATGCAAGTCGCTGTTATTATTAGAGTTGCAGGCATACAAACATGGTCGACAGGCAAAGCGCTCTTGACTACCACGCACACGGCCGGCCGGGCAAGATAGAAGTTGTCACCACGAAACCGTGCGAGAGCCAGAAGGATCTCTCCCTCGCCTACACTCCCGGCGTCGCCGAGCCCTGCCGCGCCATCCAGGCCAATCCATCGGCTGCATACCAGTACACCGCACGCGGGAACCTGGTGGCGGTGATCACCGACGGCAGCGCGGTGCTGGGCCTCGGCAACATCGGACCGCTTGCCGGCAAGCCGGTCATGGAGGGCAAGGGTGTTCTGTTCAAGCGATTCGCCGATATCGATGTGTTCGACCTCGAGGTCAACGCGACCGGTGCCGAGGAATTCATCAGCATTGTGAAGAGTCTTGAGCCGACGTTCGGGGGCATCAACCTCGAAGACATCAAGGCCCCGGAGTGCTTCCGGATAGAAGAAACCCTCAAGCGCGATATGGGTATACCGGTGTTCCACGACGATCAGCACGGGACCGCGATTATCTCGGGCGCCGGACTGCTGAACGCCGCAGTGCTTCAGGAAAAGGACCTGGCGGACCTGCGCGTGGTCTTCTCGGGGGCCGGGGCGGCATCCGTTTCATGCGCGCGCCATTACGTCCAGCTCGGCGTTCGAAAGGAGAACATCCTTCTCGTTGACAGCAAAGGAGTGGTGTCGCAAAGCAGAACCGACGGCATGAATATATACAAAAAGGAATTCGCATCGGAGACCTCGAGACGCACGCTTGCCGATGCCATGGAGGGGGCCGATCTGCTGGTCGGGCTGAGCATTGGGGGGCTGGTCACGCCGGACATGGTCCGCAGCATGGCCGACAAGCCCATCGTTTTTGCCATGGCCAACCCCGATCCGGAGATTGGGTTCGACGAGGCGCGAGAGGCGCGGCCCGATATCATCATGGCAACGGGCCGGTCGGACTACCCCAACCAGATCAACAATGTACTGGGGTTCCCGTTCATCTTCCGCGGCGCGCTCGACGTACGCGCGACGTCAATCAACGAGCCGATGAAGGTTGCCGCGACGAACGCGCTCGCGATGCTGGCGCGGGACGGCGCCGTGCCGCAGGTCGTACTCGATGCGTATGGTCTTGACAGCCTGGAATTCGGTCCGGAGTATATCATTCCCAAGCCGATGGACCCCCGGGTCCTGGTCGAGGAGAGCCTCGCGGTCGCCCGGGCGGCAATGGACAGCGGCGTTGCGCGCGAGCCGATCAGCGATATGGACGCATACCGAAGGCATCTCGAAGCCGTATCCGAAACAGCACGGAGCGCCGGCCGCGCATGAAGTCCCGCCGGCGAATTGCCTGTCATGAAAACAATTGCCTATGAAAATATCGTGACCGCGGTGGAAGGCCTGTGCCTCACGGCAGCCTATGATCTGCCCGGCGAGGTCGGGACGGCCCTTGCGCAGGCGCTGGGCAATGAAGATTCATCACTCGCCAGGGCCGTGCTAAAGCAATGCATGGAGAACGCCCGCCTCGCCGCCGAGGAGCGAACCCCTATCTGTCAAGACACGGGCTTTGCGGTCTATTTCGTGGAGCTTGGCCAGGAGGTACGCATCGAGGGCGGCCTATTGGCGGATGCCGTTCGGGAAGGGACCGCGCGCGGATATCAGACAGGCTACCTGCGCGCATCTATCGTGGAGGAACCCCTCTACGGGCGTAAGAACACGGGTGACAACACTCCGCCAGTGGTTCACCTGTCTCTCGTCGGGGGAGAAGCCCTGCGCATCACGCTGGCGCCCAAGGGCGCCGGTTCCGAAAACGCAAGCGCGTTTCGCATATTCAAGCCCTCCGATGGCGAAGATGCCGTTGCCGACTTCGTGGTCGAAACCGTGGTAGGCGCGGGAGGGAACCCCTGCCCGCCGACCATCATCGGTATCGGCATCGGCGGGACGTTCGAAACAGCGGCCCTTCTCTCGAAGAAGGCTCTGGTGCGGCCGCTTAACACATCACACCACAATCCGCGATATGCCGCGCTGGAGCGCGCCATTCTCGAGCGCATCAACGCCTCCGGCGTGGGTCCGCAGGGACTGGGCGGCTCGACCACGGCGCTCGCCGTGCATATCGAAACGTTCCCGTGCCATATGGCCTCACTGCCCGTCGCCGTGAATATCAACTGCCACGCCGCGCGCCATGCCACGGTGGTTCTCTGAGGAATTGTGACCATGCATATCGATAGAGAAATCAGCCCGCCATTCGATGCGAGTACTGTCCGCACCTTGAGGGCCGGAGACCTGGTTGCCTTGAGCGGAGTGGTGTATACCGCCCGCGATGCCGCGCACAAGAGGCTGTGCGAACTGATAGAGCGCCGCGAACCGCCGCCAATCGACCTGCGCGGCCAGGTGATCTATTTCACGGGACCCTCGCCGGCAAAGCCGGGGCGCGTCATTGGCAGCGCGGGTCCCACGACCAGCTCGCGCATGGATGCCTACTCCCCGACCGTGATACGTGAAACAGGCCTCCGCGGCATGATAGGCAAGGGAAACCGGGGCAAGCCCGTTATCGAGGCCATGCGAAGGTATGGATGCGTGTACTTCGCGGCCACCGGGGGCGCCGGGGCGCTCATCGCGAAAACGATTCTCAAGGCAGACATCATGTGCTATGAGGATCTTGGCCCTGAAGCCATCTACCGGCTCGAAGTCAAGGAGCTGCCACTCGTTGTCGCGATCGATTGTCACGGCAACAACGTATACAGTCCCGCCGTGCTTGGCTTGTAGGCGCGACCCTCGCCGTATAACCCCGCCGCCCTTGCGCGCAATCTGCCCTGATTGTACTATCAGTGAAGATACCATTTCTGCATCGATACGGGATCGGCCATGGCTTTTCCGGAGCGACTACGCGCCGCGCTCGCGTTCCTGCGGCGGCGTGATGCCCTCTTTTCGATTCTCATCTGTCTTGCCGGACTTGCGCTCGTTGTTGCGTGGCATGCGCCGTTTCTGGCGCCCTCCAACGATGGCGATGCATACCTCATGTACGCGAAATCGCTGAGCCAAGGAAGCGGGTACCGTGATCTTCTTCTCCCCGGCGAACCGATAGCGGTATGGTGGCCGGCCGGCTGGCCGTTCATACTTTCCTTCGTGTACCGCGTGGCCGGATTTCATCATCTCCCCTATCACATTCTGATGTCCCTGCTCTTTCTCGGCACCGGTATCGTGCTCTATCACCTGGCGCGGATGTACTTCTCCGCATGGCCGTCATTTCTTGTGGCATACAGCTTCATCGCCCATGCAATCATGAGCCAGCAGACGCGAACAGTCCTTACCGAGATACCCTTCTCCTTCTTTCTCTACGGCGGGCTGCTCCTGTTTGCCTATGGTGAACAGAAGAAATCCGATATGCTTTGCGTGACGGCCATGGCAAGCATTGTGTTCTGCACCTTCCTGAAGTTCTACGGCGAAGTCCTCCTGCCTGCGCTGGCTCTGGCTCTCCTTGTTAAACGGCGGTGGAAACTCCTGGGAATACTCTGCCTTTTGATCGCCCTCAAGGTCGGCATACAGTTCGGCGTGCACGGCCCGGATCTGCTCCACCGCGGAAAAACGCTGCGGCAACCCGGCGTACGAGAACTGGCGGCCGGAAGAGAAGCTACCGACGCCGCGCAGAGTTTCTTCCAGCGCAATGCTCCCAATGTCCGGCGCATGCTGGTGACGCTCATACCGCGGGAAGTGTTTCCCTCCCTGTATCACGTGCATCCCATGGGCAGGCTCAAGATGCTGGTGTGCCTGCTGGTCACGCTCGGTGTATTTGCCGGCATGGTATTGGGCCTCAACAAGGGCATGCTCTTTCCCGTTCTGACTCTCGGCGCGATGCTGGCCGGGCTTCTGACCCGGGGCAACGGACCGTATATCTACCGGTACTACGCTCCCGTATCCCCGCTCATCACGCTGTTTCTTCTGGTGACCGCGCGTGAGGCATTTCGCCGCATTCGCTGGCGACCACGGTGGGAGCGCATTGCACTCGGCATTCTCTGGGCACTTTCATTCGCGCTCGTTGCCGACAAGACCGTTTTCAACGGCCGCAGACTCGCGGAAATTGATACACCCCGGGCCGGCAGTGCCGTGCACGATTTCAATGATGTGTGCGAATGCATACAGGAGCGAACAGCCAACGATGCCCTGTTGCTATCGCCCACGCCGGCGCCCATCTACATACGCACCGGCAGGAAGACACTCTACCTCAAATGGGGAGAGAAATGGGAGCATTCCTGGAGCGATAAGAAACTTGCGGCATATGCCGCCCAGGTCGAGGGGCAGAACATCGACTATCTGGTCTTGCAGAATTCCTGGTTGGCGCTGACTGATTTCGACCTGGAAGGTTTCGAGGAAGAGCTGTCCTTGGTGTTCCCCGAAGGAGTGGAAAAGGTATGCTACGGTTCGCCGGAGCCCGTTTGCGTGTATGAGATACCTTCCCCGGGATCGCGTCTCGATTCCTGTGGCCCTCTTCGCGCCTGTTTTGAACGGCAGGCCGCCGCACGGCCGGGCTCTTCCCCGGCTCCTTCACCGGCGGTCACCTGTGAAGCAATTGCGGCAGCGGCTGAACCCGACAACGCAGACACATCTGCATCACCGCGCGCGCCCTGACGGACGAGAAAACCGCGGCTGAGCGCTACAGGCCGATGCCGTATCGAACGATGCACACGAGGGCCCACAGCCCGTCTTTGACAGGCTTAATCTTCTTGCCCTCTTCGAAGTCCCTGCCGTGATAGGAAATGCCGACCTCGTACATACGCGCTTTCAGGCGGGCCAGTTTCTGGGTTACCTCTACCTCAAACCCGAAACGGTTCTCGCGAAGCTGCAACCGGCGGAGGATATCGGTCTTGAACACTTTGTAGCAGGTTTCGATATCAGAAAGGTTGTAGTTGGAGAACAGATTTGAGAGCAGCGTGAGAAACACGTTACCCAGATAGTGCCTGAACAGATGCACGCGGCGGCTGGCATGCGTAATGAAACGGGAGCCATACACCACATCGGCCTTGCCCTCGAGTATCGGCTTCAGGAGAATAGGATACTCGCTTGGATCGTACTCCAGGTCGGCATCCTGGATGATAACAATATCTCCGGAGACAGATCCCAGCGCGCTCCTGATCGCGGCGCCCTTGCCCCTGTTCTTCCGGTGCTTCACCAGAATGACATCTTCGTGCCCGTATGCCGACACGACATCGGCACTGCCGTCGGTAGAGCCGTCGTCGACAACCACGATCTCTTGGACCAGCCCCGCGGGCAGAGGCGCCTCACGCACCGCATCCAGGACCTGGACAACAGTCGCGGCTTCATTATACAGAGGAATGACAACACTCAGTTTCATGCGAATATCCACACCGCCGGCTCGCGGAGCGCTTGTCCCGGTAGTATACGATGCGGATCACGCTACCGCAAGCGCATCGGCGGACCCCGGCCGCGGGATGACCTTTGGGTTTACATTACCGAGTACCCATTATATCATTTGGATGTCGATGTTGACCACCCCGCCGGGCCGTCACGCGCCCGTGCGCCAAGCTGTCGAGCCGTGCCATGCTTTTCGAGACCCATCCCCCCCGCTCAATCGATGCAGCCTCGAAGCAAGCCATCCGCGGGCACTATGACCGCGTTGCCGCAGCGCGGGGGCGCTTCCGCGCAAGACACTGGTACTATCACCGGCAGATAATCAGGTATCTCAGATTCGTGATTCCCCGGGGCTCGCGGGTCCTCGATATCGGCTGTGGTGACGGCGCCCTGCTGCGGGCGCTGCATCCGCGCACCGGTGTGGGAATCGACTTCAGCGAGGGGATGATAGCCGCTGCCAGGAACCAGTGGGCCGCGAAAGCGGATCCCGGCATCTCGCTCGAATTCCACGCAGCCGACATCGAGGCAACGACGTTCAACGAAACGTTCGACTTTGTCATTCTCTCGGACGTGCTCGGCAACCTTCTTGATATACAACAGGCCCTCGACAACGTGCGGACCGCCTGCTCCGATGAAACCAGGATTGTGATCAACTACCACAGCATTCTCTGGGAGCCGCTCCTCAAGCTGGGCGAATCCTTGTCGTACAAGATGCCCCAGCCGCATCATAACTGGCTTTCCCCCGCTGATATACGCAATTTCCTGACCCTGTCCGACATGGAGCTGGTACGACACGAGCGGAAGCTGCTGTTTCCTCTCCACGTGCCCCTGCTGTCTTTCGCCCTCAACAGGTTCATTGCACCGCTACCTCTCATCAACACGCTGTGTCTTTCTCATTTCATTATCGCTCGAAATCGCCCGCGGCCCGCACCGCGCGATCACTCCGTGACCATTGTCATCCCTTGCCGGAATGAACGGGGAAATGTCCGCCCGGCGCTCGACCGTTTGCCGCAGTTCGGCACGCGCCAGCAGATCATTTTCGTTGACGGCCGCTCCACCGATGGTACACCCGAGGAGGTCCGCCGCGCCATCGAGGACCGTCGCGACCGGGACATCAGGCTGCTGGTGCAGAACGGCACGGGCAAGGGCGATGCGGTTCGACTGGGGTTCGCGAATGCGACCGGTGATATCCTCATGATTCTCGATGCGGATTTGACCGTCCCCCCCGAAGACCTTCCCCGGTTCTACGAAGCGCTGGCTGCCGGGAAGGGGGACTTCATCAACGGCTCACGGCTTGTCTATGCCATGGAAAAGCAGGCAATGAGGTTTCTCAACACGCTGGGCAATGCCCTTTTCTCGGCCCTGTTCTCCTGGTTGCTCAGCCAGAAACTGAAAGATACCCTGTGCGGCACCAAGGTCCTGTTCAAGAAAGACTACCTGGAAATAGAGCGTCAGCGCTCATACTTTGGTGATTTCGACCCGTTCGGTGACTTCGACCTGCTGTTCGGGGCGGCCAAGCTGAACCTCAAGATTCTCGAGCTGCCGATCCGGTACCGCGATCGCACCTACGGCACTACAAATATCCATCGCATCCGTCACGGACTCCTGCTCCTGCGCATGAGCGTCACGGCCCTGCGCAAGTTCAAGGCCTGACGCCGGTCTCCGCGGCTGCCGGATCTGCATCGGCAGGCGCGGAAGGCAGGGGGCCGGCAGATTTGAGCCTGTAAACCTTTACGGCCCGAACCGGCGATGCCCAATCCAGCGCATACGGGATCCGGCTGTTCCCGTAGAACCCGGCGTATCGTCCCTTCGTGCGCAGCGCCCATTGATAGAACGCAATGGTGTCTATCTCCTCAAGGGAAAAGCGACGCGGCAGAATCTCGCGCACGGGGTAGTCACGAGGCAGGTATTCGTCGACCGCGTAATCTCCGGGCTCCGGGACACCCGGATCGGTCAGGATATTCCGGAAACCGGCTCGATAGAGATAGTAGCCGAACGCCAGGCGGCCATAGTACCAGGTGTGTCGCGGTGCGTACCCTTTTTCATCCAGCTTTCCCGGGAGACGGCGCGCGCCGTCGCAGAGAAGATAGTCCCCTACGCTCAGCAGCAGGCTGAATCCCGTGCCCGCGCAAAGGCACAATGGCCAGAACCAGCGTTTCTGCTGTCCGGCCAGTTGCGAAGCCGCATCAACTACCACGATCACCAGGAAAGGATAAAGCGGAAGCGCATAGCGGACCTGCGACGACGGATGGATCATGAGCACGAGAAGATACAGGACAGCAAATCCCGCGACCAGGATTCGTTCATCACGGGAGCGATAGCACGCAATGCGATGCTGGTCGGTTCGGACAAGCATGTACAGGAACAACAGCCCGATCGATGCAAGCATCGCATACGTGACCCCGAACCACAGGGGCCTTGCGAGCACGCCGACCAGAAGCCCTCCCCATGCGGCGGCAAGGACCAGCACCGGAACGAAACCCAAGAATGCTTTTCTTGTGCGAAGAAGCGCCCAGTAGAGAAACGGCGGCACAAGGACACATCCGCCGAGATACGAAATCGTCCGCTCGAACCGGTAGCGGATATCGCCGGGCAGAAAGCTGAACCATCCTACCGACAGATACTGAATTTCTCCAAACACGAACACATTGTGTATGACCCATAGGCCGGGGAGCACCACCGCGGGCACACCCCAAAGGATAAGGGCCTTGCCTCTGCGCCGCCAGACAAGATAAAGACCAAACAGCACATAAAGGGCAATTGCATTCGACTTGCTGAGCGCCGCAATCCCGGTCATCACACCGCTCGCGAAATAGAGCCCCGGACGCCGGGTGCGGAGGGCGCGTATGAAGAGCACGAAGGTCCAGGTCATGAGGGCGGTGATTGGGATGTCCCACATGATGTTATGGCTGTTGACAACTATGGCCGGGCATGTGGTCAGCAGAAGAGCGCCGGCAATTCGGTTATTTCCGGCGTAAAACAGGCCGAACAGATGCCATCCGCCGAGCACGAGCGCCAGATAGAAGCCCAGCATGAACGCATGGAACGGCCATTCGCCGTCCCGGGCCAACGCGGTTGCCGGAGCCATCAGGAGCGGGACCAGCGGCGGGTGTCCGGTGCGAAAGAAGACGCTTTGCTCAGGCATGCGCGTGCGATCGTGAAGCACAAGGTGCTTCCCGAATTCTCCCAGCGGCGGATTCCAGACATCTACCAGCATTTGCCGCGACGTATGGACCATCATGGTCCCGTCGATATGGACCGGCTTGTGCATGAAGGGCAGGTAGCACGTAAGCGCGAGAGCGACAAGCGCCGCCGGAGCGCAGGAAATGCAATCGAGGGCTTTGTTGGTGAGAGTCTTCACAGTGGCTCTCACGGCGAGAAAAGTGTGTACTTTCGCCGCGCAACTATTTATTATTTAATGAGCTACGAAGGCATGTTCTTCTGTTCTGTACAAGTCTACTATTAGGTACGATATCAATGCAACCCCGCGCGAATCTTCATTCGGGAACCGCATGGGCTAATGCCTGCTTGCTGCTGGCCGCCGCAGGTCTGTTCGGCAGTGCAATTCAGGCCCAGACCGCGCTTAAGGTCACACTTCTGGAGGGTTCGGCCAAAGTACAGCGGTCGGACACGCGCACGTGGGACAAGCTGTCCATGGGGGACAAAATCAACGACAACGATATCGTGGAAACCTTCTTCCAGGCAAAACTCATTCTCAACTATGGTCCGGCCAACATGATCATCCTGGGGTCAAACTCGAAGGCCCTTCTCAACCTGGCGACCCCCGATGACGGCGGAGACATTGAGTTGAATACAACGCTGTTCGCAGGCGGTTTGTTTGTCAAAGCAGTATCTGAATGCAGGGCGGGGGTATACACATCCAACGGAGTGGCCCGGGTCGATTCGGGAGTGCTGTCGGCAGTCGTTGATTCGCGCACCGGCCATACCGGTTTCCAGGTGCTTGGGGGAGCGGCAGAAGTCAGAAATGTAGCACAGCAGGAGGGAAAAACACTGTCCGCGGGGCAAACCACGGTGATATCTCCGGGCAAGCAGCCCACCGCCGCATTGCATATCACGCACAAGCACGTGTCAGTGCTCAAGCACTTCTTCGGATACGAATACGTTGAGCAGGAGATGCAGGCATCTAATATTACGCCTACGGAGGACCTGGCGCCCGGCCGGTTGAGCCTGTCACGCAACCTTGCGGTGCGCAAGCCGGAGGAAATGGGCGAAGCAAGATACAAGCCCCTGTTCGACTACAACCTGATTTACGGCAGCATGGCCGAGGACCAGCGGCGAAGCGGTCGCCGGTATCAGCCGCTGCGCGCGCCCCGCGCGCCGCACGGACACACCGTGGACCTCGGCGTGCGTGTCTCGACCGGCCTGGCCAACGACGACGTGTATCCCATTGTGGCCCTGACTCCGGCCCTCCGTTTCAACCGCTTCCGGATTGGTCTCCGGTTCCCTGTCGCAAAAAACAGCGCTGATACATACGCGCCGAACTTCAACGGTCTTGAAGGCATTCTCGACAAGATCAATTACTTGACCTTTGGTAATTTTGCCGATTCGATCTACGTGACCCTCAGTCCCATTCGCGACTATACCATCAGCAACGGGCTCGTGGTCAGAGACTTTAGCAACGAGAACGCCTATTCGGTGCTGAATACTATCGGCCTGACCGCCCATCTCAAGCGATACCCGTTCAATATCAAGGGATTCATCGCCGATGCTTCTTCGTTCAAGCTGGGCGGGGCGTACCTGCGCCTGGAGCCCGGCCTGTTCCACATCGGCGCGGGCTACTTCTATGACATCGACCAGTACGAGACGCTTCCGGGTGACAATGTGCCGCGGTTCGTCGACCTTCCTCCCGACACGGTGAATCCGGACCCCGACTCGGTCAAAGCCAATACGCATGTCTACGAAGCAGACCTGGGCACCGATCTCGTAAACAACTATATGGTACGGCTTCACGTGCTCCTCGAATTCGCGCACAAGCTTATCGACTCCCGTACCGACGGCATCGCGGTGAATGGCCCCGAAGTCCTTCTGGAGTATGCATGGTTTTCGGCGGGGCTCGGGTATAATATGGAAACAGGAAGAATGATTCATGGCCAATTTCATCCGTTCTATCTGACCAATCGCCGGCGCGTGCGAGATGGCGACACGATAATCACGCAGAACAACGTCCTGTCCCGCAAGCGGGTGGCAAACGGGTTTCACATACGGTTCGGCGCCTCGCCGGTCCGGGGCACATCGCTCAATCTGTTCTACAAGCAGGATCTGGCTACGCGCTACCCGTTTGTCGACAGGGAAGACGACTCCACGTTCAGCCAGAACAACTACAGCCTGAGCGTGTCGCTTGCCGCGGATGAAGAGCTCCTGCAGTCGGTAAAGTTCGCCCGCCTGTACGCCAGGCAGTTCCACGGGGGATTCTACCCCGGCACTGCCGCCTTCTTCTCGTCATGGGGCGTGGAAGCAGGCCTTGACATCATGACCTCCCCGCTCGTGTCCGGCATCGCATTTGAAGGCGGGGCGAAGTTCTACTATCTCGACCTCGACGGGGATGCGGCGCCGGCATCCAGGTTTAACGGCCTGCTCGACTCCAATGACCGGGTCGTGGAGCTGTATCTCGGCATTCGCCGGGGCTTCCTATGAACGATGCCCGCGAACGCGCGCTGATTGACGATATCCTCGACCGCGCTCTGGCCGAGGATCTGGGCGATGCCGGAGATATCACTTCGCGGTCACTTTTTGACGAAGATACGCCGGCTACGGCAGTCATCCGGAGCAACCAGGACGGCATTCTTTCCGGCGCATACCTGCTTGCCCCGCTGTTTGGAAAAATCGATCCTTCATTAGAGGTCGTGCCGTTGGTCGGGGAAGGGGCATCGCTTACATCGGGTACCGATATATGCAGAATAGCAGGTGGCATTCGCGGGATCCTTGCCGGCGAACGGACAGCGCTCAATTTCCTCCAGCGGTTGAGCGGCATCGCCACGGCCGCCGCGCGATACGTATCGCGCCTGCGCGGAACCCATGCGCGACTGCTTGACACCAGGAAGACCACTCCCACCCTGCGATACTTCGAGAAGAAAGCGGTCGTCGCGGGCGGCGGCGGAAACCATCGCTTTGGCCTGTACGACATGGTCCTCATCAAGGACACCCATGTCTCGGCGGCGGGAGGCGTGGCGCCCGCCGTTCGAAAAGCCCGCTCCCATGCCGCCCGCAATCATGGAATCGCGATCGAGGTGGAAGTCCAGACACCCGCGCAGTTTGATGCGGCTGTTGCCGAGAAACCCGACCGCATCATGCTCGATAACATGTCCTGCGAAGACATGGCTGCATGCATCGAGCGCCTCCGCGCCCGCGGCACATCTATCGAGACCGAGGCGAGCGGCACTATCACCGAGGAGCGCATAGCCGAGGTCGCGCGGACCGGGGTGGACTTCATATCGGTCGGCGCGATCACGCACAGCCAGAAGGCTCTCGACATTCACCTTCTGATACTCTGATACCCTCCGAGCACCCACCCTTCTCAGCACGCAGTCAATGAATACCACCATCGAATCGCTTGACTGTGTGAATCGGCTGGTCTCCTTTGATGAAGTCGACTCCACCAACACGATTGCCAAACAGATGCTCGCCGGGGGCGTGCGGCCGGGCAGCGGCATGGTGGTCGTGGCCGCGAAACGCCAGGCCGCCGGACGCGGCCGGGAGGGGCGGCGCTTCTTTTCTTCCGTCGAAGGCGGTCTCTGGGTCAGCCTCATCGTAGGCATACCCGACATAGCCGATCACTTCTCGGTGAACCGGGCCCTGAGTCTCGCGATATGCGAGGCCCTCGAGCACCATTCCCCGGCCCTGTCGCCCCGGATCAAATGGCCCAACGACATTTACTGCCGCGGCAGAAAAATCTGCGGCATGCTCCTCGAAACCTCGGATGTATCCCCGGGCTGCATAGTCGCCGGGTTCGGACTGAATGTCAACGTGGGAACAGAGCAGTTCCCCGGCAACCTGCGCGGCATCGCCACTTCGGTGCTCATCGAAACGGGATCCCCCGCCGACATGGCGCGACTTCTGCGGGAAACAATCACGCGGTTCGAACGATGGCGTCGTGCGCCGGCTCCCGGAGCCCATGCTGCATACGCGCGCAGGCTGTACCGCCCGGGCGTGCCGGTACGGATTGACGGCAAAGAAGGTATATTTGACGGCGTACGGGAGGATGGATGTCTCTTTCTGCGGACCGAACAGGGCATCGAATGCATTCTTTCCGGAACCATGGCCTTTCTCTAGCCTTCCGGCAGATGTCATGACCGAGAATGTATTGGCAGTCAATATCGGCAACTCGACCACATCCGTTGGCCTGGTCGACAAGGCAAACCTGCAGTGTCGTTTGCACTCGGAGCTTGCATCTTCCGGCGTGGAAACCGGCCTCGCGGATGCAGTAGCCTCTGTGATGTCCGGAGGACAGCAGAATGGGGTGCCGGCGGCACGCGTGTCCTGCGTAGTACCGTCGCTCCGACCGGCCGTTTCTCGCATCCTGTCAGCCGCCGGATCCGATCCTCTGTGGGTTGAAGCCCGCGAGGGCCTTGCCGTGCGGTTCGACTACGAGGATCCCGCAACGCTCGGCGCCGATCGCATAGCCAATTGCCTGTATGCCCGCGCCGCTGTAGCCGGAAGCGATGTGATAGTAATCGATGCCGGAACCGCGATCACAGTCGACGGGGTTACGCGCGAGGGCGTATTTGCGGGCGGCGTGATTCTTCCCGGCATGGCGCTTCAGATTGCGAGCTTGAATACCGGCGCCGCGCTCCTGCCGAGAATCACGGCCGGCAGCCATACTCCCGTTTTTCCCGGCATGTCAACAGTGGATTGCATTCGGTCGGGCGTTGTGCTCGGCCTCGGCGATGCGGTTCACGGCCTTGTTTCGCGCTTCGGGGACGCGTTCGGCGCACCGCCGGTGGTGCTGGCGTGCGGTGGTTCATGGCCACAGCTTGCGCGGCTGGCGCGTATCGACCATACTCACATCCCCGATCTGACACTCGTGGGAACGGCGCTGTTTGACACCGTCTCCTGACCGCCGCTCTACTGCCGCGCCCGCTCGACCTCTTCGCCCATTCTATAGAAGCGCATGGTCGGATACGCAAAGTCGATCTTCTTTTCCTGCGCGAATCTGTTCAGTATCTCGCGGGCCACGAAATCCTCCAGCGTGCGGCGACGGCGGGTGCGGACCATGTAGCGCAGGGCAAGCTCGACGCCCGAGTCGGCTATGCGGACGTATACTTTCGGCGAGATATAGTTGAACCGCAGGAGGTAGCGGCTGCGGACCCGTTTGAGCCGTTCCTGTATCTGTTCCCGTTTTTCCTCGAAGTCTTTGAATGCCACTTCGGTCATGATCTCTTCGGCTTTCTGCCAGTCGGACTCGAACGTCACCAGTATCTTGACTTCATCCCATATGAAATCATATCCCTGCGTGTAGTTGTAGATTTCGTGGGTGAGGACCATGCTGTTGGGCATGCTCACCAGGCGGCCGGTTGACTGGTCCGCGCCGACCCAGTCCCCTATCTCGGCCAGGACCGTGCGGAGCAGGCCGACATCGATGACATCGCCGGTAAGCGAGCCGATGCGTATCCGGTCGCCCTGGCTGAATCCTTTTCCTGAAGCAATGATTGTCCACGCCACAAAATTGGAGAAAACGTCACGCATGGAAATCGCCACGCCGGCCAGGAACATACCGACAACGAACAGGAACATCGGCGTATTGGTTCCGGTATGCGATCCGTACAGGACGAGAAGCCAGGCGAGGCCAAAGATGAAGGTGATGTAACGAATCCACTTGCGTATGGCGAGCTTCTTCTCAGCGGGCTCCACGTACTTGTTGGTGATGCCCGTGGCAATTCCCGATACGATCAGAAGCACTACCAGCGACAGTACAATGCCAAGGATATTGTCCTGCAGAAACTCAAGAAGAGCAGGCAGGATCTGGTTCCACTGGAATGGTTCGGTCATTTCACGCTCCGCGCTGCTTATTGACGGCAATTCTGGTTAGCTGTCGGGAAAGAAAATCGGCGCGGCCGGCGCCGTCAGTTGCTTCAGAACCACGTGAATCCGCTCGACGATATCACCGGCGATGACCGAATGCTCGCCCAGCTCCGCCGCTGCTACCGCGCCCGCCAGGCCGTGGACCGCGGCCCCGAGAAGGGCCGCGCTTCCCGCGCCGCATCCCTGCGCGGCAAACGATGCGATCATGCCGGCAAGCACGTCACCCGACCCGGCGGATGCCAGCCCGGAATTGCCAAGGGCCACGATATACGAATTGCCGTTGGGCACGACTACAAGCGTCGGATTACCCTTGTACACGATTGTCATGCGAAACTCGGCGGCCGTCCGAGAAAGCGCATCCAGCCTTTCCGCGGGATCCGGAGGCAGCGGCCCGAACAGCCGCTGCCATTCGCCTTCGTGGGGGGTCATGATCAGCTCGCATGTCCGGTCCTTCAAATCTCCGGCGCGATTTTTATAGGCATTAGTTCCGTCGGCATCGAGAACAACGGTCGTGCCGGTCCGGGAAACGAAATTACGGACGAGGCCGGAAGTCTCGGGATGATGCGAGATGCCCGGACCCACAAGCGCGGCCTGCATCGCGGCGGCCATGTCGACAGTCTGGTGAAGCGCATCGCCTGACGGTGTGCCTTCCTCGGTTTCCTCGATCGCATGCAGGACAGTCTCGGTAAGCTTCGTGGCGAGCACGGGAACCGCGGATGATGGCGCGGCGAGGTGCACCATGCCGCATCCGGCGCGCAGCGCGGCCCGGGCGGCCAATGTCGCCGAGCCGGTCATGCCCCGGGAGCCGCACAGCATGAATGCAAGGCCATGCGCGAATTTCGACCCGTCCGGCCGTCTCGGGGGTACCAGCCGCGCGAGATCGGTCTTTGTAGGGACATAAATGCCGCTGCCGTTCTCGCGGACTATTTCCTCGGGATAGCCAAGCTCCTTGAGTCGCAGTTTCCCGACGAACGCGCGGCCGGGATAGAAGAACTGGCCGAGCTTGGGAAATCCCATCGTGACCGTGACCGCGGCGGCGACCGCCGGATTGCCGGGCTGCCCGGTATCGTTGTTGACTCCGGAGGGTGTATCGACCGCGATAACCGGCCTGCCGCTGCGGTTGATTGTCGCGATAATTTCGGCGGCGATCCCGCGAGGATTGCCCGCCATGCCGGTACCGAGCATCGCATCCACGACAAGCGCGTACTCTTCGAATCCCTTGAGATCCTCGACATCGTCGACATGCAGGAAATTCCCGCCTTTCTCTACGTACTCGTCGTAGGCGGTCCGCGCCTCGCCGCGGAGTTCTTCACCGTCGCACAACCCGAAGCACATCGGCTTATACCCTTTGTCGAGGAGCAGGCGGCCCAGCACGTAGCCGTCACCGCCGTTGTTGCCCTTGCCGCAGACAATGGCGATTTCTTCGCCGCCGGGATCCGCGACGGCCTCAGTAATCGCATCGAGAAGGCCGGCCCCGGCCGTGAGCATGTACGAGTAGCCGGCCGCGGCGTCACCCCCTATTGCCTTCTCGTCAATGGACCGCATCTGGGCGGTTGTGAGAACGGGTATCATCGCGGTGTCCGGATTCGTTTTCGTCCTATTGCGGTGTTCATGAATCGATTCTGCAGGCATAAAATAATATCTCCTTGCCGTCCGTATTCCGCCCAAGCCAAAGCTATATTTCGACGATGTACCGGCTATTTGTCGCTATCGATCTTCCTTCCCGCGTGCTCGAGCGTATCGCCGGCATCTGTCACGGCGTTCGCGGCGCCCGGTGGGTCCCGCAGGAACAGCTCCATCTCACCCTCCGGTTCATCGGCGAGGTCAACGGGTCCCAGTACGACGATATCGTTGCGTCGCTCGAACAGGTCCAGTACCGGACCTTTCCCCTTCGCCTTGCCGGGACCGGCTACTTTCCCCCGAAGAAAGCGCCGCGGGTGCTGTGGGTGGGCATTGAGGAAAACGGACACGTGCGTGATCTGTTCCAACTCGTCGAAAACGCACTCCACGAGGCGGGCATAGCACGGGAGAAACGAAAGTTCAGCCCTCATGTGACCGTTGCCCGGCTGCGCGACCGCGTGCGTCCCGCCGATGTCGCCCCGTTTCTCTCGCACACAGGATTGTTCAAGACCGAGCCGGTGCAGGTCAATGAGATCCACCTGTACTCCAGCGTGCTCCGCCCGGAGGGCGCCCTGCATCGGAAAGAGGCAAGCTACGCCCTCTACTAGCGCTTGTTCTCCCGCCTCCGCTCGATAAACGCGAACGCGCTTTCTGCATCACGCGTGAGTACGAGTTCCGGCGGATACGCCGCTTCCTCGAGATATGGTTTGACCGCGCTGTCATCGCCAAGCTCACCGATTGCGTGCGCATCACTGGTAACAGCCACAAGGCACCGCGCCCTGCGGCACGCATCTACCAGGCTCCGGACGGCTTCCGGCGTCGTGCGTCCGAGTCGCGTCTTGGAGTTGTTGATCTCCACGGCCATCCCGCGTTCCCGCGCCAGCGCCGCCACCGCATCAAAGTCGACCGGATACACGGCATCGTTTGCATGCGTGATGATATCCACGCATGGATTGTGTTCCATTGCAGCAAGCATCAGATCGGTGCATGCCGCTTTGGAAAGCCCGGGGGGAAGGTTATGGTGAAGGCCGAGAAGCACGATATCAAGGTACTGCATGATAGCGGCCGGCAGGTCTATGTTTCCGTTTTCCGCAAGAACATTGCACTCCATTCCCTTGAGCAGCCGCACGCCATCAACCGGATCGTGCAGCCTTTCGAATGCGGGCCGGGTGACCCTTCCGCCGATGGCCGGCCCGTGGTCGGTTATTGCCACAGCCTTGATGCCAAGCTGCCGGGCCCGGGTCAGCATCTCGATATATGTGTGTATGCCGCAGTTTGAGAACAGGGTGTGAACATGCAGGTCTGCCTCAAGCATGGATATCTCCTTGCGTAAAAAAAGGCAAGGCCGGCAGACCTTGCCCTTTTCCAAGCTGGCCGCGCGCGGTGCTACTTCTTCGCTCTGCCTTTCGGTTTTGCCGTCGCAGCCTTAATCGCGGCCTGTGATGCGGCAAGACGCGCGATAGGCACGCGGTAGGGCGAGCAACTGACATAGTTAAGACCGACTTTGTAGAAGAAATCGACCGAATCGGCATCGCCGCCCTGCTCACCGCACACGCCGATCTTCAGTTTCGGCTTCACGGCCCGCCCGCGGGCAACACCCATTTCGACCAACTGGCCGATGCCCTCCTGGTCAACCGTCTGGAACGGATCGGCCTTCAGGAGCTTCTTCTCGAGGTACTCGCCCATGAACCCGGCGACATCGTCGCGGCTGAACCCGAATCCCATCTGAGTAAGGTCGTTGGTACCGAACGAGAAAAACTGGGCGTGTTTTGCCATTTTGTCCGCGAGAAGCGCGGCGCGCGGGATTTCAATCATGGTTCCGGCAAGGTAATCGATCTTCTTGAGACCGGTCTTTTCAATGACCTCAGCGTATACCGTATCGATAATCGCACGCTGGTGTTCGAGCTCGCGAACATCGCAGGTAACCGGTATCATGATCTCGGGGAACACCTTTTTCTTTTCGCGGTAGAGTTCTGCCGTAGCCTCGAAAATCGCCCGGACCTGCATCTCGGTTATCTCCGGGTAGCTGACGCCGAGACGTACGCCCCGGTGACCCATCATCGGATTCGTTTCGTGCAGGGCGTCGCCTCGCGCCCGGACCTCGTCCGCCGAGATACCCAGGGCATTTGCCAGACCCTCCTGCGCCTCTGCGCGCTGCGGGACGAACTCGTGGAGCGGCGGGTCGAGGAGCCGGATGGTCACCGGAAATCCGGCCATGGCCCGGAGCGTGGCCTTGACATCACGTTTTACGAACACCGACAACTCGTCGAGCGCAGCACGCCGTTCCTCTTCGCTGTGACTGAGTATCATTTTTCGCAGCAGAAACAGCGGTTCGTCGCTGCCCTCGCCGTAAAACATGTGCTCGGTCCTGAACAGGCCGATACCCTCGGCCCCGAATCCTCTCGCCACTTCGGCATCCTTTGCCGTGTCGGCATTTGTCCGCACGCCCATTTTGCGATACTTGTCGACCATCTTCATGAAGGTCTTGAACCTGGGATTCTCGCTGGCATCCATGAGCTTGAGCGCGCCCGGATAGACATTGCCCCTGGTCCCATTGAGCGTAATAGTGTCACCTTCGTTGAATGTTCTGCCGCCGACGGTCATCGACTTGGCCTTGTAGTTCACCTTGATATCGCCGGCGCCCACCACGCAGCATTTGCCCCATCCGCGGGCAACCAGCGCCGCGTGCGAGGTCATGCCGCCGCGCGCGGTGAGAATACCGAGCGCCGCGCGCATGCCTTCGACATCTTCCGGATTGGTCTCTTCGCGCACCAGAATGACATCCTTGCCATCCTTCGCCCACGCAACCGCATCGCGCGCGGTGAATACTATCTGGCCGCAGGCCCCTCCCGGGCCTGCAGGCAACCCGCTCGTCAGAAGCTCGGCGCTCTTTTCCGACGAAGGGTCCACGATCGGGTGCAGAAGCTCGTCGAGCTGTGACGGCTTCAGACGCATGACCGCATCCTTTTCGGTTATCATTTTCTGCTTGAGCATGTCCATTGCCATGTTGAGCGCCGCGGTTCCCGTCCGCTTTCCGACCCGGGTCTGGAGCATATAGAGCGCGCCGTCTTGAATCGTGAACTCGATGTCCTGCATGTCGGCGTAATGCTTTTCGAGCTTCGCGCGGATGTCAACCAGTTGCCGGTAGATTTTGGGCATGGCCGTCTGCAGCGACGGCAGATGCGCGTTCTGCTCGCTCTTGGTCTCTTCGTTGAGCGGCGACGGCGTCCGGGTGCCGGCAACAACATCCTCGCCCTGCGCGTTCACCAGCCATTCGCCGTAGAACTTGTTCGCGCCGGTGGCCGGGTTGCGGGTGAACGCCACGCCCGTGGCGCTGTTGTCACCCATGTTCCCGAAAACCATGGTCTGGACATTCGTGGCTGTCCCCCAATGGTCCGGGATGGCCTCAATACGGCGATACGATACGGCGCGCTTGCCGTTCCAGCTCTTGAACACGGCCCCGATCCCGCCCCACAACTGCTTCTGAGGCTCATCCGGGAACTCGGTGCCGAGAACCTGCCGCACCCGGTCCTTGAAGCTGTCACACAATGCCCTGAGATCAGCGACGGTCAGTTCCGGATCGGTGGTGTATCCCTTACGCTCTTTCAGCTCATGCATAATCTCTTCGAGCTGCACGCGAATCCCCTTGCCCTCTTCGGGCTCAATGCCTTCGGCTTTCTCCATCACTACATCGGAATACATCATGATGAGGCGGCGGTAGGAATCGTATACAAAACGCTCGTTCCCGGTCTTCTCGATAAGTCCGGGAATGGTCTTGGAGCACAGGCCGATATTGAGCACGGTTTCCATCATGCCCGGCATTGACTGGCGCGCGCCGCTGCGGCAGGACACCAGAAGCGGGTTCTTCGCATCACCGAACTTCATTCCCATAGTATTCTCGACCTTGGCCAGTGCCTTGGCAACCTGGGTCTTAAGATCGGGCGGATATTTCATTTTCCGTTCGAAAAACTCATTGCAGCAGTCGGTCGTGATGGTAAAACCAGCCGGCACGGGGATACCGAGATTGCACATCTCGGCAAGGTTGGCGCCCTTGCCGCCAAGCAGGTTTTTCATGCCCGCCTTGCCCTCGGCCTTTCCGGGCCCAAAGAAGTAGACATATTTCTTCGCCATGAAACCCTCCAAAGCAATAAGGTGATGCATCGCAAGACAAAGGTCACCCAATATATATCCTCATCGGCACTCGATTCAAGGCGTTCCCGCTCCTCCTAATTCGTTTCTAATCATGTTGTTGCTGTTTTAGGGGAAGACAGTGCCGGCTGCGGCCGGACCGCCCTTTGCATGCTGCGAACACGGTTGAATTGGGGCGTCTGGAATTATATACTTAGGCTGTATGAAAAGGCATGCCCTGGCAATTCTTGTCCACCCGTATAAGAATGTCCTGATACCCCAGGACCGTCTTCGGCAGGCCGTCAACGGGTTCTTTGGCAAAGTTGTCGAAATAGCCACGGCGTATCCCAGCCTTCGCCTGAACCTGGTGCTCCCCGGCTACATGCTCCCCTTTGCCGATCCGCTCCTGCTTTCGCAGCTTCGGGAAGTGCAGAAGCGGGACTGTCTCGAGTGCCTGACGCCGGGCTATACCGAACCCTTCCTGAGCTTCTCCCCGAAATGGCTTTCGGGCGCCAACCTGCGGGCCGGTATCGAAGTTTTCGAAGAGCTTCTCTCGAGCCGACCGACCGGTTTTGCGCCGGCGTTCTCCAACTGGGAGCCCTCTAATATCGACACGCTTATCGAGTGCGGCATGCAGTACGTGACGTTGTCCAGGGCCGTACTCCCTCATGAGTCGCAGGACCTGTGCGGGTATTGGGTGACTGAGCATACCGGGGCGACAATCGCCGTGTTTCCAACCCATGTCATGCATCATTACACCGCCCCGGGAAACGTGCTCGACTGGATCGAAGGCACTATGCGCAGGGATGCCGATGATGCCTCGGCGACCAAACTGGTAACGATCGACTATCTGGTGCCCCTTGTACCAGACGAGGGCATTGATCCGTACGGCTGGCTGGTGACGTGCGCCAGGGCGGCCGACAGCCTGCTGCACAAGTATCAGGTGGTGCGCCTGGGAGAGTTTCCCGGCCTCGCCTATCCTCTCGGGCTGCAGTACATCCCACCGGAACTCATGCTGCGCCGGGACGACGAGGAAACAAACCCCCATTTCTCTAACTATCTTCACACATTCGAGCAGGCGGGCATTATCCAGCGGAAAATGATGGACATCGCCGACCGTCTTGCCCCCACGCGGGACACGAAGGACACGGTGCCGCTCGTGAAGCAGTTGTTTTTCTGCCAGGACATCAACCGGCTCATCCCGGGTAAGGCAGGCGGGTTTAATCATCTTCACGACCGTCTGTGGTCATACGCGAAAATGATAGACATCGAATCGCAACTGCACAAGCGCGAACGCATCCAAGGCGGGCAAATACGTATCGCGGACATGCTCCGCAACGGTACGAAGAGCCTCGTGCTCACCAACCGGCCACTGAAAGTCTGCATCGATCACCGCAACGGCGGCCAGGTGTTCGAACTGGACTACCGGGAACGCGCGATCAACCTTTGCGCGGGCTTCAATCCCGAAACCCACCGCCCGCCCCGGATTATCGTGGCCGGCAAGTCACACACATCGTTCATCGATCACTTTCTTGAGTCCGACTGTCAGCGGGCCGATTTCATGGCCCAGGCATCGGGGTTCAAGGATGATTTCACGCAGGCACAGTTCGAATACAAGGTCAAGAAGACCACTACGGGCGTGCGGGCCGTACTGAGCCGCCAGTGCGCGGTCAGCGTGGACGGCAAGAATTATCCGCTGGCGGTAGAGAAAGCGTTCGGCCTGGAGGGCGACACGCCGGGACTGAGCTTCGTATACCAACTGTCAAACACTTCTCTCACTTCCTATGCATTCAGGTTTGCGGTCGAACTCACATTCACTCTGCCCGGGGCGGCATCCAACAACGCGCGTATCGTGTGCGGCAACGACATCGATAAGAGTTTGGCACGCGGCAGTTTCAGCCTGGACAACATTTCCGCCTGGTCCATCCAGGACACCCTTATAGGCGCGGAGGTCCAGTTCGTGCTTCAGAAGCCGGTGGATGTCTGGGTGTTCCCGGCCAGGCGATTGTCACGGACGGATACCGGCTACCAGGGCACGACCTTCGTGCTCTCATCCGGCGTTTCGCTCGGCGAGAATGCGGTGTGGTCGTTGATGGGTAAGATGGTGTGCAAGAAGGGCCGCGCGAAGGAAGGTCTGTTCGATGCGATCTGAAGCCCTCGATATCACGATCGAAAGCCGCGGGAATACCATATGGCTCATCCTGTCGGGCCCGTTCCACAACGAGCAGGTGCCCAACATTCGCGAGAAAATTTCGGGGATTATCGATGACGGCAACCGGGCGATCGTGGTCGACCTGGAAGGGATTACCGAGGTTAATGACGGTGTTGTTCCGATGTTCCTCGGGTTGCTCAACGTTATGAAAGGCAAGGGCGGCGACCTGAAACTCGTGTTCCGGAATGAGGCGGTCACGCGCGCATTCGCCCCGTATCGCCATATCTTCTCCGTGCATCCCGATGCACAGTCCGTGGCGTTCAACGGCTTTCTCAGTTCCATGCGCCGTCGCGCAGTCCTGCTTTCACGCAAAACCGGCATCCGCCTGTCTCGT
>WJMI01000104.1 GCA_014728015.1 Chitinivibrionales bacterium | reverse complement strand
AGTAGAATAGGAATTTGCCGATACCAGTGAAGCGGCCCCGGCTTGACTCCCCGACGACTCAAGAAGTACTTTTCTATGCCCTAATCAGCGTTTGCTTAGGAGCGTACAGGAGTCCCAACGTTGGGCCATGAGCGGGCTCCCGCAGTGTAGACCTGTGACGCTCGATATGGCCGAGCCTGGCAGCGCATTTTCAGGAGTTCAGCACATAGTAGATCGTATAATACGGTGATTTAAAAAGAGTAATGCGTATGCGTAGCTCGCGGCGACTGACCGGGCTGTAGACCAGAAGTACTACAGAATCTGCCTGGATCCCGCATTCGGGTGTACACAAACGCCCTGTTTGGCGGTATCTTATCGACATGCCGCAACCAGACCCCCAGGCTCCTGTCGTCTACGCCTACTACGACTACCGCAAGTACCTGCGCGACACCTACGAATATCGCCACGCACAGGATGAACGGTTCTCCTACCGCTTCATCCAGCAGAAGATCGGCATCGACCCCGGGTTCCTCGTCAAGGTTTTCAACGGCCAGAAGAACCTCTCCGAAAGCGCTGTGCCGGCTTTCGCCAGGCTTCTCAAGCTCGACAAGCGACAGACAGAGTACTTCACGTACCTTGTCCTGTTCGGCCGCGCCAAGTCTGATGCCGCGATCAGGAACTACTTCGAGAAGCTGCTGTCGTTCACCGAATTCGGCGCCAAGAGAGTTGATGCCGACAGCTACGAGTTCTACAAGCACTGGTACTACTCGGCCGTTCGCGAGATAATCAACTACTACCCGTTCGCCGGCAACTACAAGGAGCTGGCAGCGATGACCGTTCCCGCGATCAAGCCGTCGGAGGCGAAGAAGGCCATGCAGCTGCTCGAGCGACTGAACTTTGTCCGCAAGGGCAGGGGCGGGAAATACGAATTGACCTCGCAGTTCATCACGACCGGCGATGAATGGCGCTCCATCGCGGTCAAACAGTTCCAGGAGCAGACCATTGAGCTGGCGGGAACCGCTCTCGAGCGGGTGCCCCGCGAGGAGCGTGACATATCCACGGTCACAGTCACATTGTCTAAAGAGGGATTTGAGAAACTCCGCGACAAGCTGAAAGACTTTCGGCAGGAAGCACTCAGGATAGCCCACCAGGAAACGAATGCCACCGGCGCGTACCATGTGAACTTCCAGCTGATCCCCATCGGCAGGCACTACGATGAAGGAGAGGACTTGTGAAGTTGCTGCTTGCCGTACTCGCCCCGGTACTTGGCGGGCTCATCATCGGGTGCTCCACCGGCAGCGATATTGCCGGCGTGCCGGGGTCGGGCTCCGAGACCACCAACGGTTTCACGGCTTCGGTGGTCTACCCGGGCGGCGCACCGGCTGCGGGTGCGACCGTGACAATGCGGCCCAGCGGCTACCTCGCAGAGTCGGGCGGCCTGGCAAAATCGCGTGTCTACTCCTACGATGCGCAAACCGACGAGAACGGGGTGTTCTCGATAGACTCCGTCGACACGGGCCAGTACTACATCGAGGTCAACGACGGGCAGGGCAACGCAGTGGTGTTCTACGAGGGGTTCACAGCGGGCGACACCGTGGTTGACCTTCGCTGCGACACGCTGGTAGCGATCGCGAAGCTTGCCGGGACAGTCACGTTCACCGACGACATGACCTCGGGCGCGGTCCGGGTGTTCGGCCTCGAGCGGTATCAGCCCATAGCTGGAGACGGCTATTTCTCTGTGGACGTGCCTGCCGGACTTGCCTACACCCTTCGTATCTCCACCGACAACGCGGAAACCAATGTCAAGCTCGACAGCATCCTGAACCCCTCACAGCTCAAGGACATGTCGTACGACTACAAGGGCTACCGGGCCGATTCGGCGCTTGTCCAGGCATTCCTCGACAGCATGGGCGTTGCGGGTGCTGCATGGCTGGATGTCATTGGTGTTGAAGGCGGGCGTATCGTGGAGCTCACGCTCGATGGTATGGGTATCACCTCGCTGCACCCCTCGATAGCCGCGTGCACGTCGCTGTCCGAACTGTGGCTCGATGACAACCCGCTTACCGATCTGCCCCTGGAGCTTGCGGCACTGCCCAATCTTGAAGGGATATCGCTGTGCGGAGTTGAGCTCACCGCGTTGCCGACAGTGGTCCCGAGCCTGGCAGGCCTTACCTTTCTCGACCTGAGCTACACCGGCCTGGACACGCTTCCGCCGGAGCTGGCCAATCTTGCTCTCCTCGAGGAGCTGTCTCTTGGCGGCAACGACCTGGGCACTGTCCCGGCGGTGGTGCTGACCATGTCGCAGCTCCTGTCGCTGGATCTTTCCGACAACAGCCTGACATCGCTGCCGGCAGGAATCTCGGCGATGGTCAGCCTCGAGGAGCTGGATGTCAGCTACAACCGGCTGTCTTCGCTTCCACCCGGGATTGGGCAGCTTGTCAACCTGGTAGCGTTGGGCGCAGAGAGGAACCTGCTCGACTCGCTGCCAGCGACAATCGGCCTGCTGACGGGCATCGAATCGCTCAACCTCGAATCCAACCGGCTGGCCGCACTGCCCGAAGAGATCGGCCAGCTGCTCGAACTGGGTACACTTCTTCTTGGCGACAATCCTCTTGCCGGCCTGCCGCAGAGCATCATCGAGCTCGAGCCTGTGGAAGAGCTGGGAGTGGAGGGTGCACGGCTCTGCAACCTTCCCCTGAGGATCGAGGAGTGGGTAGAGGAGTACGCGGGAGAAGACTGGCGCGTGGAACAGCCACAGAGCGGGTGCGGGCAATGAAAGCAGGAGCCCATACCATGCAGAAGGGCGGCACGGTGCAGGCACAGGCACCATGACCCTCATCACCAGAGACTAACCAGCCCAGACATCAACAATCATCTGTAACTGCTGCACTCGCAAGGACAACCGTGCAGCGTCGGGAGAGAGGTACATCATGAAACAGACCAGGACACGTCCCCGAAGGCCGGGAATCGCGGCCATGACAGCGCTGGTTCTCGCCGTGTGCGCTACGCAGGCAGGGGCAGTCGTCGACGGCATATCGCTGTCGATCCACGCATTTGTCGACGAGGGGATCCCTGCCGGGGAGCTGGTGCGGAAGGAAGCGCGATGATTCAGGTCAAACGATATGGCGCTGCCGTGCTTTTTCGCGGAACGTGCGATCTCCAGGCAGAAGGTGCTGGTCTCCGGTGACAGGGCTCCGACCAGGCCGGAAAGATGCACTATCTGAACGCCCTCCTTGCCGAAGATGCGGTCGAGATCAAAGTCTTTCACGTTGAGGGTCCGGCCGACTTCGCCTGCGCGGTCGTTCTGCACGCGCGGTCCGCGGGAGCCGTACCCGCTGTCGGCGATGTTGATCTGGTGGCGGTATCCCCAGGGACCGCCTTGATCAACGTCCACACCTTCATAATCCATATGCCGCGCGGCCAGGTTGTCCTTGATCTTGCGCGCGATGGGACTGCCCTTCACGAAGGTGGTCAGGACTTTCACCGGCAGGCCCAGATACGAGGCAACGCTTGCCACGTTGGTCTCGGCGCTGGTCACCTGCATCTTGAACGTTTCACAGCAATGAACGGGCTGGCCGTCAGTCGGAGTGATACGGAGGCCCATGCTGGTCGGCACGAGCAGGGAGTAGTCGCAGTCTTTGCGGAGCGAAATCGACATCACGAAACCCTTTCTGTAGCGAGAATCACTGTGAGGATATACGATCCCGGCCGCCGATTCCGGGACAAGGGGAAAATACACAGAAGCGGGGAGGAAGGGTCAAATGGGAGACCCAGGCTGCCTAGCGCGTGCGGAGTCTCTTTGTCGCAACTGCCGCACCGTTGTGCTCAATCACCTCGATGAAGACGCCGGCTGTGGCGTTTTGCCGTGACTGCGGCACTCTTCTGCCGTCCAGGCCGTAGCTCGAAGCCCGGACTTCGCGCCTGTGGTCAGGAGCGATCCGGTGCCGCAAAGCCCCGTCAACGCTGACTGCATCATACCAGGATTGCGGCGAATAGGGGTTGTCATTGTCCTCGTTGGACACGGTCATTGACCCAGGAATGTCTGTGTTGGGATTGCAGTTGGTAATCGTGTTGTTGTACACGTACGTGGTCTTTCCGGCATCCTTCCACGTATTGCCGGCCAGTCCCTCGGCCGCGCAATTGTAGATCGTGTTGTTTCTGATAGTGTTGCCGGCCCCCATGAACGTGATCCCTCTGTTGAACCGTCCTCCACTCACGTTGTACACCTCGCATCCTTCGACGAAGTTGTCCCTGCGCTCAAGACCGCTGACTTCAATGGCCTGAAGCACAATAGCCCCTTCGTTGTGCTGATCGCTTGTCCCGGGTGCGATGTCGTAGATAACCGAGTTTCGGAGAGTGCTCGCATCCACCTCGCCCTTGAAATCGACAGCTTCACCGTTACCGCAGTCGGAAAGATCGCAGTCTTCCATCCAGATATGGTGGGTGTAGTCGGGCCACCAGGCCTTGTTGGCGGCAGAGCCCAGATAGATGCATTCGCCCCATTTGGCATTGTAGTTGCCCGTGTCCCAGATCTTGCAGTCGAGCATGTCTATATATGAGACCGCATTTTCGAAGTGCACACCCTCCTGGCCGGTCGCAGTAACCTCGATCGACTTGAATATCATGTGGTCGCTCAAACGTATGCGCATGCCCCACATGCCGCCCTCGAAGCGGGTGTCCTCGAACACATAGTAGCTGCAGTTCTCCATGAACAGGGCTGAACCGGTGGTTATGGCCGGTGCCTTGGCGGTTACGGTTCCAGCCCCGTTCTTCTTCACAAGCACGTAGCTGGATGCGGAGTGCTGCTTGTTGGTGATGGAGACCGGGCCGTAGGTCCCCGGGCTGATCAGTACAACGTCACCGCCCTGGGCTGATTCGATCTTCGCGTCCAGGTCGTCGCCCGGGGATACGGTGATCGTGCCGCTGTGGGCCGCGGTGAGCAGAACGAGTACGACAATGATATGCGTTGGCTTCATGAAGATCTCCCTACGGCACAGGTGTGCCAAGGCCCTATACCTATATATACTGTGGCCAAACAAGGCAGGAAAGTTCGCCAATTGTCGTGCTGTTCTGCCGGCCGGGCGGCCGCTACGCCTAACATACACCATGCCCTCGCGCCGGGGCGAACCCGGAGGCCTATCGCATGATGATCTTCTTGGCGACCCGATCTCCGAGAGAGGTCTGGTACGGCGAGCAGGGTTTCATGCGCGATACTTGCCTGTCGGCAGAAGACTGCCTATTTTAAGGAACAAGGATAGAAGAGACGGGGAGTGTCTGTGTTCATGCCTCTGCGTTTGGCATATGTAAAGTATTCTGCAGGTCCCGTTCCCCGCAGGTAGAGAGTGATTGTTTCCGCGGCCCGCTCTGACAGGAATCTCCCCCTGCAAACCATGCGCGAACCATGAAAGCATTCAACTGGGATCGTGAACATGGCGGCGAGGTCGGATACCATGGCCTTCTGGCCCGCGTTGTCGACCGGACCTACGACACGGTCTTCAATCCGGGAAAGCATTTTCACGAGAGTTTCGAGCTCATCTATGTCATGGAAGGTTCGAGCCGCATTGTAATGGAGGGCGAGGAATTCACGGCAAAGGCCGGCGATCTTGTACTGTTTCGCCCTGAAGTAGTCCACGATGAATACATCCAGCCGGGGCCGTTCCGAATCATGTGGCTCCTGGTCGATCCCGGACAGCTTGCCGTCCCGCTTCCGGATGCCAAAGACCTCCCGGTGCTTGTCAACCTCGATTTTCCCGACAGGTTTCGCACGCTGTTCGAGCAGATCGTGGCCGAGAACGAGAGAACCGATCGCTGGAGCAAAATGCTTGTCGGGAGCTATCTGATCCAGTTCACGGTGCTCCTTCAGCGCGCGCTCGAGCGGCGCCACGAAGAGGCTGAGAATGAGGGCGATATCAACGCCACTCGGATCGGCAATGTCATGATGCTCATCAACACGAAGCTGGATTCGGACATTTCGCTCAAAGAACTCGCATCGAGCGCATTCATGAGCGAAAGCCATTTCTCCCACGTGTTCAAAGATGTCGCTGGTGTTTCGCCCAAACGGTATGTGATCCGCAAGAGGATGGAGCGCGCCCGAGAATTGCTGCAAACCAGTGGTAAGGCCGTGTCGCAGATTGCGGTCGATCTCGGCTACGACAACCCCAAGTATTTCAGCCGGCTATTCAAGAAGGAATTCGGCGTGACCCCCGGGGCTTGTCGAAAATCCGCATAGAATTCTCCCGCTGATTCCCCGCCAAATCACAGGATAGTGCACTTCGAAACGCAGTTTCGTTGACCGTTTATCCCATTGATTTGCACTAGATTATCCGCAGCTACCCGTGTTGCCCGCAAATTTCTTCCCGGCGGTGACCCATGGCACCTGCGATTTCGAAACCCCTGCCCGCTGCACTCGAGTCGACCGACAGCCTCACGCCGCTTGTTGCCACTACCGATGGTCGTTTCAGTCTGGAGAATGGCGGGGTTGCGGCCATACACACAACCGCCGACCGCAAGGTGGAGTTTGTCACGTTCGAGACGCATACCCTTGCCTGTGTTCGTTCCGCCATGGGATATCCCGCGTACTACCCGGTCCACCCGGTCGAGATCCGTCATCCGATCAAAGCGGTCCTCATGGACCTGGACGGCACCAGCGTTCGCTCCGAGGAATTCTGGATGTGGATCATCGAAATGACAACGGCGGATCTGCTTCAGGATTCATCATTCCGGCTGTGCGACGAAGACCTGCCGTTTGTGTCAGGGCACAGTGTCTCGGAGCACCTGCAGTATTGCATTGCGAAATATGCGCCGCACGCGACTGTCGAGGAGGCGCGAAAGCACTATTTCCGTCACACGCGCCGCGAAATGAGGGCCATCCTCGACGGTAACGGCAGGGCCGGGGCATTCACCCCATCGCCGGGACTCAAGGAGTTTCTGCTCGAGCTCAAGAGCAGGGGAATCAAAATCGGGCTGGTCACTTCGGGGCTGTATGAGAAAGCCTGGCCCGAGATTGTGTCGGCTTTCACGACTCTTGGCATGGGCGACCCTGTGAGCTTCTACGATGCCGCGGTAACGGCCGGAACGGCCCTGCGAAAAGGTAGCGCCGGGACCATGGGGGAGCTGTGTATCAAGCCCCACCCGTGGCTGTACGCCGAGACGGCGCGCGTCGGTCTCGGTATTCCTTTCGAAGAGCGCCACCACGTCGTTGGTATCGAAGACAGCGGGGCGGGAGTGGTCAGCGTCCGGCTGGCGGGATTCGCCCCGTTGGGAATCGGCGGCGGCAATATCGCCCAGAGCGGCACCCGGAGCCTGTGTGCAGGCTACGGCGAATCATTCGACGAGATACTCACTTTTATTGGCTGAGAAATCCTTATCGCGCCGGATTCCCGATAGGCGCGGCATTGCGTGAGGAGTAAGCGATGAATACACAGGCAGCAGAGCAGAACACCGCCGGCGGTTTGCCCAAAGCGGACCGCGAGCAAGTGAAGAAGACTCAGGTGATCGTTTCCCCCAATACTCATTGGGACCGCGAATGGCGCTACCCGCTCTGGCGCACGCGGCAGATGTTGGTGGAATTCATGGACAACCTCCTTGCCGAGATGGACAAGAACCCCGAATACTCGTACTACTTCATGGACGGGCAGAGTGTTCCGGTTGAGGACTACCTCAAAGTGCGGCCCGAAATGGAAGATGCCGTGCGCAAGCACGTTGGCGCCGGGCACATCGCGCTGGGCCCGTGGTACACCGCTCCGGATCTGTATCCGCTTGACGGTGAATGCCTGGTGCGAAATATGCTCAAGGGAATCCGGGTTTCGCAAAGCTACGGTTCCTGTCTCAAAATCGCCTACACTTCGTTCGGGTGGGGACAAACCGCACAGTTTCCGCAGATCTACAAAGGATTCGGGATTGACTATGTCATGGCCAGCAAGAAAGTGTCTGAGGAACGTGCCCCGATGAGCGAATTTCTGTGGGAATCCCCCGATGGTACCCGCCTTCTGACAACCCGTCTGGGGAACATGTACCGCAACAATTACTTCTTCAGTGCCTACATCCCGATTCGTTTCGGAGTCGACTACTGCAGAATGGATGCCGGGTACGATTTCGACAACGCGCGCAAGAGACTGCTCTACTACCGCCCGGCCGATGCCGACCGGTACTTCGATGACGGGTTCGTTATAGACGACGAGGAAACCTTCTCCAGGGACTGGGTGAAACGGGGCATTCTCGACGCGTTCGATCAGGCAAAAGAGACAGTCGCTCCGGGTGTTCGCCTGATGGTCAGCGGGACCGACTACGCGGGCGCACAGCGTCTGACCACCGACATCATTCATGAGGCGAACGAACAGTTCGACGACATGGAATTTCGCATCGGCACTCTCGACGAATACTTCGCGCTTCTCGAAAAAGAGATCGATCGCGACACGCTCAACGTTGTCAAAGGGGAGCTTCGCGACGGGCGCGGCGGATCGACCTCGGCAAACGCCCTGTCAACCCGGATGTACCTCAAGACGCTCAACAAAAAGGCCCAGAACGTACTTATTCGCCAGGCCGAGCCGCTGGCGTCGGCGATGGGGATGATCGGCGCGCGGTACCCCAAGGGCTTTTTCGATACCGGATGGGAATACCTCTTCAAGTCCCACCCGCATGATTCGATCAACGGAGTCACGCAGGACAAGACCGCCGATGATGTCGAGCATCGCCTGAAACAGGTCGTCGAAATCGGCGATGTGCTTCATGAACGAGCCACCGCCGAACTGGTCAGGCGTATCGATTTGTCATCATTCGACGACAACGATGTTCTGCTTGTTGTCACCAATTCCTGTGCCCGTCCGCACCGGGCGCTTGCCAGAATAACGGTGGATTTCCCGCAGCGCGAGGGGGTGTGGGATTTCACGGTGATCGACGACGAGGGGCGCGAATACGCAGTCCAGCATCTTTCGCGACAGGAACGTGTGGTTACCTACCACGACGAGGACACCCGCCCGTTTCCGCACTATGTCGACCGTCATGTGGCCATTCTTGACACAGGCGAGGTGCCGGCCCTCGGGTACACGGTCCTGAAGGCGGTGCCCGGCAGACGGTTCGAGCGCAGGTCCGAGTGGTCGCCGCATTCGCCCAACGCCACGTTCGATACAATTTCGCGATGCCATAATACCCTTGAGAATGAGTTCCTCACCGTGACGGTCAATCCCGACGGCACGTTCGACCTTGCCGATAAAAGGACCGGCGCTTCGTACGCCGGTCTCAACTACTTCGAGGACACGGGAGACGTCGGCGATTACTGGTCCTACTATCCGCCGTACGGCAACCGGACATTCACGTCGCCGGGCTGCCCGGCGACGATCTGGCTCGAGGAAAACGGT
>WJMI01000103.1 GCA_014728015.1 Chitinivibrionales bacterium | reverse complement strand
GAAGTCAACGACCTGACCCAGGCTTCGCGTGGTCTCTGGGGCGGTCTGATTCTTCTCGGCAAGTCCAGAACCAACCGCCAGGACGGTATCGAGCAAATCGAAGGTATCCAGGCCGACGATCCGCGCGGTGAATACGGCGGCGGCGCATCTCCGGACCTCGACGACAGCTCCGGTGTCCTGAGGTTTGTCTCCATCCGCCACGGCGGCAGCAACATCGGTGAAGGCAACGAGATCAACGGCCTTACCATGGGCGCTGTCGGCAGCGGGACGCAGATCACAAACGTTGAAGTCTACAACAACCGTGACGATGGTTTTGAGTGGTTCGGCGGCACGGTCAATACCAAGCGCCTTATCTCTGCCGGTAACGGCGACGACTCGTTTGACTGGGACGAAAGCTTCGCCGGAAAGGGCCAGTTCTGGTTCGTTATCCAGGACGAGTCCACGGCCGACCGCGGCATCGAGGGCGACGGTAACCCCAGTGACAATCGCGGTGACGACGAGCACTATTCACAGCCGGTTGTCTATAATGCCACCTTCATGGGCTCGGGCGCCGACTCCAAGAACAATGGAAATATGGCGTTCAAGTTCCGCGAAGAAACCGGCGTTCATATCCACAACTCCATTATTTACGGGTACCCCGGCGACCTGAAGATTTCCAGCGGTACTGTTGCCTACACCGGCGTGATCAATATTGATAACGAAAAGGGTGACGACGGCAACCTGCCGTCCGACCATATGCTCGCCTCCAGCCCTACGCTGGTTATCAGCGGAAACATTTTCTATGGTTTCGGCTATGACCAGGACAGCGCGAATATCATCAAATACTCCGACCAGGATCCCGCCACGCTTGACTCCGATGAGAAAGATGCCATCGACTCGTTGATTGTCAATTTCAACCTGTTCTCGGAGGATCCCAAGCTGACGGTCACTCGCGAGGATGGCTACATCCAGACCCTGGATCCGATTCCGGGTTCCGGCAGCCCCGCGCTTGACTGGGCCGGCAACACCCACATGGTTGACGAGCCGTCTGATTTCTTCTCTGATGTCGACTACTGCGGCGCGTTCAACACTGGTGATGACTGGCACAAGGAATGGACCGCTATTACAGATGCCTACGGACTTGAATAGGACACGCTCCTGAAAGCCGAATGGCGGAAGACCAAGGGGGCCCCTCAAAACGGGCTCCCTTTTTCTTGCCAGGCATGAGTCGCCCTCCCTGTCCCCATTGTCATGTGAATCGTTTGTATATTTGAGCATCACAGCCGAAGGGTTTGCTACGCCGTGATACTACCATTCCCGAGACAGAATCCTGTATCCACCCGTGTTTCCAAGGAACTGTACGCTCTTCTTTCGTTCTGTCTGTGTCTTTCCGTCCTGCCCACTCTGCCGGGATGCAGTAAAACCGAGGTCCGGGAAGTCAGCTACGATGACGGAACGCTGAACCTTCGCTACCACGTCAAGAAGCTCAAGGACGGTAAGGTAGTGAAACACGGCAAGCACGAAAACTGGTATCCCAACGGCGCCCTCTACTCCCGCCAGTATTTCAAGGAGGACAAACCTAACGGCAAGTCCATGTTCTGGTTCAGAAACGGCCAGAAATGGTTCGAATGCTCCTACGAGGAAGGGCGCCGTATCGGCGCCTATTCCGAGTGGCACAAGAATGGTGAGAAATTCTGCGAATATGGATTCAACAACCACGGCAGAAGGAGCGGATTGTACCACGAATGGCATGACAACGGCGAAAAAGCATACGAATGCAACTTCAGGGCCGGCGAAAAAGACGGTCCTTTCACTTCCTGGCACAAAAACGGGCAAAAGAAGGAACAAGGTTCCTACAGGGATGGTAAGAAGCATGGCCGCTGTCGCACTTGGGACACGAGCGGTGAGTTGGTCTCCGATGTTGTCTACGACGATGGAGATATCGTCCAGAAATCGGCTCCCGGCAACTCGAGTTAGCTGTCTCCCCTTCCGCTCAACAATCTCCCGCAACGAAGCTTCCTGATCGCAGCCGTCTGAAGGCAAAAATCCCGACAAATTCCCCAAAAGAATTGCCCATCCAGGTCCTCACGACTGGCCTGCCGTCTTGAGCCAAGTTGCCTGCTAACACACTTCTCACAATTCGCTAACACTACAGTCACATGTCGTGCCTAATTTTTCTTTTCCCCCACTACCTATAATAAATAGGAGAACAAATGGCTTTCAGGCTTTGTTGCGCATTATCAGCAACCGCGGTGTTGCTCGTGGCTCCGGGCCTTCATGCCCAGGATGCCGACCTCGATGCCGAGATAAAGCGGGTCCGCCGCGAGCTCATGCAGGTGCAAGAGGAGCGGGAGCGGACCGTGCAGGAGCAGGAGAAGGATGCCAAGGATTTCGAGGAATACCGCAAGCGCACGGTCAAGCGCATGCGCGAAATCCGGCACGAAACTGACTCGATTAAGCAGGACATTAGGGTATACAAGGCCCAGAACGACTCCCTGGCTGCTCTGGTCGATGCGGAGAGATCGCGGCAGAAGCAGTATGGGCTCCTCCAGGAGGATTTCCGCAAAGCCCTTATCGATGCATCGGACCGCATTGCTGAATTTGCCGCCCGGTTTCCTCCGAGTGCCTCAAAAAAGCCCCTCTCCGCGCTTCACCTGCTCAAAAATGATCTCAATACCAAGAGCATCGACAATGTAGAGGGTATCAACCGCCTTTTTCAGATATCGCGCGACATGCACGAGGCCACGGCATCAGTCCAGATCGTGCAGGGATCTTCGCCAATACCCGACCTGCGGGGAACAACCTACAGCCTCAGGATCGGCACGCTGTTTGAGGCAATTGTAAACGCTACGGGTACACGGGCCGCGGTGCTTACCGGCCGCGATGACAACGGCAACCCTCAGTGGCGTGTCATTTCCGATGCCGCGGTCGCGGGCCAAATCCTGAAGGCGGTTAACGTTCGCGAAGGCAAGGCCTTGCCGGAGCTCGTGGAGTTGCCGCTGCAGGAAGTGGCAGTGGTCAAAGAGGATGCGAAACAGAAGCAGGATGAGGCACCGACGGCGAAAGGAGACGAATAGGATTATGAAGGCCATGCGTTTTTCCGCTCTTCTCTTCACCGTGCTGATCCTGTCGGCCGCTGCAAAGGCAGCCCCGAAAAAGGAAGTCGAAGCCAAAGCCAAGGAACTCGATGTGCTCAAGCAGTACCTGCTCGAAGCGCGCGATTCCCTGCAGTATCAAATCACCGAGCGCTGGCGCCTGAAGCAGCGTTACGTGGAACAGAAAGAAATCGACAAGGAGCAGACAGCCCGGCTCCGGGAACTCCAGGAAAGAACCTTCTCCGAGCTGTCACGAATCAAGGAGGAAGTCTTCTCCAAGCAGCGACAGCTCGAAGACGAGCGAAAGGAAGTCGAACTCGTGAAGGACGATTGGACCTACGTGGTCGCCACCTTTGACGAAGCGTTCGACAAAGAGGCGCAGGGGCTCGTTGACGTATACCCCCTCGAGATGGAACAGCGTCGCAAGGACCTTGAAGCGCTCCGGCGGGAATTCAAGCAGCACAAGAACCCGGTGCGCATTCTCCCCAAGGTGCTCGCGTTCCAGACCAAGTACCTTGAGAAAGGCATGAACGCAATTATCCGTCGCCAGGTGGTGATGCCCGATGACGGCGAGCCTCAGGAGATGAATGTCATCTCTTTCGGAAAGGTGTTCGCCTACGCCATCAACGATCGCGGCGACCCGTATATCATACGCCAGACCGGAAAGCTCGGCTCCGATCGCTATGCGATCGAGAAGGTTGGCGCTGAAGAGCTGCGGGCGCACCTTCAGGAGCAGCTTCCCGTATGGATAGAGCAGGCCGAGCTGACCGGCGATGTTACGGTCGATGTCATGCAGGACGACAACACCGGCATTCTGGTGTCGGGCAAGAAAGTGCAGGCAACCACGCGCATCGTGTCCTGGCTCAAGGCCGGCGGCCCGGTCATGTTCCCGCTCATTGCCCTGATGGTCTGGGCGCTGATACTCGTAATATTGAAGCTCGTTCAGTTCAGTGCAAAGGATAAGGCCAACCGCGACCTGTATGACACCGTAGCGGGAATGCTCAAGAACAAGGAATACGACAAGGCGCATGATTACGCTCAGAAAAAGAAAGGCGTTGTGGCAAAGGTGGTCACCCGCTGCCTCGAGCATTCCAAGTGGAACCGCCCATCCGCGGAGAAAGCTGTGCGGGAGACCCTGGTCGAAGAGGTGCCCCAGCTCGAGAAGCACCTGGCAACGCTTGCGGTAATCGCCGGCGCTGCCCCGCTGTGTGGTCTTCTCGGCACGGTGACCGGTATGATAAATCTGTTCCAGGTTATTACGCATTATGGGACCGGCGATCCGAAGATTCTTGCAGGCGGTATATCCGAAGCGCTGATCACCACGCAAACAGGTTTGTCGGTTGCGATTCCGATACTTCTCATCCACAACGCGCTGCGAAACCGTTCATTGCACATCCAGTCCGAAATGGAAAAGCATGCAATTCGCATTTTGAATCGACTGTGGCCTGAAGCATGATTCACAATCTCTACCATGTATTCGCATCGTACTACGCGAAAGGCGGATTCCTGATGATTCCGATCTTTCTCGTATCGATTGTGGCATGGTTTATGGGCCTGGACAAGCTGATATACCTTAGCAAATTCACCAAGGCACGCAAAAGGTTCCTCAAAGGCGCCGCTTCGCTTATAGCCGGAAAAAAAGAGCAGGCCCAAACGGGAGTGACGTCCTTCGATTCGCTTCTGGGGGAGCTCGTGCCCTGTCGAGACGACCAGGCCACGAGATGCTCGTTCAGTCTGCTATTTAAAGAATTCCTGTCTGTGGCCGTTCCCGACCTCGACCGCGGGTTTAATGCAATGAAGGCATGGATATCCGTGGCGCCGCTTCTCGGGCTGCTCGGGACGGTGAACGGCATGATAGATACGTTCACGATTATCACGAAATTCGGATTCGGCAATCCGAGCCTTATGGCCGAGGGAATCAGCAAAGCGCTCATTACTCCCCAAGCCGGTCTCACCGTTGCCTTTCCAATGATGCTCTTTCATAACTATTTGGTCGGCAGATCGAATAACCTGACAGCCGCCCTCTTAAAAGACGGAGAATCACTGGTGAAGCGGCTTGGAAGTCAGAAAGAACTTGCCATGCTGAACCTGGAAAAGAAATAGCCGAGGACAACCGTATGTTCGATGAATCAGGTCTTCTCAACCGTGCGAGTGAAGCGGCCGAAGTCGACATGGCGCCGCTGATCGACATGGTCTTCATCCTGCTTATCTTCTTTGTGGTCACGACAAACTTCAGTCGTCAAACCGGTGTCGACGTGTCCAAGCCCAAGGCCAAGTCCGCCATGAGCCAGGGCCAGAAGACCATCATGATCGGCGTTACCCGTGAGGGCACTATTCACATGCACGGGCGCCAGGTGACCCCAGAGCGCCTGCACATGCTGGTCGATCAGGAAGTAACCAAGCATCCCGAAACATCGGTTGTTATTATCGCCGATGAAGATGCGGCCATCGGTAAAGCCGTGCTTGTCATGGACCAATGCGCGCTCGCGGGGGCGAAAAAAGTGTCCCTCGCGGCGGAAAAGGAGTAGCCTATGCTGTCCCTGTTTGCCCAGGCGGCCCAGGTTTTCGCCAAATTCGCGATAGTGCTGTCAATCAATGTCTCGCTTTTTCTCATTGTTCCCGTGACCCACACGTTCCTGTCCATGCTTAAGGAAGACAAGAAGCAGATAGTGCCCCAGCGGCGCATCGTCGCGGAGATGGTCAAACGCAAGGAGGAGAAGCAGGAGCAGCGGCGCCAGCGCTCGCGGATCCGCTCGGTGAGCAACGAGTCCGCGCGACCCGCGCAAAGCACCATGAAATTTAAATTCACTCCCGACCTGAGCGTGGCGGGAAGCGGCGACGGGGTCGCGATACAGCAGCAGCAGCTCGAGGTCGAGGTTTTTGAAGAAGGTGATGTCGACGAAAACATCTCACCTGTCAATGTGCAGGCCCCCCCTTACCCCGACCGGGCGCGAGAGCTTGCCGTCGAGGGAACAGTCCTCCTTACCTTTGTCGTATACGAAGACGGCCGCGTGGGAACGATAGAAAGTATCGATGCGCCGCACCCGAGCTTTGCGGCGGCATTCCGCAAGGCAATACAGTCGTGGAAATTCAAACCCGCGATGAAAAAGGGCGTTCCGGTCAAGCAGCGCGTTCGCTGGCCCGTTGACTATGTCCTCGACTGATGACAGACTGATATGCGCGTAAAACCTGCCGCCTTTCTTGCCCTTCTTGCCGCGTCCTCACTGACGCATGCCGCCAACTACATGGACCAGGCCAACGAGAAGTACAACGAAGGCAAGACCCTTCAGGCCATCGAGCTCTACAAGAAGGCCGCGCTGGCCGGCGAGAACCCGGCGCTCTGCTATTTCAATATGGCCAACGCCTATTTCCAGATCGACAGCCTGCCGCACAGCATCGTGTACTACAAGGCGTGCATTGGCTATGCGCCGGAGTTCTTCAGGGCCCATCTGAATCTGGCGATTGCCTACCACTCTCTCGACGATATAGGCGCCTGCGTGGCCAGCGCGCGGCGGGCGCTCGACCTGGAGCCCAACGATGAAAAGGCGCTGTTGATCCTGGCGGCCTCGTACCGCAGGGCCGGCGCATACCCTGAAGCAATCGCGACTTTTGAGCAGATTGCCCTGCTCTATCCCGCCAATGACGAATGCTATGTCGCCCTGGCAGAGATGAATAGAGAGCTCGGCGACCATGAAGGCGCGGTCGAATGGCTCCTTCGCTACCCGGAGGGCGGTAGCAACGAGGCCTACGTCAATATCCTTCTGGCCGACATCTATGAGAACAAAGGCGATCTGCAACGGGCGGTCTACCACCTGAATCTGGCATATGAGAAGGACG
>WJMI01000102.1 GCA_014728015.1 Chitinivibrionales bacterium | reverse complement strand
GGCCTGATAGACGAGAGCAGGATTGTCACGGTCCCCTGCGGCAGGCCCGACTGGCATCCGCCTGTTGAATACCGCCGGGAGAACCGCGCGCGAAACCTTTTCTACGTGGGAAACTACGGGCCGCGCAAGAACCTGGTGAACCTGGTCAAGGCCCTGGAAATCCTTCACGCGGAAGGCATCACCGTTCCCCTGCACATGGCCGGGCCGCGCACCTGGAAAAGCGGGAAAACCGTGGGCTGCATCGAGCGCTCGCCGGTCAAAGAACATATCCGGCCCCTGGGGTACCTGTCCGACGAAGGCCTCCGGGAGCAGTTCCTCTCGTGCCGGGCATTTGTGTACCCGTCGTTTTTCGAAGGGTTCGGCATACCGGTGCTCGAGGCGCTCTGCCTGGATTGTCCGGTGCTGACTTCGAAAGGCACGGTCATGGAGGAAGTTGCCAAAGATGCCGCCCTGTATTTCGACCCGTTCGATCCCGCGGACATTGCCCGGGTAATCAAGGACGTGTGGGACCCTGGATTCGACCATGCTTCGCTTCTTTTGCGCGGCGCACAAGTGCTTGAGAAATACACCTGGGATGCGGCTTCGCGGCGCCTGCTCGGGCTTTTACGCGAAGCATCCCGTGCCTGATTGTACTCACCGCGGGGGAGAAACCATTTTTCATTGCATGGAAAAACGTGCCCGCGATTACCTGGCGCTGGCGCTTGATAACTGCGTCCGAACCGAATCGATCCGCGGTCTGATACGCGACACGCGGGAACACATCGGTATCTACAAGATTGGCCTGGAGCAGTTCACGCGGTTCGGGCCGGGCGTGCTCGAGCATATCCGCAGCGCTCAGCGCCGCATATTCCTGGATCTCAAGCTCCACGATATCCCCAACACAGTCGGCAAGGCGGTCGCGGCCGCGGCATCCCACGAGGTCGATTTTCTGACAGTCCACACCCAGGGAGGCATGGCCATGCTTCAGGCGGCCGCGGATGCGGCATCACGCGCGGCCCGCCCGCCGCGCCTGGTCGGCGTCACAGTGCTGACAAGTATCGACGAGCGCGCGCTGCGCGAAGAACTCCTGGTCGGCCGCGCCCCGGGAGATCACGTGCGGCATCTCGCAGGGCTTGCCGCGCGCGCCGGTCTTGACGGCATCGTATGCTCGGCCGCCGATCTCGGCGCCGTCCGCGGCGGGCTGCCCGACACATTCGAAATAATCACGCCGGGCATCCGTATGCCGGACAGCAACGCCGACGATCAGAAACGGGTGGCAACGCCTGAAAGCGCGATTGCAGCGGGCGCCACGATACTGGTTGTCGGGCGCCCGATCACGGCGGCCCCGGATCCCCGCCTCGCAGCGCAGCGGTTCGAGCAAAGCATCGCGGGGGCGCTGAAGCATGGCCCCCTGGCCCGCTAGCCGGCAGGACCCCGTGGGTTTTGCAGGGAAACGAACATGGATAATCCGGACCCGAAACATACCACGGTCCTGTTTGTCGAGCCGCCGCCTACCCTCGACTGGACGCCGGACTCCACGGTTTCCAAGGCCGGGCGCCGTCACCCCTGCTTGAACGAGACCGGCGAGCAGATCTACAGCTACCAGAACCTGTCTTGCGCGGCGGTTCTTCGCGAACAGGGGTACGCGGTCCGGTACCTTCACTGCCCCACGCAGCGTTTCGACTGCGCCATGACCCGGGAGTATATCGACACGCTGGCGCCGTTCGCGATGGTCATCATGGTCGAGCATATCAACGCGCTGGTCGCCGAGGCGATCAGCCGCCACGCCAGGGGCCGCGGCGTGCATGTCATCTGGGTGGGACCGCACGTGACCGCGCTGCATCAAAGCGAGATTGCCAAGGAATGTGTCGATTATGTCCTCCGGCGGGAATGGGACTATGCCGTAGCGGAGCTGGTCGGCGCCCTGCGCGCGGGAGCATCTCTTGACAACGTGGCGGGGCTGACCTGGCGGCAGGCCGGCGGCGCCGTGGCGGTCAACGAGGACCGGCCGTATATCGAAGACCTCGATGCGCTCCCCGTTCCGGCATACGATCTGGTGGACCTGTCGAAATTCTACGAGAGCGTGTTTGTCGCGTTTCCCGCGGCCACCATGATCACCTCGCGCGGATGCCCGTTCAACTGCGTGTTCTGCAGCTATCCCGAGACTATCTACGGCCACAGGCATCGCACCATGTCGCCTGCGCGGGTGGTGAAAGAAATCGCACATTTGGTCGACGAGCACGGCGTGCGGGAGATTCGTATTGACGATGATACGTTCAATATCGACCGCAGCCGCGCGATGGAGATATGCAGGCTCATGGTCCGGGAGCGCATCCGGGTGCTGTTCTCGGTCCAGGCCCGGCCCTCGCTCATGACCGACGAGCTTGCCGCGTGGCTGAAAAAAGCGGGATGCCGGATGGTGCTCTTCGGGGTTGAGTCGGGCAACGACGAGGTCCTGGCCCGCATGCGCAAGCAGACCACGAAAAACGACATCCGTCGCGGCGTGCGCATCGCCAAAAAGCACGGTCTTGACGTACTCAACTGCGTGATGCTGGGGTTCTACTGGGACACGCCGGCCACGGTCGAGGAAACCATGCAGTTCGCGTTCGAGCTGAACGCCGAGTTTACCCAGGTGTCCGCGCCCACCCCGCTTCCCGGCACCGACTACTACCGGCTCCTGGAGGAAAACGGCTGCCTGCTGACCTCGGCATGGCACGAACACGACAGCGTGCACCACTCGGCCGTCCAGTTGCCCTCGCTCACGAACCAGCAGCTCAACGAGTACCTCCGGACGTTCTACCGGCGGTACTACCGACGGCCGCGGTACGTGTGGATGATGCTTGTGCGGATGTTCCGGTCGTGGGGCGCTTTCACCCAAAGCATGCGCAAGTGGACCGTATTATTGACCAAATGATAACATTCGCTGCGGGAAAGGCGGCGGCAACAATGGACTACGCGGGCAGTGGAGTATCAGGGGCGATTGTTGCGGGTCTGCATCACTCTGTCACTCGATAACGCCAACAGATATCACGCATGAAATTTCTCCTCATCTCCCCGTTCACCAGCATATCGGGCAGCGCGGTGCGGTTCTGGAACATCGCGCAGCATATCCGGCGGCAGGGCCACACGGTCGTATACGTGGAGCGCCGGCCCGCGGGCGCTCCCGCGCCCAGGCTCGAGGGCGTGGTGTACCGCACATCGCCCGCGCTCAACAATCTCGCGCTCGACATGATCGTATCGCTCGCATTCAACATGCTGGTGTTTCTGCGGCATATCGATTGCGGCGTGTACTATGCCCTGAAACCGGCGCCCAACAACTGCTTTCCCGCGCTTTTCGCCCGGCTCCTGTTCAAGCGCACGGTGCTTGACATCGATGATCTCGACTTCGGATACCTGAAACCGGGCATCGGCCGGTGGCTGTCGCGATACTTTTTTCACCACCTGCCGCGCGCGTTCCATCTGGTCACCTGCCACACGCCGCGCCTCAAAGAGTATGTCACCGCGAATATCGGGGTTCCCGGGAACAAGGTCCTGTTTCTCACCCAGGGGCTTTCCGATGTATTTGTTCCGTGCGATCCCGCGCGCAAGCCCGAAGATATTACCAAATCGATCGTGTATCTGGCGACCCTCGGCATCACCTCCGATTTCGACGATCTGCTGGTGATGTTCGAGCGGCTGTGCCGGGCCCACGACGACCTGCATATCAAGGTCATCGGCGACGGCGTGCGGAGGAAATACTTTGAAGACCGTATCGCGGAGCTCGGCATCAGCGGCAACGTGCATTTCCTGGGACGGATCGATCATCATCTCATCCCCGTGGTCATGGCCCACAACTGGATCGGCCTGAACTACATGCGGCCCACCATCACCAACAACTGCCGCGCCATCCTGAAGCTCCGGGAATACCTTGCCGTGGGCCTGCAGGTCGTGTGCAACGATGCCGGCGATGCCTACCTGTTCAAGGACCACGTGTATGTCGAACAGACCATTGACGATATGGAACGGCGCACGCTCGACCTGCTCGGCCGGGGGCTCCGGGTCAACCTCGAAGGCCGGCGCTTCATCGAAGAACATTTCCGGTGGGAGCCGGGTATCGCCGAGCTGCTCGACAGAATAGGAAAACGGCGCACATAGGATGCAGGCGTGATACGCAAGGAACGCATAGGATGGAGCGTGGCGGGGCGGCACTACCGTGTTCGCTCCCCGGTGCTGGCGTTGGCCACGCGCCTGGTCGATCTTGCCGGCGCCGTGGTGTTCTGTTTCATCAGGCGGAAGCACGTCCCGGCCCCGCGGCGCATCCTCGTGATCCAGGTGGATCATATCGGCGATACCGTGCTCGCGGCGCCCCTGGTGAAAAACCTTCGCGCGTGCTATCCGGACTCGCGCATATCCATGCTGGTGCGCGAGATGAGCCGGCCGATAGCCGGTATGATCGAAGAACTTGACGATGTGGTATGTCTCAATACCCCGTGGCTCTCGCGGCGCGAAAGCACCGGGTGGCTCGCCGCCGCGGCCTTTGCGCGCAGCCACTTCCAGCGCTATGATCTGGCGTTCGAGCTGCACGGCGATCCGCGCAACATCATGCTCGCACGCCTGGCCGCACGGTTCTGCGTGGGCTCCGGCATACGCGGAATGGGGTTTCTGCTCAACCGCGACGTGCGCTGGCAGCGTGACTACCACACCCATATTATCGGGCTGCACGCGCGCATGCTCGAGGCCGCCGGCGCAACCCCTCCCAAGCCCGCGCCGGCCGCGCCGGCCGTGCCGGAGGATGCATTGGCCCGGGCCCGGGACCTCCTCAAAGAGCGCGGCGTGCGCGAGGGGACCTACGCCCTGCTGCAGATGAGCGCGGGGCTTGCCCTCAAGGAATGGCCAATGGAACAGTGGCTGGACCTGGCGGCGCGCCTCGCCGCGCGCATGCCCCTGGTGACCGCCGATCTCGACCGGGAAAAGGCCGCATTGCTGAGCGGTACGGCATCGCGGCGCCCGGTCGTGTCCGTCCGCGCCGGGCTCCGGGAATACTCCGCGCTTGTCACGATGAGCGCCTCGGTCATCTCGGTCGACACGTTCACCGTGCACCTCGCGGCCGCATTTCGCATCCCGCTGGTCGCTCTGTACTCGGGCGTGAACCTCGCTTCCGAATGGGGGCCGTTCGGCGCGCAAGCCGCCGTACTCCAGGACACCACGTGCCCCTACTATCCCTGCGGTCTGAAAAAATGCGTGTACGGCAGGCCCAGCCCGTGTATGCAACGTCTCCGGGCCGACACCGTATTCGCAAAGGTGCCGCAATGATCGCGGTTTCCCCAGACGGCCGGCTGCGGGCCTGCGCCGCCCTTCTGCTGAGCGCTGTCGTGATACGCGCCGGCGTACGCATCTCCGGCACGGTAGCCGATACGGCCGGAAACGGTGTCGCCGGCGCGCGCGTGTATCTGTGGGACAGCGGCCTTTCTGCCGTGTCCGGAAGCGGCGGCGCGTTCACGCTTGCCGGCACCGGTGTGCGCCACGGCAGACCCGCCGTGGCG
>WJMI01000101.1 GCA_014728015.1 Chitinivibrionales bacterium | reverse complement strand
GATTAGGAGGGATTCGTTGGGTTTTTCCCTGACGATTCTCCGTCGATTTCTCCCCGGAGGTGAATTAGTCTTCCCATGCCGGCGGAGAAAGCATCCACGCTTCCCGGGGCAGCAGCTTATGTACCGGAAGGGGTATCAGGGGAAAATGAAGAAAAGCAGGCAAAACCGCCAAGGGCTATTTTGCTGTTTTTTTCCGGGGTAAACATGGTAAATATGTTTCTTCCTGCTTTCTCCAATGCCCCCTGTGCGAAAGGCGCCCCGTCATGATACCATAAGAGTAGCCATGGCTACGCCAACGTATCATGTCGCCATTGTCGGCGCAGGGGTGTGCGGTTCCGCGATCGCACGATGTCTCTCCGCGTATAAGCTCGACGTCGTCCTGCTGGAGAAATGCACAGACGTCGGCTTCGGAGTCTCCAAGGCGAACTCCGGCATCATTCACGCGGGATTTCATCACCAGTCGCATTCCCTCAAGGCCCGGCTCGAAATTCAGGGCAACCTGATGTTCGAGAAGCTGCACCACGAGCTCGGATTCCCGTTTCGGCGCGTGGGAATACTGGTTGTCGCGTTCTCCCAGGAGCAGATGAAAACCGTCGCGCATCTCTACGCACAGGGCCTGGCCAACGGTGTCGAAGGGCTCGAGATATGCGGCGCGCAGCGGATTCATACGCTCGAACCAAAGTTGAACCCCGACGCCGTGGGCGGGCTTCACGCTCCCAGCGGCGGCATCATCGAGCCCTATCGTTTTGTTTTCGCTCTCGCGGAGTGCGCGCGCAACAATGGTGTCGAAATCATAACCGATTTCGAGCTCACCCGCGCTACCCCGGTCCGGGGCGGTTACCGCCTTATCTCACGAGATGGAACAGAGGTATCGGCTCGCTACATAGTGAACGCCGCGGGACTGTATGCCGATACGGTATCGCGGATCCTGGGCGCGGAGCGGTTCCGGATACATCCGCGCAAGGGCGAAGAATATCTCCTCGACCGGAACGCTGCATGCTATCCCGGCCATGTTCTGTTTCCAGTGCCCGCGAAGAACTCCAAGGGTATCCTCGTGATACCCACGGTCGAAGGGACCACGATGATCGGCCCGACCGCGCATAATATCAACGACAAGAAGGATGTATCGACCACGAGCGATAACCTGGAGACCGTGTTCACCAGCGCCGTGCATATGGTGCCGTTGGTGTCGCGCCGGGATATCATCACCGCGTTTGCCGGCATTCGCCCCGTCCTCGATACAAGCGACTTTTTCATCGCCATCTCCACCAAAGCGCGGCGTGTCGTTCAGGTGGCTGGCATTCAATCGCCCGGCCTGACCGCTTCGCCGGCAATAGCCGAACTCGTAAAGAATCTGCTCAAGCAAGCCGGATTGAAGCTCACCGAAAAGCGCAGTTTCCGCGCCCGGCTCGAAAAGGTGGTTACCGCCCGTTCACAAACGCCCGAAACCATGGCGCGCCTTGCCGACAATGACCCACGGTACGCCAACATCGTATGCAGGTGCGAGACCGTGTCCGAGGCGGAGATTGTCGAGGCCATTCGAAAAGGACATACCACGCTCGATGGGATAAAGTTCTATACGCGCGCCGGCATGGGCAGGTGCCAGGGAGGGTTTTGCACCTATAAAATTCTCAAGATCCTGGCACGGGAAACGGGAAAGCACATCTCCGCGTTCACCAAACGCGGCGCGGGAAGCTACGAGGTGAGCGGACGGTTGGGCGAAGGACAAGAGAGGTAGTTGTCAACCGCCCGCTGACAGGTGCAAATGAAAACTGAAAAGCACTACGATGCGGTGGTAATCGGCGCGGGCGCCGCGGGCATGGCCGCGGCATGCGCTGTCTGTGAGCGGGGGCTGCAGGTCGCGCTGGTCGACCGCGAAGAGCACCTCGGCGGGATTCTTCTTCAATGCATCCACAACGGCTTCGGCCTGCACCATTTCAAGGAAGAACTCACCGGCCCTGAATACGCCGGACGGTGTATCGAGCGAGTCCTCTCGCTTCCCATCGACATCTATCTCGAAACGACCGTGGTGGATATTGCGCCGGAAGTCGAGTCGAGGACCGTCCATGCCTATTCGGGACGGCACGGTGTTCTCGAGTTTCACGCCCGCGCCATTGTCCTCGCCATGGGATGCAGGGAACGCAACAGGGGCAACATCGGTATTCCCGGCCTGCGCCCGTCGGGCATCCTGACGGCGGGCCTCGCACAACGGCTCCTTAATATCGACGGATACATGCCCGGAAAGAAGGTGGTTATTGTCGGCTCGGGCGACATCGGTCTTATCATGGCACGCCGCCTCACATGGACAGGCGCGCGGGTGCGCTGCGTGGTCGAGATACTCCCCTGCCCGTCGGGCCTTACTCGGAACATTGTCCAATGCCTTCAGGATTTCTCGATCCCGCTCCATCTGAGTCATGCGGTCACCAGGATCAGGGGAACGGATCGCGTTGAAGCCGTGGAGATTTCTCCGCTGCACAACGGGGTGCCGCGCGCCCGCAAGGCATTCACGGTCGAATGCGATACCCTCCTGCTCTCGGTCGGGCTCATTCCCGAAAACGAATTGTCGCGCCGCGCGGGTATCGCCATCAGCCCCGACACGAATGGCGCGGAGGTCGATCACCGGCTCCAGACCAGCGTCGAAGGAATATTCGCGTGTGGAAATGTACTGCATGTCCATGATCTGGTCGACTACGTTTCCGAAGAAGCGGAAACATGTGGCGGGAATGTCGCCGCCTATATTCACCACGGGCGTGATACGCGGGCCACCGCGCCAGTAGAGGCCGGCGCAAATCTGAAATACGTATTACCCAACCGGTGCGCGCCCGGCGAAACGACGCGGCTGTTGATGCGAGCGCTGGCGGCACATGACCGGGCAAAACTTGTTATCCAACAGCAGGGCGCAGAGGTCGTGCGCCGCGCGCTCAAGCACGTCCGACCCGCCGAGATGATCTCGTGCAGTTTGAGCGAACGCGAAACCGCAGCACTGCGTCCCGATGTGCCTGTACAGTGCACGCTGGAAACCTGAACACAAGGACCGTCCGCCAATGAATATCGTGTGCATAGTCTGTCCCAACGGGTGTCGGTTGACAGTTAGGAAGGCCGCGCGGGGGACGGTAGTCACCGGCAACCAGTGCGCGCGCGGCGCCGGGTACGGCATCCAGGAAGCAACCGATCCGAAACGCGTGGTGACCGCCGTGGCCAGGACCTCGTCGTCCGACTGGCCCTGCGTGCCGGTGAAAACATCTGGGCCGGTGTCCCGTGACCGTATCAAACGGGTCCTTAAAGCAGTGTACGGCCTGCGCATCGACCTGCCAGTGACACGGGGCGACATGTGCATCAAGAACGTTGAGAAGACAGGAGTGTCAGTCGTGTTCACTCGAACACTTCCCCCAGTCGAGCGAAAGCGGGAAGAATGAACTTTATTGCCCATCGTGGCTATTCGCGTCGTTTTCCCGAGAACTCCCTGGCGGCCTTTCAGGCGGTGATTGAGCATGCCCGCAACGGCCATAACCTTATCGGCATAGAGCTGGACGTTCAGCTGACCGCTGACGGACGGATTGCCGTGCTGCACGACACCTCCGTGCCCAAGGACACGATGGTCGCCGTGGCCGCGATGACATTCGATGAGCTGCAGCGTTGCCACGCCCGGGCCGCCGGCCAGGCGGCTTGCCCCGTGCCCGATATTCTCGAGACATTCGATCTCGTGGAACACAAGACAGAGCTGTGCATCGAGATAAAACAGGCCGGCTACGACATGGACCGGTTCATGGGCGCGCTGCTGGATGCTCTTGCATCCTACCGTCCCCGCGGTGATGTCGTGCTCAGCTCATTCTCGGCAGATATCGTCGAGCGGGCGGCCGAAGCAACCGCGGATATCGATGTCCGCCATGCATTCATTTTCGAGGAATGGAAACACTGGGATGGGCTCCCTGATGCCGTGCGAAGCATCCTCCACTTCGCGCATCCGCACTATAAGCTGCTTCTCGATCAGCCGGAACGACTGGCGGACACACTCCCGCCCGTACAATGCTGGACCGTTGATGATCCCGCCGCCATTGAAACGCTCATGTCGCTTCCAGGCGCATCGCGGATTCGCGCGATCATGACCAATGATATCAACCTGGCCGAGACATTCGGAGAGACATGACCATGGCCCCGGTGATTATCGCAATCCACGGCCTTCGCAACAAGCCGCCGCGCTATCTGCTGGCAAACTGGTGGAAAAAGTCAATAGCCGAAGGGTTCAAGATTATCAACCTGCCGGTGCCCCGTTTTCGGCTGGAAATGGCGTACTGGTCGCACTACATGCATCCCAGGACCCAGGATCCTTCCGAGAGTGACCAGGACAGTCCGCGCTATCTCTGGGAGCCCTACATTGAAGGCGAAATGTTCGGGCCCCGCGACCCGCGGGCGTTTCGAAAACAGATTTCAAACAGCGTTCATCAGCAGCTTCTCGAACTGGTCGCGGGCAAATCGGGATTCATGAATATCGACGCGGTTTCCAACATGATCCTGCGCCGCATGTTTGTCGAGCTTGACACCTACTATCACAAGAAGCTTCGCGACGAGCACGGCCGTATGGTGCCCGCCCGCGAGCTCATACGCGAGGAGCTGGCCCGTCTGCTGCGCGCGTACCGCGCGCATACGATCATGGTCCTGGCCCACTCGATGGGGTGCATTGTCGCCTATGATGTCATGCTGCATGTCGTGCCAGATATACCGGTGCATACTCTGGTGACAATGGGCTGCCCGCTGGGATTTCCCGTGATTCTCAGAAAGATCACTCAGGAGCTGAATCTGGGCGCGACCGATCCGGGCACAAAGCTTCCCACACCACCCGGGCTGATGCGGCGCTGGCTGAATTTTTCGGATCTCGACGATGTCACCTGCCTGAACTATAACCTTCGAAACCACTACGCCGAAAACAGTCACGGTGTCAGGCCGTTCGACCAGATCGTATATAACAACTACGAGCATGACGGCGTTGCCAACCCCCACAAATCCTACGGTTATCTTCGGTGCGCCGAGCTGACGCAGGCGTTCAACACGTTCCTGTGCATCGAGAACGCCACCTTGTGGCAACGCGTGAAATGGATATTCTCGCGGCCCAAGATGTAGGCGCGGAAAGGATAGGCAGTGAACACATTTATCGCCGCAATCGACCAGGGAACGACCAGCACACGGTGCATGCTTTTCGGAAAAGACGGCATTCCCGTTGCCGTTGCCCAGTCGGAGCATCGGCAAATCTACCCGGCGCCGGGACTGGTGGAGCACGATGCAATGGAGATATGGCACAAGACGCGGGAGTGCATCACGGCTGCCATGAAGCAGGCCGGCATCACGCCCCGGGCTATCGCGGCCGTGGGCATCACCAACCAGCGGGAGACCACTATTGTGTGGGACAAGCGCACCGGCCGTCCTCTTCACAACGCGCTGGTGTGGCAGGACACGCGCACCGCCGCCCTCGTCGATGAAATGAAGGAGGCGCGCGGCGGTATCGATGCGTTCCGGCCCGTTACGGGACTGCCCCTGTCAACCTATTTCTCGGCATTCAAACTCGTATGGCTTATCGCAAATGTCAAAATTGTCCGGGAGGCCGTGGATCGGGGGAATGCGCTGTTCGGCACAATCGACACCTGGCTCATCTGGAACCTGACGGGCGGGGCCGATGGCGGCATGCACATCACCGATGTCACCAACGCATCACGCACCATGCTCATGGACATCCAGACCCTCTCCTGGCGCGAGGACATCTGCGATGCGTTCGGTATTCCGCCCGCTCTGCTTCCCCGCATTTGCTCTAATTCGGAAGAGTACGGGTATACCCGGGACACAGGGCCGTTCGGCGCCCGGCTGCCGATTATGGGAAGTATCGGCGATCAGCAGGCGGCAACCCTGGGCCAGGCATGCTTGCTTCCGGGCAACGCCAAAAACACGTATGGGACAGGCTGTTTCACCATGCTCAATACGGGTACGGCCGTCAAGCACTCGCGTCACGGCCTGGTTACAACTGTCTGTTACAAACGGGGCGATGCCCCGGCCATATACGCTGTCGAAGGGTCGGTGGCTATCGGCGGGGCGCTCGTGCAATGGCTTCGCGACAACCTCAAGATCATTGATACTGCGCCGCTTGTCGAAGAGCTGGCGCGCTCGGTCGACGACAACGGCGGCATCTATTTCGTTCCCGCGTTCTCGGGCCTGTATGCCCCGTACTGGCGCGACGATGCACGCGGAGTTATCGTGGGACTTACACGGTATGTCAACCGCGGCCACTTTGCCCGTGCGGCCCTCGAAGCCACCGCGTATCAAACGCGAGATATCCTTGATGCAATGGCCGGGGATGCGGGAATCGAGATCGCAGCGCTTAAAGTCGACGGCGGCATGGTGCACAACGAGTTGCTCATGCAGTTTCAGGCCGACCTTCTCGGCGTTCCCATCGTGCGCCCGAAAGTTGCCGAAACAACGGCACTGGGTGCGGCATACGCGGCAGGACTCGCGGCGGGCTACTGGGAGAGTGAAGACCAAATATGCGAAAACTGGGCTGAAGACAAACGATGGATGCCCGACGGCAGAAGCGATGCGCCCACCAGGCTCTACGCGCAGTGGAAACGGGCCGTCGAGCGCACCTACGGCTGGGTCGAGTAGAGGCCCGCTTTTCCTCCGGCGCTTTTTCCCCGGAGGCAAAAACAGTACGTTACCTCTTCTCTGCCTGTCACGTAAAGATCCACGGTTGCCGGGGCATCAGCTCGAGCTCATGAATTGGCCGGATGTACTGAGAGAAATGCTTCGGCGGCAACAACCACCGAAGCATTTCTCTCACTGTTGTCACCATCCGCCACCCGTTGCTATTTTTTCTGCGCGGGGCGATGCAGCTCCGCTGAAGCACGGGCGGCCAAGACTCCGCGTCTTTTCTTCCAGATATTGCCTTTATGGCAGATTTCCTGAAAACAATCCTCGACCACAAGCGCGAAGAAGTCAGGGCGCTGTATGCAGAAAAGGGTCGGTTTGCGGGCGGCAGGAGCGATAGCCGGCGGGCATTTGTGCAGGCACTGACCCGGCACGATGACCTCGGTCTCATCGCCGAAGTCAAAAAAGCATCTCCGTCAAGGGGGCTTATCCGCGATGATTTCAATCCGGTAGAGATTGCCTCGGCCTATGCACGGGGCGGGGCCGATGCCGTATCAGTGCTCACCGATGCGCGCTTTTTCCAGGGAACAATCAAATATCTCGAGCAGGTGCGCGGGGCCGTTGCCCTACCGGTCCTTCGCAAGGAATTCATCATCGACCCGATCCAGGTGGCCCAGACCGCAGCGGTCAATGCCGATGCCCTGCTGCTGATCGCCGCCGCCCTGTCCGACGGCCAGATGAATGAGCTCTACTGCGCATCGGTTGAGCTCGATATCGAACCCCTTATCGAAGTGCATGACATCCGCGAATTCGAGCGGGTCATGCGGATCTCGCCGACGGTAATAGGAATTAACAACCGCAACCTGGAAACCTTCGACGTTTCGCTTGACGCCACGCTGGCGATCCTGCCGCACGTGCCCGAGAGCGTGACAGTCGTATCTGAAAGCGGTATTTTCAACGCCGCGGACGCTCGCTGCCTGCGTACGGCAGGTGTTCATGCGATCCTGGTGGGCGAATCGCTCATGCGCTCCGGCGATCCGGGAGCGCTTATCACGGAATTGAAAGAAGTATAGGCATTGATACCGAAATATGCGAAGCCACTGTTTACTTCGAGGCTTCTCGACAAGCGTTTCGAATAATCCAAGAGAGCCTATACCCAACAAGGAGCTTTCCCGGTGGAAGTCAAGATCAAGATATGCGGCATAACGCGCTATGAGGATGCCCGCGTGGCAATCAACCTCGGGGTGGATGCCCTGGGGTTCATATTCTACGAGAAAAGCCCCAGGCATATCACGCCTGCCCGCGCGGGCGCCATCATCGCCAAGCTGCCGCCGTTTGTCGCGAAAGTCGGCGTGTTTGTCGATGCCCACCCCGCGGCAATCATGGATGCCGCGCAGGAATCGGGAATAGATACGGTGCAACTTCACGGAAACGAGACCCCGGACATTGCCCGGCGGCTCCCGTTCACCGTTATCAAGGCCTTTCCCGTGGGCCCGGATTTTGATCCGCAGGCACTCGAATCATGGGACGTTGCCGGGTTTTTGCTCGACACCTGGGATGATTCCAGAAAAGGCGGTACCGGCAAGTCGTTCGACTGGTCGACGGCGCGCACCGTGGTTGCCGAGCATAAAAAAAACGTCATTCTCGCCGGCGGCCTCGGACCGGTCAACATACGCGAGGCCCTCGATGCCGTGCGCCCCTACGCGGTCGACTTCAACAGCGGCGTGGAAATCAAACCCGGCGTTAAAAACCCGCATAAGATGAAAGATGCTGTCGGCATCGTGAAAGCGTGGGAGTAGGCGCAAGTTGAGAGATGGTGAAATGGAGCGCCCATCTTTGCCCAAAAAAAACTTCTCTGCGGCGAGGAAGAGCGGTGAAGTTCTGAACAGCATCTCCCTCTACATTCACGTTCCGTTTTGCGTGCGCAAATGCCGGTACTGCGACTTCTACTCGGTCCCCTATGACGGGTCTCTGGCCGATCGCTTCATTGAAGCGCTCGGCAGGGAACGGCGTCGGATCTTTGAGAAACGTGATCTTGGCGGCGCCAACATCCACACAATCTACTGCGGCGGAGGCACGCCCTCGCTTCTAAGCCCAGAGCAATGGCGCCGGTTCTGCGAGCTCGTGGTTTCACCGTTGAACATCTCGCCGGATCTCGAGTGGACCGTGGAATGCAATCCCGACTCATTCACCGGCAGCAAGGCCGGCGCGTGGCTCGAAAGCGGCGTCACCCGGTGCTCGCTCGGCGTGCAGTCGCTCGACGACAGAACTCTTCGCCTTCTCGGCCGCACGCACTCCTCCGCCCGGGTACGCGAAGTGCTTTCCGGCCCGGCGCTCGAGAGCTTCGCCTCTGTCGGCGTTGACATTATCTACGGACTTCCGGACCAGACTATCGCGGACCTCGAATCCACACTCGATGAGCTCCTCTCTATGCACAAGGTCTCACATCTGTCGGCCTATCAGCTCACAATCAGCAGGAAAACTCCCTTTGGCCGCCACGAAAGCCGGCTCAGGCTTCCGTGCGAAGGCATCGTTTCCGGCATGATGGATCTCATTTGTGAAAGGGCGGAGCGGCATGGATTCGAGCAATACGAAATATCCAATTTCGCCCGTGCCGGGCATGCCTGCCGGCACAACCAGGCCTACTGGAGCCACACGCCCTATCTCGGGCTGGGACCTTCCGCGCATTCGTACCTCCCGCCCGCGCGGCACGCCAATACCGGCGCACTGGATGCGTACCTGTCCCTAGTCGAACAAGGAAAATCACCGGCGGCCTTCTCGGAGCACATCGGACGCGCGTCCATCGCCTCCGAAATGATCTTGCTCGGCCTGAGAACTGCCGCGGGGATCAACGAGACCGCCTTTGCCAATGCCGCAGGCGATCCTTTTAGTTCCGGCGACCGCAAGGCGGTGCTCGAAAACCTCGTGGCAGAGGGGTATCTTGCATACGCGCCCCCTTTCTGGCGCCCGACATCACGAGGGCTCCGGATGGCGGATGCGCTTGCGAGAAAGCTTGCCTGAAGAACCCGCCGCGGAGAAAACCATGGATAAGCTGGTCAATCTAATCAGGAGTTCGCATCACTGCGTGGCATTCACCGGCGCGGGTGTGTCCACGCTCTCCGGCATCCGGGGTTTCAGAGGCAAAAACGGTATATACCAGGACCAGCACATCGATGAGGACAAGCTCTTTGATCTCGAATACTTCCGCAAATATCCCTCCTATTATTACGGGCATGCCAGGAACTACATCTACAGCTTCGAGAATGCCCGGCCCTGCATCGTGCATACCGAACTCGCCCGGCTGGAGCAGGCCGTGATGGAAGCCCGGCGCGCGGATTTCATGCTGGTCCTCGGATCCACGCTTGTGGTGCAGCCTGCGGCATCCATGCCCTTGCACACACTCCAGAACGGGGGAAGCATCGCGATTGTCAATGATTCCGAGACACCGCTGGACAGCCATGCCGATCTGCGGTACCACGACCTTGAATCCGTGTTCAGGCACATATCCGCCGCGCTTGCCGGATAGCGATCCGGCGGCCACCTCCGGGATGCCGCGCGCCCACAATTGTATCTTTCAACCATGAAAAAGCCGAAGACCAGGTGGGGTATCGCGCTGTTTCTCATGTCTCCGCCCCTGCTGGCCGCCGCATTCTATCTCGTCTTCACATTCAAGCTTCCCGCGCACGCATATGTGCACGCCAGGATCATACCCACACTGGGAATTGTCTTCTCCGCTCTTTCGTTCCTGGTCGGCCACTTCTCGTATCCCCGCGTCCACAATCTGAAAGTGTACCTGGCGGGATACCTTACCGGGCTCACCGGCCTGGCCTATTTCATTCTGTTCGCCTATCCGTCACGGCTCGAGACGCAAACCACCTTCGTTATGCTGCTCGTCTTCGCGAACCTGCTCGCGGTCCTGCTCGTACCGTCATATGTGAAATACCGGTTCACACGGCGTATTACGTATGCTATCATCACCCTTGAAGCTATTCTTCTGGTATGCGCGCGATATCTGCCGGAATGTACAGCCTGGACCGCCGCGCTCCCGCCGAAAGACTTGCTTTCCTCGCGCGCGGTCATCGGTATCGGCTGGGCGGCGGCAGTGTTCGGCCTGACCCTGTGGCGGCTTCACGATGAGTTCTATCTGGGAGGCATTTTCACCGGTGTCTCTCTGTTCTACTGCCTGGCATGGCTAGGCCCGGCAACGGTCACGCGAAGTGTGCTTTTGCAGGGGGCGCTGTTCGCGGCGGCCCCGCTGTATCTCGAAATCGGCATAGTCATACACTGGTTTCTCCGCATGGAGCATCGGGCATCCTACGACCCGCTCCTGCACATTTACAACCGCAACTATTGCTCGAGAATCATTACCGAACAGTCCGCCTGCAACACCGCGCCGCCGTTCTCCGTGGCAATGGTGGATATCGACCATTTCAAGAAAGTCAATGATACCTACGGGCACCAGGCCGGTGACACCGTGCTCTACAACGTGGCCCAGGCAATCGTGCGCGAAGTCGTCCCGCAGGGGGTCGTGTGCCGGTACGGGGGCGAGGAAATGGTGATATTCTTCCCGCGCAAAACCGCACGGGACGTGAAGCCTCTCGTGGAGAACCTCCGCACGACCATTGAGAAGCTCAAGATCCCCACGCGCAGAAAGAAGCTTTCGGTCACTGTTTCATGCGGCATTTCATGCCGGGAAGACACCTCGCAAAGCGTCATCGATGTGATCCACGCGGCGGACAAGGCCCTCTACCGGGCAAAAAAAGGCGGACGCAACCAGGTAAAGTCCGGCAAGACCCCTCTCGCATCGTCAAAGAAGAAATAGCGGCATTGGCCGGAGCGAGGCTGAGAGATTATTTTCAGGATTCCAAAAAGCCCCGCACGCGCCGGGGCACAGGGAGAGCCCATGGGGTGCCCGCCCGCAAATCCCACGCTCTCCGTGGAACATCTTTTTCCTCGACTAAGGAGCAGATCCATTGTATCGTAGCCTGCTTGGAGCAAATGCCTGGACCGCCGCCCTGTTCTGGTTTTGTGCCGCGTTCGGGATGCTGGCGGCGGTATCAACCGTGTTTGCGGTCCTCTATCACCGACTGATCTATGCCCGGTTTCGCCGTCCGCGCTACGATCCCTCGTTTCGGCCGCGTTGCTCGATAATCCTTCCCTGCAAAGGCGCCGATGCATCGCTCGAAAGCAATCTGGAGGCGTTTCTCGCGCTCGAGTACCCGTCGTATGAAATATTGTTCGCCGTCGAATCCGAAAACGATCCCGCGGCCGCGGTAATCCGCCGGGTCATAGACCTGGCGCCTGACAAATGCGCGCTTGTCGTTGCCGGGCATGCCACGGCCTGCGCGCAGAAGAACCACAACCAGCTCGCCGCACTTGAAAAGACACACGATCCGGAAGTGTATGTTTTTGCGGATGCCGATATCCGCCCCTCGGCCGGCTGGCTCAGCGAGCTCGTGCTTCCCCTGTCCAATCCGAAGAATGTCGCCGCAACCGGATTTCGCTGGCTGTACTCATCCAAGGGCCGCGTGGGGGAGCACGTACATGCATTCCAGAACAACATCACCTACGTTGCATTCAGCGCGGCATCGGCGGTCAGCAATCTCGCCATCGTGTGGGGTGGCTCGATGGCCATCAGGAAGAGTGATTTCGAAGAGCTTGGGGTTGCCGGGAGATGGGCCGAAACAGTAGTGGACGACATCAGCTTGTCGCAGATTATCATGAGAAGCGGGAAACAGACCGTGCTGGTCCCGCCGTGCGTATTGCACACCGACGATGCCATCGAAACATTCATGCAGGGCGTGCGCTGGTTCGAGCGGCAGACAATGTTCCTGAAATACTATCACACCAAGACATGGTCGCTCCTGGCCATGCCGGTGCTGTCACTCGTGCTCCTTTGCCTGTGCTGGCTACCGGCGGCGCTGCTGATCGCCGCCGCGTCACCCGCCTCGTTTCTCGGGCTGGGCGGGGCCTCCCCGCTCCTGGTCATCGCGGGGGCCACGATAGCGGTACTGCTGTTTCCGCTGATCGGCCCGAACCCGACCTACGGGATGTTTCTTCTGTGCACGCCCCTGTCGGTGTTCTCGACGGTGCTCGCGACGGTGCGGACGATATTTACGAACACGGTAACGTGGAGCAATATTCGATACAGACTGCGGTTCGGCGGCCGGGTGGCATCGGTCGAGCGGCTTCCCGCATAGTGCAACGGGCCGCGGCAGGGGAGAACTACTATGCGATGCGCGGTATTCGCCTCGGGGGGCGGCACTAATTTCCAGACACTCCTTGACCGCAAGGATGCCGGCAACCTTCACGTGGAGTTCGTGCTGATGGTGGGCAACAACAGTACCGCGAAAGCCTTCGAGCGCGCGCGCGCGCACGGCATACCCGCGGTGCATATCGCGCCCTCCCACTTTGATTCGCCCGGCCGGTACACGCGCCGTCTCATGGAGGTCCTTGACGAACACAGTGTCGAGCTGATTCTCCTTGCCGGCTACATGAAAATGGTCCCCGGCGAGCTCGTGCGTGTCTACCGCAACCGGATAATCAATATCCACCCCGCGCTGCTTCCTGCGTTCGGCGGCAAGGGGCTCTACGGCACGCGGGTGCACCAGGCGGTGCTCGACTACGGGGCCAAGCTGACCGGGGTCACCGTGCACTTTGTGGACGAGGAATACGATCACGGGCCGGTCATCCTTCAGCAGGCGGTCGAGGTGCGCGATGACGACGATGCCGACTCGCTTGCCGCGCGCGTGCTGACGGTCGAGCATGACTGTTACTGGCGCGCCGTGGAGCTGGTTGCGCAGGGTAAAGTCACTGTTTCGGGTCGAAGGGTCATTGCCGCGTAGCTGCGTATGGATTTATATCAATACGACAACGCCGTAGTGCTCGAATGCCGGGGCGCCGTTGTGGGCGTTGATGAAGCCGGACGCGGCCCGCTGGCGGGGCCGGTGGTGGCCGCTGCCGTGCAACTCGACCTCGATGGTCTGATAGACGGTATCGATGATTCCAAGAAGCTCTCCGCGCGCAGGCGCGAGGCACTGTACGGCGAAATCACATCGCGTGCAGTCTGCTGGAGCATCGGAGTAGCAACGCCTGAAGAAATCGACCGGTACAATATCCTTCAGGCAACGCTTCTGGCCATGGGCCGCGCCCTTGACACGCTGCAAAGCAATTGGGACGTGGCGCTTATCGACGGCAATCAGCCGGTTTTTTCGGTACCGGCCGTGCGGCAGCGGTGCGTGGTCGATGGTGATGCCCGGAGCGCATCCATTGCCGCGGCATCGATCGTGGCAAAGGTAACACGGGACCGCATGATGGGAGAATACCATTGCCGTTTCCCGCAGTACGATTTCGCGCGGCACAAGGGTTACGCCACCGCCGCGCATCGCCGGCTTATCGTGCAGCACGGTCTGTGCCCGATTCACCGCAGGAGTTTTTGCGAACGATTGGCCGCGCAGACGGCGCTTGCCCTTGAAACACCGTCGCTGAAGGAGACGGCATCATGATTGGCGAAATCACCGAGAAGAACGGCTGGCTGTATGTCAGCATCGAACGGCCGGCCGACTGGAAACTGCCGACCTTTTTCCCGCTGGTCGATGCGACATTCAAGAAGATCGAAGAAAACCATGAGCGCAAGCCGCGCAGAATCGTGTTCGACGTATCGTCGCTGGACTTCATCGACAGCACCATCGTCAGCCTGTTTCTCCAGGCCGCGCGCATGACCACCACGGCCGAGAAAAACGCCATCGTGGTTTCGCGCGAGCACACCCGCGACCTGCTCTGTCTCCTGGGCATCGACAAGCTGTTCGACCTGTACCAGAGCGAGAAAGAGTGGATGGAGGCGCAGTAGCGGCTCCTGTTCCCGCGCTGCAATACACCCGGAAGTCACGAAAGGGAATACATGGCGGAGATTCAACCATTCAGGGGATACCGGTATCGGCTTGACGGCCCAGGCCGGCTCGAGCGATTCGTGTCACCCCCCTACGACATGCTCGACAGCGCCATGATCGATTCGTTGTGCGCGGTCGACCCGCAGAATGCAGTGCGCATTATACAGAACCCCGCCCGCCCGGAAGACACGGCAAACAAGGACCGTCACGTCCGCGCGGGAAAACTGTTCGATTCGTGGATCGCCAACGGGACCCTTTTGCGGGACGACCGGGAAAGTTTCTATGTCTACCGGCAGCGGTTTACCATTGATGCGGGAGCCGGAACGGAAACCTTCACCCGCACCGGGCTCGTCTGCCTGGTGAAGCTGGTTGATTTTGCCGCGGGAATAGTCCTGCCGCACGAAAACACCCTGTCCGGCCCCAAGGCGGACCGATACGAGCTGATGGAAACAGCCCGTGCCAATACCGGACAGATCTTCGGGCTGGTTCCCGACGAAGGCGACCTGCACGGGCGCATTGCGGCATTGGCGGGCCCCGCGCCGCTGGGAACGCTGGTCGATGCATACGGCGTGACACACGAGTTGTTTCGCAGCGACAATCCCCAAAGCCTCGCGGCAGTCCAGGCGGCATGCGCGGACCGCACCGTGCTTATCGCCGACGGGCATCACCGGTACGAGACCGCGCTGAAATACGCCCGAGATACGGGCAGACCGGAGGCATCCTTTGTTATGATGACGCTCGTTTCCATGGCGGATCCGGGACTGGTTATCCGGCCGTTCCACCGCCTGGTGAAACGCTGCGATGCAAGCGCGGGTTTTCGTTCGGCGCGGGACCTTGAACCGTTCTTCGCCGTACGCGATCTCGGGCCGTCCACGCCGGCTCACGTGCGCGACTTCATGGAAAAAAATTCCGATTTCGAAATGCTGTTCGTCGATGCGAACAGCGGGCATTCGTTCGGGCTGACAACCGCCGATGCCGGCGCGGCCTTTCTTGCCGAACACGCCGAGGGGATGTCTCCCGAATGGAACGCGTTGACCGTGTCCAAGATCAACCGTCTGGTCGTGCAGGGGATCATGCAGCAGCCGCCCGACGGGCACGTGCTGCATGATGTATTCGACTATGTCAACGATGCCGTGGCGGCATACGACCGGGCCGCGGCCGGTGACGGCTATACCGGGTGTTTCTTCATCCGGCCGCTCGACATCGCAACGGTCAAGGACATCGTGTCGGCGGGCGAGCGCATGCCGCAGAAGTCGACCAATTTCTATCCCAAGCTGTACTCCGGGCTCGTGTTTCACAGTCTGGAGAACCGGTGAAATTCGGCAGGGTATTCCAGCTTGTCGCGGGCTTCGCCATTGGCGGCGCCGGCCTGTACATCTTTCTTCGAGGAGCAGACCTTGCCGAGCTGGGGCGCGAACTGCGCGCCACCAGTCCCGCGATTCTTGCGATCTGTTTCTTCCTGCCGCTCATCTCGCTGGTTCTGCGCGCGATTCGCTGGCATTACATGTTGCCCGCAGTCGATGGCGCTGATCGCAGAAAGGGCCTGTTCAGCCATACGATTATTGCATTCATGCTCAACAACATCCTGCCGG
>WJMI01000100.1 GCA_014728015.1 Chitinivibrionales bacterium | reverse complement strand
GTCCAACAGCCCAAGATGCTCCGGTCGCCCCGGCGGCCGGCCTCATGCCGCGGGAGCCCCTGAAGTCAAGTTCCCCTGAGCCCGCGCCCGATCCCCGGCAGGCGCCGCAGGAACCCGCCCCGCCAGACCTGAAAATGCGCGACGCGGATACGGTGAAGATCACGGGAGAATATGCCTGTCTGGGGTGCGGGACCACGCGCATGTATGCCAAGGGTGATATGGCGACCGATTGCGCGAACCCCGAATGCGGCAACCCGTCGTCCGGATGGAAACTCGTGTTCGAATTGTTCTGATCACTGTGAAAAAAGTTTCTGGCAGACCCAAATGATATGGGGCGATAAGAACGTACTGGCCGTCGGCGGGGGCAAGGGCGGTGTTGGAAAGAGCAGCCTGGCGGCAAATCTGGGCGTGCTGCTCGCGCAGCAGGGGCATGCCGTGGTGCTCGTGGATGCCGACCTGGGCGCCGCAAACCTGCATACCATAACCGGCGTCACGTATCCGGAAAAGACCCTCGACGATTTCATTCAAGGCCGTCAACGAAGCCTCGAGGACACGCTGCTGAAAACACCGCATCCGGGGCTGCGCCTTCTCAGCTCGGCCAGTGACGTTCTGTCTATTGCGGCTCCCAACTATGCCCAGCGCCAGAAATTGCTTCGGGGGATCAAAAACCTCGATGCCGACACGGTTATTTTCGATCTCGCGGCCGGGACCCACACCCGCGCTATCGATTTTTTCTCGCTGGCGCCGTACGGCATCATCCTGGTCGAGCCCACGCCAACGTCTCTGGAAAACGCCTATTCTTTTGTCAAAAACCTGATGCTGAGGCATCTGATGCGTGTGTTTTATCACGAAAAGGAAACTAGGGAGTTTATCAAGAACGCCACGGACCCGCATCGTCCCGGTCATGCCCCGCACTTCAGCGAGCTGCTCACGCAGCTCGAAGCCCGGCATCCCGCAAAGACCGAAAAGGTGCGCCAGCAGTTCACGCAGGCGGTGCATAGTGTATACCTGATTGTCAATTCGGTGCGCCGCCCGGACCAGTTCAAGGCGGCTGACCGGTTCGTGCGCATCATCAAGCGGTATCTGACACTCAATCTCAGGATACTCGGCGCGCTGCCCTATGAGCCCCGTATGGACGATGCCATTGTGGCGCGCGTGCCGCTGGTAGCGCGGCATCCGGACTGCGGGTACGCGCGGGGCTTGCGGCAGATTGTCACGAACCTGGGTATTCCGCCCCGGGCTTCAGCCAGCCGCGCATGATCTCCTTTTGGGTCGGGTCGTCCACAACCCTGATGCATCGGCGGATATCTTCTTTGTAAAGATCCGTCAGATAGTCTCGCACATCGCGGGGCATGCGGTCCCGGCGAACAAGGAGCGCGCCGAGCAGCCGTTTGGCGGCAAGACGGACGGAGATGGGGAGCAGGTGCTTGGAAGCGGCCTTGAGCGCATTGCGCTGAAACAGAAAACGGTAGAAGGGCGCCGCGAATGCATTGCGGGGAACGCCGCTGTAATTGTGCACGGTACCGACGTTTCCGGGCGGCGAGCAATCCGTTGCGCCGACGAACGCCAGGCAGTCCCGCACCACCCGCCGCGGATTCCGGGAGAGTTCCTCAAACAAGAACCACTTCGTGCTGGGGAATGCGTCACGATAAGCTGCAATCTGTTCCGAGTACCGCCCCGAGGCGACGAAGTTGTAGTATTCGTGCGGGTCCTTGTCAGATGCGTATGCCTCGGCAATGCTGATTATATCTCCCGACCAGTCACCCCCCTGGCGCTTCAAGCTGTACAGCGACCAGGCGCGCTCTACCGGGTTACGGAGGATACCGAGTATGCGGACCTTGCGTGCCGCAGGGCCATAGATCGCCCTGATATTCCTGATAGTCTGAGGGAAGCGATGCAGGTAGCTCGTGGATATCTCTCCGAGTATCCGGCCGGGCGAGGCGTCCGCAAACAACTCCGCGTAGTCGTCCAGGTTCCACGGCGCGGCGCGTATGGCTGGCGGATGCGGCGAGCGTTGTTCGCCGAAATAGCTGAAAAACTGCGGTTCCTTCGAGCCCTGCATGCGCGCCATGAATATCTCGGGATGACGTTCCAGATAGGCGTGAAGAGACGTGGTGCCGGAACGCATGGCACCCACGCACAGGAAATCGGGCAAACGCAGAACACGATTCTGGTATTCGATATTCATTGGGTGTTTCTTCCCGGCCCGATCGCAGAGCAGCTTCCCCTGGAAAAGTATATTGTACGACATCAGCGAGGGCATCCATGCAGTTACTGTCCGTGGCGTTTTCCCGCCGAGAGCCATGAAAAACGTACTTGTTGATTGCAGAGAGCTTCGGTCCGGCACGAAAACGGGCATCGGCCGCTTTCTGGAAGCGATGATCGCGGCCGCGGCGCGCCGTTGCGACACTGTCCGCTTCATTCTCGCATACCGGCACGGCAGTCCTGTTTCCCCAAAGCATTGCGGCAGAGAGAACGCGGTCATTCGTGAGCTTCCCGCCGATCTCGTACGTTCCGAGCGAGCGCTTTCGCGTCTCAGCCGCGAGGGCCCGCAGCTCTTTATCAGCCCGTACCCGAAACTGCCGCTTTTCGGATGCGGATGTCCGGCCATTCACACGATACACGACATCCTCGATTTGACCCACGCGGCGTATCGCCGGCGGCCGCGCACATGCTTCGACCGGCGACGGCTGAAACAGGCGCTGAGAACGGGGGCCCTGACCTGGTATGATTCCGCCTGGAGCTTAGAGGAGACCCGGCGCCACATCGGGTTTGCGGGCCGGCGTCCCGTGGTCAGGCGCCTCGCAGTCGATGATGCGTTCTCTCCCGTGAACACCGGGCATGACCTTGACGTTGTGCGCACCTACGGTCTCGTCCCGGGATATGTGCTGCTCATCGGCAACGGCCTTCCGCACAAAAACATCGGCGTGATGCTGGCCGTAGCCGACAGACTGAAAAGAAACATTGTGTGTGTCGGCGTGCCCGCGGCGAATCGCGGGTACTGGAACCGCATGCATCCCCCCGCGACTGTCCAATGGATCGATCATGTCGTTCCCGAACACCTCGCCCCTGTTGTGCGCGGCGCCTTCTGCCTCGCCCAGCCGTCAACCGAGGAAGGCTACGGGTATCCGCCGCTGGAAGCAATGGCGTGCGGCACGCCCGCCATTGTCAGCAGCATCCCGGTGCTTCGGGAAACGACGGGCGGCAGCTGCATGGAAGCGGACCCGGGCGATCCGACTGCGTGGCTCGATGCGATTCATACCCTTGAAGATGCAACGGTCCGCCAACAGCGCATCGAACAGGGATTCGCGTTCGTGGGGCCGTTGCGAGGCGATACGGGCTGGCAGGGACACATCGACGATATCCTGAGCGTGCTCGATGCCCGCTAGCCGGCGCTATCCTGTTTCCCCGGAAGGTTTGACAGCATAGACCCGCTGCGCATCCGCGAAGTTCCGGCCGGTGAGCGCGTGCAGGGCAACACCGATCCACTCAAGCGCCCGCTTGGCGGGCATCACCTGCCCGCGGTCAACGCCGACCGTGAATATTTTGAATCCGGCGGCGCGGATCATCGAAACCAGGGTCTTCCGGGCAAAGGGAAAGAGATGCAGCTCGCGCATGTCTTTGGTATAGAGGGGGAGCGGACGGCCCTTGACAATACGGTATATGGCGCGCATGATGTGGTTGTCGAGGTTCGGCACCGCCACGACCACCATACCGCGCGGCTTCAACAGCCCAAACGCTTTCTTGAGGTTGGCCCCTGGATTGGGTGTGTGCTCAAGACTATGCCAGAACGTGACCAGGTCGAATGCATTGCCCGGAAGCGCCACATCCGGCAGGTCACCGGTATGGACGGTTATTCCGTGGGTTTCAACTGCGCGACGGGCTGACAAGGCTGTGATCTCTGTCCCTTCGACATCATAGCCCGCTTCCCGGGCCTTGGCCAGGAACGTTCCCAAGCCGCACCCCACGTCGAGAAGATGCCCCGATGCCCGGTATCGTCTGATATCAGCCAGCCGCCGGTCCCACATTCTCGCCCGCTGCGGCGCCTGGCGGGTGTGCCATGCATCGAAGTACTCCTCTCCGTAGTGTTGCGAGGGGACCGCGGGTTGGGGGTGAAGATACACGAGGCCGCACGTTGCGCATCGCACGACCTTGACCGCCTCTCCTGTTTCCTGGTAAAGCGATGCGGTGCGCGAGCCACACAGATTGCACGGTATGTCGACGGCGTTCATTTCTCGCGTAAACTACGAATTCGCCCGCGCCGCGGACAACCTGTGCGTGAGGATCCTTGACACCCGTGCGCCGGACTATCCATATTGGTGGCAGGAGCACCGTTCACATCTCTCCGGCTATTTCCGTACGTATCACGTATCTGGCTGTCGATGAAGATATCCGTTGTCGTGCCTTTTCATAATGCCGCCCGGCATCTGGCATCATGTCTTGAAGCGCTTGCGGCGCAGCGATTTCAGGATGCGGAGTTCATCCTAGTGAATAACGCTTCCCGCGACGGCTCGCGACG
>WJMI01000099.1 GCA_014728015.1 Chitinivibrionales bacterium | reverse complement strand
TGGATGCCTGTCTCGGAGATGTATTTTCCTACTACTCGCACACTATTGCCGTGTCACTTGCCGAGGAGCATCCGCCTTTGTCACTGGTAGCAGAATTCGCCAGAGAACTTCACGAGAATTCCCCTTCGCCCGATGTCCGCCCGCTTACACCGTTATATTATCCCGCGCGGCTGAACAGGCTCCATGATGTCAAAGTGGTCGTTTTCGACGTGTATGGGACGCTGGTCAACTACTGGAAAGGACGTTTCTCCCGTCCCGACGAAAAGATGACCGAGCTGTTGTCTGCATTCGAAAAATCCGTAGACCGCTTCGGCATGAGGGACGCGCTTGTCAGAATGAACGACAAGGAGACCCCGCCCGAAACCCTTCGGGGCCTGTATCACGGCTTAATAGCGCTGAGTCACGAAAAGGCCCGGAAAAAGGGGACCGCTTATCCCGAGGTCCGCATTGAGAAAGTGTGGGAGTTGATACTTCTCATGCTGCGACGACACGGATACGACCTTGATGGGCCGGGCCTTGGCCCTCCCCCGGAACTCGCGCGGTGCGTGGCGTTTTTCTATAACTTTCACGCGCTGGGCAGGGGACTTTATCTGGATGCTGTCCAGGCGCTTCAGCGGCTCAAGCGTTCAAACCTGCGGCTGGGTATCTTGTCCAATGCGCAGTTCTACACGCCGATTGATCTCACGCTCTTCCTGCGCGACCAGGACCGCACCGGCACGCTGGATGACCATACTGAGCTTTTCGATGCCGATCTGACGTTTTTCTCTTATGAGTACGGCATCGCCAAGCCGGACCAGGGTCTGTTTCGAAGGCTCTATGATGCGCTGTACGAGCTGCATGTTCTTCCGTCACAGACAGTGTACGTAGGCAATGATCTGCTCACTGATATCAAGCCGGCATCCGATGCCGGCTTGCTGACCGCATTCTATTGCGGCGACAGGCAGAGCGCGTTCGTGCATGGTCTTGACGGCGAAATCGTGCCTGATATCAGTTTTACCGACTGGGATGAGCTTCCCGACAAGATTTCCTTCTATGAGAAAAGCGAAGGCGAGGGTTAGGATGCGCCCCGGCCGAGTACTTCTTTCGGCGATACTTGCGGCATCTTGCGCCGCCACGGCCCTGGAGATCGAATTTGATTTCAACGACACGGCCGGAATGGGTGCGCTCCCTTCGGTGCTCGTTAAAGTTGCCGATGAAGCTTATAAAGCTAATCTTAAGGGCCTCAAAGCATTAGATGAGAGTCGCTACGATGAAGCTATTGAATATTTCGAACAGGCCCAACACAAACTTCCAGGCTACAGCGATGCGGCCAACAACCACGGAGTGGCCTATTTCCGCAAGGGCAATACCGCAAGAGCACGCGACATCTGGGAGGGTCTTGCCCGCGCCGATCGCCGGTATCCGACCGCACACTACAATCTGGGCCTTCTGTCATACCATGAGGGTTCTCCCGATGATGCGCTCGATCATCTCGAGCAGGCCCTGAAGGCGAACAGGCGCTTTGTGCATGCCTTTGTGCTGATGGGTCGGATCAAGCTGGAACGCGGGCAGGTTCGACATGCGGTCGCAGACCTTCGCAAGGCAAGCGATATCAATCCCGGCGAACGCAGCGCATGGAGCATGTACGCGTATGCGCTGATAGAATCGGGGGACACGGTAGAGGCGCGGGAGGTCCTTGAGAAACATCGGGCGGACCCGTACGCGCTGTCAATGCTTGGAAAGCTCGCCGCAGCGCGCGGCGATTTCCAGCGGGCCCGCAACTACCTTGCAGGAGCCGTGGCACGGGGAGGAGACATTGCCGGACTTTTGGATCTGGCCGCAATCCAATCTGATTCCGGCTCGTGCCGTGACGTGCTCAAGACGCTGGGGGAGTATTTCGACAGGGCGCGGCCGCCGGCCGCGGATGCATTTCTGCTCGCGGGTATTGCGGCCAAGGAATGCGATAATGTCCCCGTGGCCCGAGCCTATTTCGAAAGGGGACTTCAGGCGTATCCCGCCGATGCAATCATGCGGTTCAATCTCGGGCAGATATATTTCTACCAGGGCGAATATGACAGGGCCCGGGCCACGTGGGCATCGCTGGCCGACACTCTCCAGGATCCCACCCTGCATCATCTCCAGGCCGTCATTGCGCACCGCAAGGGCCAGCTCGATGCGGCGCGCCGCCATATCCGGGATGCGATTGCGCTCGATCCCAAGGCCGAATACCATGATTTCCTGGGCGTGATCCTGCATGCGCAGGGTAAAAAGAACGAAGCAGTGGCATCCTTCAAGAAGGCCCTCGCTCTGAACCCGTCACTGCAAAGCGCGCAACTCCATCTGGCCGTGGCAGTCAAATCGAAGCAGGAACTGCGTGCGTCTCTTGCCGCGAAGCGCGCCCAGCTTGACACATGCTCTTCCGGCTGCGCTGATATCCGCCTGCAGCTCGCGATACTCCATTATCACAACGGCGATATCACGAACGCCGCGAAAGCCCTTGAGTCTGTTCCGGCGGATCAGCGAAGCGAGAAGGTGTATCGCCACCTGGCGTTTTTCTACAAGAGCATGCATGCCTGGGACCGGGCGATTCAGGCCCTGGAAACGGCCCGGCAGACCTTTGTCGTGGAAGCGCAGACCGAGTACGAGCTGGTTGAATGCTACATGCAGGCGGGGTTGTACGCCGAGGCGGCCGGCCTGCTCAAGCAGCTCGTGGGCAAATGGGCTGACAAGGCATGGCGGTTGTACTACCAGATAGGCTATGCATGCATGGAGCAAAACAGGCTGGCTGAAGCCGAGAAGTATCTCCAGCGAAGCCTGAACATGAAGAAGGGCTATGTGCCCGCACAGGGGCTTCTGGCCTACGTATACAACCGGCAAGGCAGGCAAGACGAGGCGCGGCGGATTTGGTCGCGCACGCTCGAGGCCGACCCGGACAACCATGTTCTATGGATAAACATGGGATTGGCGCTGGAAAAGGAAGGACGCTATGCCGAGGCGCTGGAGAAGTATCGCACGGCGGCCTCTCTTGACAAGGACGACAAGTCCATCCAGGTGAATATCGGGAACGCGCTGGCCGGAATGGAACGTCACCGCGAGGCCCTTGCGGCGTTTCGTACCGCCCTGGGCTCGCCCAAACGCGAAAGCGCCGCGTATAATGCCTTTGTCGCGGCGCGGAAGCTTGATGACAGGAAGACTGCCGGGAGCATGATTGGCATCCTCAATGACGAATACCCGTCATCCGCGAACAGGACGCGCGCCCAGGCGGACATGCATTTGTGGGATGGCGATACTGCCGCGGCCCTCCGGTTGCTCGAAGGGCTCGATGCTCCCGATGAAGCCGATTGGTTTGCCATGGCCGGCATCCATGCCGCGCGCGGGGAAAAGGACAAGCTGGATTCCGCGATTGCGCGCCTTCCCAGCGACCCGGTGTGGCAGAAGGCCGCCCGGGAACTCCAGGCAAAGGTTGCCTTCGCCCGCGGTGAATACGAGAATGCCCGGGTGCTGTGGGGCCGCACGAATGACACGTCGTTCGCAACGCAGTACAATATCGCCCTGTGCTTTCTCCACGAGAAGCGCTATGAGGAGGCGCTGGAGGGCGCGAAGAAGCTCCGTGCGACCACCGGCGGAAAAAACCTTGCGGATGCGCTGCGCATAGGGGCGGGCGCGGCGTTTGCGCTCAAGAAATGGGACATTGCGTTCGAGTGGTATCGCGCGTTATACCGGATCGACCAGAATGATCCGGTCACGCTGTTCAATCTCGGGGTTGCATCGCATCAGCTCGGCAAAGACGAGCTCGCGTGGCGCTATTACCAGCACGCCGTTCGCCTGGATCCCTCGCGCCGCGACCAGGAATTCGAAAAACGCGCGGGATCGCGGCCTGCAACCGTCCCGGCGGCCTCCGAGCTTGACACTCTCGATTACTGGTACAATCAGGCCGTCGACTTGCAGACCGAGGGGGATGATACCGCTGCGGAGCAATTGTATCTGCGTATCACCGGGCGGGACGAAAACTATTTCCGGGCATGGAACAACCTGGGCGCCATCTATTCGGCCCGGGGAGATCTGGAGAACGCGGAGCAATGCTACGAGCGCGCGCTCAACCGGAAGGACCCTCTGGTCGAGACCTATGCCAATCTGATCAACATTGCCATCGCGCGCTCCGACATGCGTCGCGCGCGACAGTGGCTTCGGGAGGGGCGCCGGCGGCACCCCGACAGCGGGCTTCTCGATGAAATGGAGGACACTCTTGTGGAAGCAATCGCCCGTCAGAAACGCGTCGCGGAAAACCCCGACAATCCGGATTGAACATTATATTTTCACGCTTTGACCTGTGGAGGATTGTTTGGAGTTCATGGATTCAGTGCTTATTATCGGAAGCGGGGGCCGGGAGCACGCGCTCCTCAAAGCCCTCTTACGCAGCGATCGGGCCCTGTGCACCTACGCGTATCCCGGCAATCCGGGCATGGAAAACGACGGGTGCATGCTGGTTGATCGCCGGGTAGACGGCTGGGCCGATCTTGCCGACTGGGCGGTCGAAAACGACATCGATTTGACGGTTGTCGGGCCCGAGGTCCCGCTGGTCGAGGGCATTGTCGACGAATTCGAAAAGCAGGGCCTGCGGGTATTCGGCCCCACAGCATCAGCGGCCCGGATTGAAGGAAGCAAGCAGTTCGCCAAGGAGCTCATGGCGACGCATGGCATTCCAACGGCAGCGTTCAAATCGTTCACATCCAAGCAAACCGCACGGACCTACCTCAAGGAGGTTGGCGCGCCGATTGTCGT
>WJMI01000098.1 GCA_014728015.1 Chitinivibrionales bacterium | reverse complement strand
TCACCTACCTTGCCATTGAAGGGGTTATCGGGGTCGGCAAGACATCGCTGTGCAACCGCGTGGCGTACCATTTCAATGCCCGGGCCGTGCTCGAACGCGCCGAGGAAAACCCGTTTCTCACGCCGTTCTACAAAGACCGCACGTCATACGCGCTGCAGACCCAGTTGTGGTTCCTGCTTTCGCGTTTCAAGCAGCTTTCCGAGACCTTTGTCCAGCAGGATCTGTTCCAGCCCGCCACCGTGTCCGACTACATGTTCGCCAAGGACAAGATTTTCGCGAGCCTCAATCTTGACGAAAACGAGCGTGCCCTCCACAGCACGATCTCGCGCATTCTCGAGCCGGCCATCCCGCAGCCTGATTTCGTCATCTACCTTCAGGCATCCACCGATGTGCTGCTGAAGCGGATTGAAAAAAGGGGGCGCCCGTACGAGTACAACATCGACCCCGCGTATATCGATGCGCTCAACCAGGCCTACAACCATTTTTTCTTTCATTACACGTCCTCGCCGCTTCTCATTATCAACAGCAATGATATCGATTTCGTGAACCTTCCGCGGGACTTCGAAGACATCATGGATGAAGTTGCCAAAACCAAGTCCGGAAGCAACTACTATCATCCGCTGGGAAGCCAGCGCAAGCCGGGCATCGACGACAAGAAGGGGCGGGCGCGATGAAAGTCGTGTCGGATCCCGGCGAGATGAAGAATCTCAGCCTGAGCCTGCAGCGAATCGGGCGGCGGATCGGGCTGGTTCCGACCATGGGGGCTTTGCACGACGGGCATCTGTCGCTTCTGTCCCGATGCCGCGGGCTGGCCGACACCAGCGTGGTGAGTATCTTTGTCAACCCCGCCCAGTTCGGGCCGTCGGAGGACTTCGACACGTATCCCCGCGCGTTTGAAAACGACTGCCGGGTCGCCGAAGAGAACGGATGCGATGTCGTGTTTGCCCCGCGGGTATCGGACATGTATCCCGGCAAGTACGATACCTATGTTACGGTGGAGCGGCTGGGCACCAGGCTGTGCGGCGCATCGCGTCCCGCGCATTTCCGCGGGGTGACCACGGTCGTGCTCAAGCTTTTCAACATCGTAATGCCGCAGGTCGCGGTGTTCGGCCGCAAAGATGCCCAGCAGGCGATAATTATCAGGCGCATGATCAGCGATCTCAACCTGTCGGTGACGCTCGACATTGCGCCGGTGGTCCGTGAGGATGACGGTCTTGCCGTGAGCTCGCGCAATGCCTACCTTACCGGCGATGAGCGCAAGGAGGCCGGTGAAATCTACAAGGGCTTGTGCTGGGCGAGGGAGCTGTATCAAAACGGCGAGCGGAACGCCGGCGAGCTGCGCACCGCCATGATGCAGCTCTATGATGCGGCCCGGAGTTTCAATGTCGAGTATACAGAGATAGTCGACCCGGACACTCTGGATCCGGTCGACACTCTCGCGGGCACCGTGCTAATTGCCGTTGCCGTGCGCACGAAATGGTCCAAGACCAGGCTCATCGACAATGTGATTGTCGGGGGCGAGCTGTAGAAAACCGGAATTCGCAGTACGGACCTCCAAACACCCGTACCGGATCTGCCCAGTGAACATCTCCGGCTATCATATCATCGCCGCACTTGAAGCCTTTCTGCTGGTCGCCCTCGTGCTGGTAAGCACCATTGTGGCAACCGGAGTCACTGAAACCGCGTTTCTCGGCGCGGCATTTCTGGTTTTGATACTTCTATTCGGGTTTACTATCGCGTTTGCCGCATTCAAGAGAGAGTACAAGTGGAGCCTGACCTTTGTGGTTGTGGGCGTGTTCGCTTTTGCCGTGGGCCAGGCCATACAGATGCCGCTCGCGGCACGTTTTGAGCGTCGCACGCAGGCCGCGGGTGACAGCCTGGTGCTCGCGCTCGCGCGTTTTCATGAGCAGCGCGGAACAGCTCCGGACAGCCTGGAGCAGCTCGTGCCGGACTTCATGGAAGCGGTACCCAGCCCGGCCTTTTTCCGCTCGCGATTCTATCTCGGCGGCGACAGCTCAATCGCCTACAACGGCCCGGCCTGGACAGTGTGCACGCGCGGGATAGGATCGCCGTGGGTCTGTGATGACTGACAGGGCCCCGAATTCCGATGGCCCGGCCGGTGCGTCAGGGCTCATGCACGCAGGACGCTACGCGCTTCTTGACGATGGTTCCTTTGTGGTAAAGGATTTCCAGAGCGCGATTCCCTTCTCGAATTTTTTCAACGGCGTGGCCGGCCTGTGGGGGATTCCTCTATGGCTGTTCTATGTCAACCGCGGCCAGGCAGTTGCCTGTTTCGGCGTGCAGGACCGGGACAATGCGATCCTGGAGTTCCAGTCGTTTGGCCTTCACCTGCGGCGGGTGCGGCTGGAGGGATTTCGCACCTTCTTGAAGGTACGGCGGGAAGGCAGAAAGAGCTCCGGGTTCTACGAACCGTTCGGCGATCCGGCCCGGCCCAACCGGCTCGTGCACACCGATCACGACCTCACCATAGAAGAAACCTGCGACGAACACGGTCTTCTGGTGCGCGTACGCTATTTCGCCATACCGGGTGAGCCGTTTGCCGCGCTCTCCCGCACGGTTACCATCGAAAACATTGCCGACACCGGAGTGCGGTGCGAAATGCTCGACGGCCTGCCCGCGGTTGTACCTCACGGCCTGGACCACCGGCATCTCAAAGACATGCCGTTCGTGGGGGAGGCGTTCGCGCTCGTTGACTTTCTCGAAAACAGCGTTCCGCTGTTCAGGCTGAAGACCCCGGTGACCGACATATCGGAAATCGTGTTTGTCCAGGGCGGTCATTTCTATGCCGCGGCCGGCGGTCCCGGCGGTGAACGCTCGCCGCTGGATATCGTTGTCGATCCGCGGCTGGTTTTCGGGGATGCGCAGGATCACGTGGCTCCCCGCGCGTTTCTAGCGTGCGACCGGTACCATGTCCCGTCGGTACAAGACACGGTCTGCCTGACACCATGCGCGTTTTCCCATGCCAGGACGGCCGTCCCGGCCGGAGGACGGGCGGTCATTCAGTCGATAATCGGCCATGCGCCGGATCGCGCCACGGCCGGCATTGCCGCCGCGCATGCACGAGACACGGCCTTTATCGAACGCAAGCACGCGGAAAATGCCCTCGAATCAGCCCGTATCAAAGACCGGTTTTTCGTGCACAGCGGCAACCGGATGATTGATCGCTATATCCAGCAGAGCTTTCTCGACAATGTACTTCGCGGCGGACTGCCCTTGACTGTTGGCGCGGGATCGCGCAAAAAAGTATACCACGTATACGCCCGCAAGCACGGCGATCTCGAGCGCGATTACAATTTCTTCAGGCTCGAGCCGACTTTTTTCTCCCAGGGAAACGGCAACTACCGAGATGTCAACCAAAACCGGCGAAACGACGTATGGATCAATCCGGACACCGGAAGCGACACCCTCAAGTATTTCTTCAATCTGATACAGCCCGACGGGTACAATCCCTTGCATTGCGAGGGTGTCGAGTACCAGGCGGACACATCGGCCGCGCACGCAGCCGCGGGATGCGCGGCCGAAAAGCACAGAGACAAACTTCTGGCGTTCTTCCAGAAGCCTTTCACCCCGGGAAGCCTGTTCGCGTTTTGCCGGAAAGCCGGGATAGAATTGGCGGTATCGCGCGAGGAATTCCTCGCACGCGTGCTGTCCGCGGCCCGGAGCCTCGAGAGGGCATCGTTTGGCGAAGGATACTGGACCGATCACTGGTTCTACTGTTTCGACCTGCTCGAAAGCTACCTGGCAATCTATCCTGACCGGCTTTGTGAAGTCCTACTCGAAGACGACTCATTTACCTATTGGGATACAGACAGATACGTGAAACCGCGAGATGCGCGTTTCGTGCTGAAAGAAGGCGTTGGAATCCGCGCGCTGGATCCGCTGGGAATAGACGGGCGCAAGACAGAACTGATTGCCTCGCGGACCCGTGCCGCGCGCCTGGTGCGCACGGAAGGTGGTCTGGGTGACGTCTATCAGTGTAATCTCATGGGCAAAATCGTCTGTCTGCTGCTCAACAAAATTGCCACCTTGTCGCCCTCGGGTATCGGGGTCGAGATGGAAGCCGGACGGCCGGGATGGTGCGACTCGGTCAACGGGCTCCCCTCGGTACTGGGCGCGGGTACGCCGGAGGCGTATCAGATTGTCCGCGCGATCCGCCGTGTTCGCGATCTGATTGCGCAAGCCGGTGCCCGGGATCGAACACAGCGGCTCCCCTCGGAGACAGGGGCCTTCTTTGCATCGATTTCTGATGCGCTGAACACCAGGCTGGCCGCTTCCGGCGAACAGCCGGATTTCGAATACTGGGAGGCGGCCAATGCGGCCAAGGAAGAATACCGGATGCGGGTGCACCTTGGTTTTGACGGTGCGGAAATGGAGATCCGGATGGAAGATATCCTGGAGCTCTTCGATGCGGCCGAGCAGCGTATCATGACCAGTCTCGAGCGCGCCGTTCTGGAAAACGGACTTCCCGCTACCTACGTGACGCACGAGCCGATCGATTACACGCTGCTCACGGGTATGGATCACGAAACCGGCATGTCCGTGCCCGTGCAAAACGCGCGGGGTTATCAATGCGTGCGGATTCATGGCGTACGCGCGCATCTGTTCGCGCCGTTTCTCGAAGGGTGCGCGCATAGTCTGGCGGTGCAAACGGACCGCGGCAAGGCGGCCGCGCTGTGCGATACGGTACGGCGGAGCGAGCTGTATGATGCATCGCTTGGCATGTACAAAGTCAACGCGTGCGTCGGCGATGAAACCCCGGAGCAGGGGAGGACCGCGGTGTTTCCTCGCGGATGGCTCGAGAACGAGTCGGTATTCATGCACATGCAGTTCAAGTTTCTGCTGCAGCTTTTTCGCGCAGGTCTCTACGAACGGTTTTTCGAGGATATCAGGCGATGCTGGCCGCCTTTTCTCGACCCGGGAGTATATGGCCGGAGCCCGCTGGAAAATGTCTCGTTCATTGCCACGGCGGCGCATCCCCGGGAGCGCTTTCACGGGCGCGGCGTGCAGCCGCGCATGAGCGGCTCCAATGCCGAGATGGTTGAGATGGCCCTGCACATGTGTTTCGGCCCGCGGCCATTCGTAATGTCAAAGGGCGTGCCGG
>WJMI01000005.1 GCA_014728015.1 Chitinivibrionales bacterium | reverse complement strand
TGGGAGGGCTCCGCGAGCTTGTACACGACGGCAGAACCGGGATGTTGACCTCTGAGATCAACGCCGCATCTCTTGCCGATGCTATCGAGAGACTGCTCGTGAGCCGAGAAGCCCGCGACATAATCCGGCGCACGTGCAGGGACACGGCGGTGAATCACTTTGACCGTACGCTTCAGGCCCAACGATACATCGATCTGTATGATGCGATCGCGCACGGGTGAGGAGTCCAACAGTAGACGTAAGCAGGAAAACCCCATGCCCATGAAATGCCCCCCGTTCAACGACATACGCCAGGCTGAAGACCGGGGCTGGCCCTGGACCGGGGAGACGCCGTCCCTGGCTGATACCATGCCCGGCGGCACGCCGTGGCCCGCGATATCCATTGTCACGCCCTCGTTCAACCAGGGCGCATTCATCGAGAAGACCATCCGCTCGGTGCTTTTGCAGGGCTATCCGAACCTCGAATACGTGATCATGGACGGCGGCTCCACGGACGGTTCTGTGGATATCATTAAGAAATACGAACCATGGCTGACATCGTGGGTCTCCGAGAAGGACCCGGGACAGGCGGCGGCCATCAACAAGGGTTTCGCGCGCACCACCGGCGCCATTCTCGGCTGGCTGAACAGCGACGACATCTACCTTCCCGGCGCGCTCGCAAAAGTCGCGGAAACCGCGGCCGCCAACCCCGATGCATCCGCGTTCGCGGGCAAGGGGCGGCACGTTGACGCGCGAGGGAGGATCCTCTACGACTATGCGGCGAACGATATCTCGTTCGAGGGCCTCGTGCACGGCCGCGCCTTCGTCCATCAACCTTCGTGCTTCTTCACCAAAGAGGTTTTCGAGCGTGTCGGCGGGCTTGACGAAAGCCTCTTCATTCCCATGGACCTGGATTTGTGGCTCAAGATCTCCCGCGCCGGACGGTTTGCCGCGATACCGGCCCGCATTGCGGAAGATCTGGCCCACCCGGACGCGAAATGCGTATCTGACAAGTATGATCTGCTGCACACGGCCGAAAGGATCGTGGTGCTGGCCCGCTATGACGAATCCGTTGCCAAAGAGGAAATCCTCAACATGCTCCGGTTCATCAGAAAGACGACGTCACTGCCGTTTTACAAGCCGTTGCGCGGTATATATCGCCGGCTGTTCGGCGCAACGCACGAGGTACCACCCGGCAGGCCGTAACGCGCGCGGGTGTAGCGCCCCGGCCGGCCGCAACGCCATGCACTCTATGCGAGCATCCGTTGTCATTCCCACCCTCAACAGGGGCGCCGAGCTCTGCGCCGCGCTCGACGACATCCTCACGCAGGACTATCCGGACTTCGAAGTAATCGTCGTGGACCAGACAACAACGCATCCTCCGGACATCGCATCACGGCTGGAATCATACACGAAGCACATCCGCTATTTTCAGTTTCATCCGCCCGGGGTCGTGACGGCATGCAATGAAGGCGTCCGTCGGGCAACGGGCGATATCGTTATCCTGGTCGATGACGACGTCCGGGTTCGTTCTCCGCGCTTTATCGATGCCCATGCGCGCAACTACGCGGATGCCGGTGTCGGCGGCATCGCCGGCCAGATTATGCACGATCGCCAGACCACGCCCCGGCGCCCGGATCCGCGGTACGGCCGTCGTTTGCTTCCCTGGATGTTCCTCAGGCTTGACACGGCACACAGGCATGATATCGAAACCGGCGGGGCCGGCAACCTTTCCTTCCGGCGGACGATCTGGGAGGAGCTCGGCGGGTTCGACGAGCATTTCGCGGGCAATGCCTATCGCTGGGAATCCGACTTCTGTTTCCGCCTTCGTGCCCGCGGGTACCGTCTGGTTTTTGATCCAACCGCATCGCTGGAACATCTTTACGCTGCGGTTCGCGGCGGGGGCTGCGAGAACCACCGGCTGTTCGAAACCGGCCCGGCCGCGCACGCGTATTTGCGGATGTTCTTTCAAAACAACCTGTACTTCTGCCTGAAAAACTGCCCGCGGCCTTCTGTTCCGCTCTTCCTGCTCAGGCACTACCGAGAGTCAGTGTGCAACCGCGGGTTCCTTGCCAGGGGACCCAAAGAATTGCTGGGGCGTCACCGTGCGTTTCTATCCGGCGTGGCAGACGGTATTGCCGTCTGGCGGTCACGTCCCGGAGACGCGGTGGGCGGCGGCCCTCGATCCGCAGGGACGGCCCGGACATGAACGTTCTCTTGATTACGCCGCTCATGCCGGACCCACAGCGAAGCGGAAGCGCGATACGCCTGTTCAACATCGCGCGGCATTTCGCAAGACACAGCACTCTCGACCTTTTCGTGTTCGGCGGGGGCGCTTCACAATCCGCGGGGGAAGAAATCCGCGGCCTCGCGCGCGACATCGAGTATGCCGCCGGCTGCGGCGCGCGGGACGCACGACCGCGCCGGGCGCGAACTTCGGTGGGGCCGTTTCGCATCGATGTCGCGATAAGGGAACGGATACGCGAACGCGCGGTGCCCGGGAAATACGATATGCTTATCGCGGCAAAATCCATCACCTCCGCATACCTTCCGTCACGGAATGCCGTTTCCGTTCCGCTGGTGGTTCTTGACGAAGGCGCGACGCACCACCTCTATTATCTGCGCGAGTTTCTTGCGCGGTTCCCGCATCCCGTGTCCCTGCGCTCGCTTTTGCGATGGCTGCGCATGTTGGCCTACGAACGCGGACTGGGAAAACGGTTCGATCTGATCGTCTCGGTTTCCGAGAAGGAAGCGCGGCTCATCCGGCGGACGGTTCCCGGCTCGCTCGTCCATGTTGCGCCAAACGGCGTCGACACCGCAATGTTCTGTCATTTGCCGGGCGGGCAGGCCCGCGGGCGCAGCGCCCTCTTCTGCGGCCAGTACACCTATCCGCCCAATGCGCATGCGGCCCGCTATTTTGCGGAGAAGATCGCGCCCCTGCTGGAGCATGATATCCGCGTCGTGCTGGCCGGCGAGCACCCGCCGGCAGACCTTCTCGAACGGGCGCGGGAAAATCCCCGCCTGGGTGTACCGGGATTTGTCGATGATATCCGTCCGCTGCTCGCATCGAGCGGTGTTTTCGTGAACCCGATGTTCGGCGGCGGCGGGACCCGGCTCAAGGTACTGCATGCGCTGGCCATGGCGTGTCCCGTTGTCTCGAGTCCCCTGGGCATTGAGGGCATCGATATCGCGGCCGGGAAAGAGGTGCTGCTTGCCGGTACGCCACGGGACTTCGCGCGCCGCATTCATGAGGTGCTGAACAATCCGGACGCCGCGCAGCAACGGGCACAGGCCGGGCGGAAGGTGGTTGTCGACAGGTACGACTGGCAAGGGATCACGACCCGCCTTGAGGAACAATGCAGGCGCCTTCTCAATAGATGCCGGGGGTCGGTATGATCAAACCTTTCCGAACCGGCCCGCTTGCTTCCCGTCTCGGGATGACCGTTGCGGCATCCCTTGTCGTTTCCGGGTTCGCTTTTATTGCGGCTGCATTCGATATGCTTCTGGTGCAGCGCGCTACCGCGGGCGCCGCTTCTTTTCTCGGGCTCGGCATTGTCTGCGCCTGGTGTATCGCATCGTTGGCGTTGACCGTGCTGCTTGCGGCGGGTCGCGCGGAACTGGTCGCCAGGATTTCCCTGGTCATTGCATCGACGGCGATAATGTACCTGGCGCTCGATGTGGCGGCCGGGCTTTTTCTGATCCCGCGGCTGTCGCCGCGCATTGTCGCGGACCCGTACCGGCACCACAAGCTGCTGCCGAACAGCCATGCCGATTTCGATCACAGCGAATACCGCTATGTCCAGCGGGTCAACAACCTGGGATTGCGCGGGCCGGACGTCTCCCTCGCCGGCGATTCGGCGGCATACCGCATCCTTCTGCTGGGCGACTCGTTTACTATGGGCAAGGGCGTGGCCGACGGCCGGACCTTCGCGGCCCTGCTCCAGAGCGCGCTCAACCGGGAGGCCCCTGTGCCGATTGCCGGAACCGTCGAGACGCTGAATGCAGGGACGGACAGTTATGCCCCGGTCCTTTCGCTGCTCCAGCTTCGCGAACTCGGGCCGTTGCTTCAGCCGGATCTGGTGGTACTCAATTTTGACATGAGCGACCTGCTTCAGGAAACCGCCTACCGGCGGAAGGCCGTGTTCGGGCCGAACGACAGCATCGCGGCCGTACCCGGCGAACCGCGCGCACAGAAGAAGCCTGTGTCGCGCCTGCGGTCCCTGCGTCACTGGATAGACCAGCACCTGTTTCTCACGAGAATGCTCCTGGTCTACTTTGACAAGCTGACCAGAGAGCCCGACGTGTACACGGTGCGGAATACCGTGACTCTGGCGAACCCCGATCTCCTCAAACACACGCTTCAGTGCGATACGGCCGACAGGTCGGCCCAATGGGGAAAGGTGTTCGACAGCATCCGGAGCATGAAACGCTTTTGCGACGAAAACGGCATGGCATTTCTTCTCACGACCTACCCGTGGGGCCACCAGGTGGGTGATGCCGAATGGGCCGAGGGAAGGCGCCATTTCATTCCGCGCGATGCCGCGGTGTCGGACAGGACGATAGAAGAGATAGCATCCTTTGCACAAAACGACTCTATCCGCTTCCTAAACGCCTTTCCCGCCTTTCGCTCGTATGCCGGGGGTCGCCGCCTGTACTACGACTACGACCCCCATTGGACGCCTGCCGGCCATGAACTCATGGCCGGCGAGCTCGCCCGGTCTATTTTGGAGAACTTTCTTCGCGCCGATGCCGGGTAAGGGAGGCCGCGGGAGGCGCGCGAAAGGTGGATACTCAGCCCTTCCGGGGGACGAACAGCAGATCGCTTGTTTCGGTGAGGGTGTCGAGCGCGACGGGAACACCTTCGAGATCGGTGACCGTATACCCCAGCCGCCGCACGTTCTTGAGCACCGTAATTTCCTCCTGCCATGCCGGATGCGATGCGCCCCAGGCGATTTCACAGAGGATTGTCGGCAGCGGCGTCCAGGTCCTCAGAGCCGGCATCATGCCGGTGAGGACCTTGTATTCGGCGCCCTCCACGTCAATCTTGATGAACGAGGGTTTCACGTCAAGAGCAACGGACGTGTACGCCTTGAACCGGGCCTGTACGGGCGCCATGTCGGATGATGCTTTCTCGGCAACCAGCGTGTTCCAGCCCAGATTGCCGCTCCCCGAAATCATGAGATCCCGTTCTTCATCACAATCGCTCAGGCCGTACTCGAACACGGTCGCCGCGAACGGCGACCGCGAAAATGTTTTCCGGCACAGCCTGGCGAGGTGCGGGACGGGCTCGAAAAGAAACGCGTACCCCTTGAATCGTACCTTTCTGGCAAGAAGCAGAGTGAAATATCCGATGTTGGCCCCGACATCGAACACGACCCCGGCCGGATCCACGTGTGGCGCGACCGCGTCGATTAGCCGGTCTTACCGGTCTCTGCGCCGCCGAAACCATTCCATGGCCTGACGGTGGCTGACGTCAACGGCCGAGGTACCGTTATCGCTCTCCGCCGCGATTCGCCGTCGCAGGGCATCGACGATCCCCCGCGGTCCCTCCTCGTGAAGCATGCGGAACAGTCTTCGTGCGGCATTGTTCATGGCTTGTTTCCGTGCGGTGATAGTTCGGGTGCTTCTATTCGAACAGCGACGATGCCTCCGTCCCGAGGAAATCGGTATATACGCCCCATGCTCCCGCGCGTGCCAGGTTGCGGCACCGTGCCGTGTCGTTGACAGTATGGACATACGCCCGCTCTCCGAACATGTCAAGAAGCCGGGCAAGCCGTCGTTTGCGCGCCCGGCGCGGGGTCATGGTGATCCCGAAAAGCCGGCGCGCCAGCGCGAACCGGCCGACTCCGGGCGTGCGCCGCGGCGTCCGATACAAGGTGTAGATGATGTCCGGATAGCCGAGCGCGCGCGCGGGTGTGTATTCACTCGTAAAGTAGATCTGCGGAATGAACTGTTCCGGCGCCCGCTCGTATGCCGTTGCGATATGGCGAAGGCACGTGATATTGTCGCATTCCTTGACATCGGTTACCGCGCGCGCATCCGGATGCGCGCGCAGCCATTCGAACAGCATGTCCAGCGTCAGTTGATGCAGTCCATTGACCATGTGCAAAGCCAGGAATTCTTCGCGCGT
>WJMI01000097.1 GCA_014728015.1 Chitinivibrionales bacterium | reverse complement strand
GCACACACGCGCGCACAGTGTCTCATAGGAAAATCACCTTCTGACCGGCTTGAGATCGCATCGGAGCTCCAATTGATTGGCGGTGAACCCGGGCGGCAATTTGCCGAATGGCGCGGCCAGTTTCACCGCCCGGACCGCAAGATTGTCGAGTGTCGCGTTGCCTGAACGCTTCGCGAGCTTGACCTCGGAAATGGCGCCGTTGGGAAAAATAGTAAAAGCGACCACCACCGAGATGTTCTTGTTCTGCGTAGGGGGCACCCAGTTGCGCTCTATTTTCTGCTGCACGCTCATGACATACCAGTTCCACTTGAAATCGCCGCGCGCCGACACGCTGGTGGGTATGGGGAGCTCCTCCAGAAGCGATGCCAGCTCGTCGAGGTTTTCCTCCGGTTCGGGCTCGGGCTTCTTCTCTGCCGGCTTTGCGTCCGCCTTTTTCGGGACCGGTGCTTTTTTCGGCTTGGGCTCGGGTTTCTCGACGGTCTTTTCGACGACTTTCTTGCGCACGCGTTTCGGCGGGGCAACGCGCACGAGCTGGAACGTCTTGGGGCGGGCGAACTTCTTGGGCTGCCAGATAAGCTTGGTGGCAAGCGGAATCACGAGCAGCACGAATACGTGAAATATGACCGACGAGACAACGAGCGGGACGAACGAAACCGTCTGCTGCGAGTGCAGATCGATTGAAGCGCCTGAGGTAAGGGTCATTCCCTACTCTGTCTCTTCGATTGGCAGCGTGAGAAAGCCCAGTTTCACCACGCCGGCGTTCTGGATATCGGATATCACGCGAATTACCAGACCGTAGGGCACGCGCTTGTCGGCGTTGATAAAAACCGGTATGTCAAGCCTCCCGCCGAACACCTCGCGGAACCGTTTCTTGAATTCGAGCAGGGACGTTTTCTCCTGGTCGATGAATATCTCGTTGCGGCCGGTGATCGACACCTGGATCGCATCGGCCACCTCGACATTCTCGGACTCGGTCTCCGGAAGGTCGACCTGCACGCCCTGGGTCATCATGGGGGCGGTGATCATGAATATGATCAGGAGCGCGAACGTGACATCGACCATGTTGGTCAGGTTCAGCTCCGCCATGATACGGCGCCGCCGGTTCACGCGACGTCTGTGCTTCTTCATGGATACTGCCTCTGCGTCTGTGCGGACTTGCGAAACAGGAGCGCGAATATTTCACGCTTGAGCCGAAGCAGAAGCTGTTCGGCGACCGACTCGATCTGGTCTTCGGCGCGGCCCGCCTGATGCATAAAGACATTGTAGAAAAAGAGGGCGGGAATCGCCACGCCCAGACCCACAATCGTGGTGATGAGCGCCTCGGCAATGCCCGGGGCCACGACCGGCAGGCTCGCCGAGCCCTGATTGCCTATCTGATAGAACGAGTTCATGATGCCCCAGACCGTGCCCAGGAGACCGAGAAACGGGGCGACACTGCTGGTTATCGCCAGAAGGATAAGCCCGCGATCGAACCGCGCGCCCAGTCCGGCCGATGCCGTTTCCACACGATCGCTCGCCATCTCAAACTGGCTTTGCAGGTAGAACGACCAGTCCTTGACACCGCTGTCGGACCGCGCATCCGCGAGTATCCGTTTGTATTCGCCGAGCGTGACACCGCCCAGCATGGCGGCAGGACAGTTTTCAAACTTGCTGTCAAGCTTCTCCAGGTCGCTCATGGAGTGCAGCGACCCGAGCTGGTTCTGAAACAGCTTGCTGAGCCTGGCCGCGCGCGAAAGAAAGTACCACCTGTTGAAGATAATCGCCCAGGTGAAGATGGACAGAAGGGCAAGCACGATAAGAATGGTTCGCGCAACCCAGCCCGAACGGGCTATCATCGCCAACACTGGAATATCCATGCCGCGACCTTTCCTGCAATGATATGATTTAGAACCAGTTACACCCGGAATCGAAGTTCGATCCGGCACACGATCCAAAATTACTTCGTACGGGCGGGCGCAGTCAATGGGAACAGCGGCAGCACAAGGTTTGGGACATGACCTGTTTCAGGTCGTATCCCGGACGCTCGAACGCCTCCACGCGGTCAGGTCCCGCACCGCCCGCTCGCACAGAAGACGGCGTTTGTCGTGCTTGCCGATTCTCTTCCCGCCCGCACCGAGCGGATCGATCAGCCCGAAATTGATATTGCTCGGCGTAAACGGCTTTTCCCGGGATGCGGTCACATGACGGAGCAGCGCCCCGCAGGCGGTGGTCGGCGGCGGCGGTTCGAACGTGCCTCCGCGCATGCGCGCGGCCGCGGAAAGAGCGGCCAGGTGCCCGGTGGCGATACTCTCGGTGTATCCCTCGTTGCCGCACAGCTGTCCCGCGAGAAACACCGCCGGATGCGCGGCGAACGACAGGCCTGCAGTGAGCAAATCCGGTCCGTCAAGATACGTATTGCGGTGGATGCTTCCGTAGCGGAGAAACTCCGCGTGTGCAAGGCCCGGAATAAGTCGAAAGACTTCCCGCTGGGCCTTCTGCGTGAGCCGTGTTTGAAAGCCGACCATGCCCAGGCTTTCCCCCGGGGCGTTTTCCCGTCTCAGCTGACATACCGCATAGGGCCGCCGGCCCGTCCTCGGGTCGGTCAGCCCGACAGGCTTGAGCGTGCCGAACGCCAGCGCATCCGGCCCGCGCTGCGCAACCACTTCGACCGGCAGGCACGCTTCGAAGAACCGGGCATTTTCAAATGCGCGCGCCGCAACGCGGTCGGCATCGACCAGCGCGCGGTGAAACCGGCGGAATTCCGTTTCGCTGAAAGGGCAATTGAGATAATCCGTCCCCTCGCGCTCGCGCCGGTTCGCGAAAAAAGCTACGCTCATATCAACGGAATCGGCCGCGATTATGGGCGCAATCGCATCGTAGAAATGCAGCGCGTTCGAAGAAAAGGTCGTCATGAGCCAGCCGGCAAGCGCATCCGAAACCAGCGGTCCCGCGGCCACGATGCAGCAGGCATAGCCCTCCGGCGCGCGCGCGCACTCCCGCCTGATCAGCGTGATCCGTTCTTCACGTGCCAGGCACTCGAGCACGCGGCGCGCAAACGCCGTCCTGTCGACAGCCAGGGCGGAACCGGCGGGAACCCGGACGGCCCGCGCCTCGCGAAGCAGCGGGCTTTCAAGGATGCCCAGTTCCTTTTTCAGCAGCGCGTGCGCGGACGGCAACTGCATTGACTTGAGCGAGTTCGAGCAGACGAGCTCGGCGGGAAGATCGGTGGTATGGGCAGGCGTGGAATGATGAGGGCGCTGCTCGAAAAGCTCGACCGGGATGCCCGCGCGCGCGAGCACCAGCGCGGCCTCGCTTCCGGCGAGCCCGGCCCCGATGACCGCCACAGGCTGCGAAGTCATGCGTGCGTGGCCGCCGAACAGGAGCTACGCCTCGGCGGCGTGCTCGGCGGGCGGGGCTACGGAATACTCGGTCTTGCACTTGGGACAGCGGTTGAACGAGCCCTTGCGCTTGGTCTCCTTGTGCACCAGGATCGGGTAATGACATGTGGGGCATTCCTCATTGACCGGCCGGTCCCACGTGGCATAGTTGCACGCGGGATGGGCGCTGCACCCGAAGAACACCTTGCCGCGGCGGGTATTGCGCTCGATCAGCATGCCGGGACATCCATTCACCGGGCACGGCACGCCGGTCGACAGGGAGCGCGTATTCTTGCACTCGGGGTACCGCGAGCATCCGAGGAACCGGTTGTTCTTGATGTTCAGGATCACCATCTTGGCCCCGCACTTATCGCAGATTTCATCGGTTTCGACCGTCTTTATTTTTTGGAGCGGCTCGGTGTATTTGCACGCGGGGAACCCCTGGCAGGCGAGGAACTTCCCGTTCTTGCTCCACTTTATCACCAGCGGGAACTTGTTGCACTCGGGGCAGGTCCGGTCGGTGACTTCCTGGTTCTCGGCGCGCAGTTTCTTGATGTCGCCCTTGACCGCCTCGAGACGCTTGCTGAACGGGCCGTAGAACTCCTTGAGGATGCCGACCCAGTCGGCATCCCCGCGCTCTACCTTGTCAAGAGATCCCTCCATCTCGGCCGTAAACCCGACATCGAAGACCTCCGGGAATTCCTTGATAAGGATCTTGCGCACCATGAACCCGACCTCGGTCGGCGTGAAGCGCTTGCCGGACACCTCGACATACTTCCTTCGCTTGAGCGTATCGATAATCTGCGCATAGGTACTCGGCCGCCCGATGCCCTTGTCTTCCAGCTCGCGCACCAGCGATGCCTCGCTGTAGCGCGGCGGCGGCTGGGTGAAATGCTGGCGATCGATAAGCTCTTTCACATCGACGGCGATCCCCGCCTGGATGTCCGGCAGGCGGTCGTTCTTGCCTTCGTCGTCACCGCCCTCTTCGGTGGTCTCGTCGTACATGGCCAGAAACCCGTCGAACTTGAGTACCGATCCGGTGGAGCGAAACACGCATCCTTCGGCGCTCAAATCGACCCTCACGAAATCGAACAAGGCATTGGCCATCTGCGATGCCAGGAACCGTTTCCACACGAGCTGGTACAACCGGAACTGATCCCGCGAGAGATGCTTTTTCACGTTGGCCGGCTCGAACTCGAGCGCGACCTGGGCCGGCCGGATCGCCTCGTGCGCATCCTGAGCGCCTTTCTTTTTGCCGAACGTGCGGGGCGCATCGGGAAGGTGCTGTGCATCGAACATCGCGGTCACGACCTTCCGGGCATTTGCCACGGCTTCATCAGCGACACGCGTCGAATCGGTCCGCATGTAGGTTATCAGCCCCTGCGTGCCCAGATCGCCAAGCTCCAGACCTTCGTAGAGCTGCTGGGCAATCAGCATGGTCTTTGCCGCGGAAAAACCAAGCTTCCGGGCGGCCTCCTGCTGAAGCGTGCTGGTTATGAACGGCGGATACGGCTTTCGGGTCTTCTCGGTACGGGCAACATCGGTAACCGCAAGCTGCTTGCCCTGCACCCGTTCCAGAATGGCCTTGGCCGCGGCCTCGTTGGGAAGTGATGCCTTTTCACCGTCAACATGGTGAAGTTTCGCCGTGTATGTCGATTCTCCGTGTTTCCAGGCCGCGGTTATCGACCAGTACTCTTCCTGCTTGAACGCATTGATTTCGTCTTCACGCTCGCAAATGAGCCGCAATGCCACGGACTGCACGCGCCCGGCGCTCAACCCGCGAAACACGGTCCGCCACAGTACCGGCGATACCTGGTAGCCGACAATCCGGTCGAGGATCCGTCGCGCCTGCTGCGCGTTGACCTTGTGCATGTCGATGTCCTGCGGATGGTCGAACGCGCTGACTACGGCCCGCTTGGTGATCTCGTTGAACAGCACCCGCTTGACGTTGGTATTATTCTTGGCAATGGTCTGGGTCACATGCCAGGCAATGGCCTCCCCCTCGCGGTCGGGGTCGGGCGCCAGAAAGACCGCCTCGGCCTTGCCCGCATCCTCGCGCAGCGACTTGATGATGCGGCGCTTGCCCTTGGATGCGGCGTACTTGGGCTTGAAATCGTGGGTAATGTCCACGCCCAGCTCTTTTTCGGGAAGGTCGATTATGTGGCCCATGGTGGCCTTGACCGAGTAGTCCTTCCCGAGATACCGGGAAATCGTCCTGCATTTGGCCGGCGACTCAACTATGACCAGATTCTTTGCCATCGCATCCTCTCTATTTGCTGTTGCTCATCTTGACAGGCCCCGGCTGTTCCTATTTGCCGAACGCCTTGGCCAGATACGCGCTTATTGCAGTATCGTAGTCGGCTGTATGCTCAAACGCCTTCACGGCAAATCGCTTTCTCATATCCAAGGGAATTTCTCCATTCTTCTTGAGCTCGGATGTTACCTGCTCGTAGTCGGCGGGATCGACCACAATGGTTACGTAGCGATGGTTCTTGGCCGAGCTTCGAATCATCGTCGGCCCGCCGATATCGATATTCTCGATAGCATCCTCTTCGCTCACGCCCGGCTTGGCGACCGTCTGCTTGAACGGATACAGGTTCACCACTACGAGATCGATAGGCAGAATGTTGTTGGCTGTCATCTGCTGCAGGTGGCCGGGATTGTCACGCACCGCCAGAAGCCCCCCGTGCACCCTGGGATGGAGCGTCTTGACGCGGCCGTCCATGATCTCGGGAAATCCCGTGTATGACTCAATCGGGCGCACGGTAAGGCCCTCATGCAGGAGCAGCTTCGCCGTTCCGCCGGTCGAGATAATATCGACATTCATCCCGGCCAGTGTCCGGCCCAGCTCGACTATCCCGGTCTTGTCCGAAACGCTCAAGAGAGCCCGCTGTACTGTCATTGCGACCTCCAGTGAGAATCTGACGACATATAATATGGAATTACTATGTATACCCGCCAGAAGGGTATACAATATCGTTAATTGGGATTGACGATGTCAAAACAAAGAAGAAACCCCCTGCCGGCCAGTGCAGCAGGGAGTTTCAAAGGGTATCGAATGAAGGGGAGCTTAGCTGGCGAAACGGCTGTGTTCGACAGTCCGGTTTTTCGCATCGGCGCCGACCTCGAACACGTGCGCGGCCTCCATGTCGACCGCCAGCTTGATGTCTTTACCCATTTCGAGCCCGGGGTGCGATTCCACCCGCGCTACCACCGATTTGTTGGATGCGGTACTGACATACAGGTCGGTATTTTCGCCGAGCGGCTCGGAGACATCAACATGCACCGGCATGATATTCTCGGAATGTGCGCTGTCCGCGACATGCATGGTTTCAGGCCGTACGCCGAGAACCGCATCCTTGCCCACCATATCTTCCACGGCCGTGTGCTTGTTTTGCGGGAGCACGAGCTTCACCGTGCCCTCATCGAACATCACGCCGCCGTTCTCGGCCACGAGCTTGCCGTTGAGGAAATTCATCGGCGGGGTGCCCACGAAACCACCCACGAAACGGTCGACCGGCTGGAAATAGATCTCCAGCGGGGTGCCGACCTGGTGAATAATGCCGTCTTTCAGTACCACGATCCTGTCGCCCAGCGTCATGGCCTCTTCCTGGTCGTGCGTCACATAGATAGTGGTGGTCTGGAGTCGTCCGTGAAGGCGCTTGAGCTCGGCGCGCATTTCGGTGCGCAGGCGGGCATCGAGGTTGGAAAGGGGTTCGTCGAACAGGAACGCCTTGGGATGCCGCACGATTGCGCGCCCCACGGCAACACGCTGGCGCTGGCCGCCGGAAAGCGCCCGGGGCTTGCGGTCGAGGAGTTCGCTGATACCCAGAATACGGCCGGCCTCCTGCACGCGCTTTTCTATTTCTTCGCGGGCGTACTTGCGCAGCTTCAGGCCGAACGCGATATTCTTCCGGACAGTCATGTGCGGGTACAGTGCATAGTCCTGGAAAACCATGGCAATGTCGCGGTTTTTCGGGGCAATGTTGTTGACCACGCGGTTTTCGATTTCGATCGTGCCGGCGGTAATCTCTTCCAGGCCGGCGACCATCCTGAGGATAGTGCTCTTTCCGCAACCGGACGGACCGACAAGCACGACAAATTCCTTGTCGTTGATCTTTAGATCGATGTCCCGCACCGCGAGTACATCGCCGGGATAAACCTTTTTCACCTTGGTGAGAACAATCTCTGCCATGCGCCGTTCCTTTCTAGCCCTTTACCGCACCTATCTGAATGCCGCTGATTATCTGCCGCTGGAATATAACGAACACGATAACAAGAGGGACAATGCTCATCACCGAACCGGCCATGAGCAGGTTTATCTGCTGCCCGTATACGCTGTCGAAATACATCAGACCGATGGGGAGCGTGCGCAGCGCATCATCTTTGATGAGGATGAGCGGCCAGAAAAAGCTCCGGTAGTTCCCCATGAACGTGAAAATGGAGAGGACAATAATCCCGGGGCGGGCCAGCGGAAGTATTATGTCGGTAAAAACCTGCCATTCGGTCGCGCCGTCGATAGTGGCCGCCTCGTCCAGACTGCTGGGGATAGTCATCATGAATTGCCGCAGAAGAAATGTTCCGAATGCGCTGAATGCCGCCGGAACAATCAAGCCCGCGTATGAGTTGTACAAGCCGAGGCGCATGATAATCCAGAAGTTCGGAATCATGAGCACGACCGGCGGAATCATCATGGTTGCGAGGTAGAGCAAAAACACCTTGTCTCGTCCGGGCCACTTGAGCCTGGAGAAGGCAAACGCGGCAAACGAACTCGTGGTGACCTGCAACGTCGTGACCCACAGCGCCACGAATATGGAATTGAAGAAATAGCGACCGAACCGTATCTGCTCAAATACCTTCAGGTAGTTTCTCGGTACCCACACCGAAGGCCAGATCGTGCGTTCGGTATCGAGCAGGGTTTTGAAGCTGGTCAGCACCTGCCAGATAAACGGCAGGAGAAAGAAGAGGGCCAGGGCTACCAGGGTGATATACACAATGAGGTGCCCGATACTGTAGCGCGCCTCGATATGCGCGCCGGTTTTTGCGGCTGCCACGTCGTTTGCATTCGCCATCATGCGTCTCCCGAATTTCGGATCAGTCGTTCACCATTCGATTGCCGTAGCGCCAGTTCACCATGGTCATCGTGAAAATCAGCGCGAACATGGTCCAGGCAATAGCCGAAGCCATTCCCAGCCGGAAGTCATCGAATCCCGTAAGGTAAAGATAGTAGCTCAATGTCGTGGTCGAACCCGCGGGGCCGCCCTCGGTCATGACACGGGCCTGTTCGAACCCTCCCTGGAGCCCGTAGATGGTTGCCATTATCACGATGAAAAACGTGGTGGGGGCGAGCTGGGGCCAGGTCACGTTCCAGAACCGCTGCCAGGCATTGGCGCCGTCAATAGCGGCCGCATCATATAGATGGGTGGGGACGTTATTGAGCGCGGCCAGGTAGAGAAGCATGTTGTTTGAGCCCATGGCAAAGAACACCGCCATTATCAGAAGGGCCGGCTTGGCCCACTGCACGGATACCAGCCACGAGGGCGCGAACAGCCCTCCCTGCTCCGCCACCCATTTCGGAAGGTTGCCGGTTACATACCCGAGAGAGCCGATCAGCGTAAAGAATATCGCTATGCCGAGGATGCTGAAGATCAGGCCGATTACGCCGATATCTTCATCCTTGAACTTGATGACCAGAGTCACAACCGACCACAGGAAGAACCCGGCCATGGCCAGGACAAACAACCAGCCGATGCTTTGCCACAAGACAGCCGGTGTCGAACTGACCAGGGACGCGATAGAATTGAGAATAGGCTGAAGAATATTATTAATCGGCCCGGTTTCCGGACGGTACATTGCTTTCCACAGGATATAGATTGCCACACCTGATGTGAAATGCGGGAGGTAAAACATGGTGCGAAACGCGGTCTGTTTGACCACAAGCGTGAGAAGAACAAGACCGCCGGTGAGCAAAAACAGGAATATGCCGCCTGGATGCGCGCCCAGCATATACATTGCCCCGGCCCCGATGATCGTGATAAGGGGTACGATAAGTCTTTCCTTTTTGCCGGTCCGCTGACTGAGCGGCTTGATCTCCGAGTTGAGCAGCAGGGCGGCCACGAGAGAAAGAGCTATGCCAACAGGGATCGCCATCATAAGGTACACGGTATTGTAGAAATATTTCGAGAAATAGCGCCACTGCGCGCCGCCGAACAGCGCCTTGAAATTGTCGAACCCGACGAACATGACCTGGTCTGTTGAGAACCGGTTGTGCAGGGTCAGGTCCCAGTTGGTGAAAGCCATGATAAAGCTGAATACGACTGGGCCGGCCACGAACACCAGAAACCCGAGGAAATTGGGCAGGAGCATGCCCAGGGCAATCAACGTGGTCCGTCGTTCGCGTGCATTCATGATTGTTCCTCCGATTCCGGCCGTGCCTGCCGGGCACGCCATTCCCTGTCGAGCTCAAGCGCCGCATCGTATTCGGCTTTCAACTCAGGATCCTTTTCGATATTGCGGGACATTTCCTCGTTGACCAGTCTGGCGAACATGTCGACCGCTTCCTGGGGCGTGACAACATCGGCATCGAACAACTCCTTGGCCTCGTTCCACAGCATGCCCACGCGATACGGTGGAATGAACGGGCTCGACTGCCATTCGTGGGTATGCGCCATGGCCTCGGCCCAGATAGGATCGTCGGCGGCCTCGAGCCCGGGCAGGGGATCCGGACCATCGGCGATGTCCCACCCCGAATCACCGCGGCAGTATTCCTTTACCGGTGCAAGCGCATCGTAGGTGCGGTTTATCTGGTTGTTGAACGGCTCGCTGGCAAGAAACTCGAGAAACCGCACGGCGTATTTGACGTTCTTGCTGGTGCGGCTCACTCCGGTGCAGCGCGCGCCGCCCAGGTCGTATCGCCGCGTGAAATACGGCACTTCGGCAACACCCAGATTGTACGGCGGCTCCTTGCCCTGCTCCATCATCTGGCGCGTGTCGCGCTCGAACCCGATAAACCAGTACCGCCCGGCCTTCACCGTGGCGAAATTCATGGTGGCAAACATGTTGAGGTTACCGGAACCCCATCCGCCGGCCGTCGCCATGCTCGCCAGATCAGCCGGTGTCGGCATGATTTTATGTTTGAATCGCATGTCGCGGTAGAACTGAAGCGCCTCGGCCGCGGCCGTCGAGTTCAGGATGCATTCGGTGCCGTGCGGGGTGAACAGCTCGCCTCCATTTTGCATAATCATGATAAGCGGGTCGACCATAAGAAGCGCATACTGCCGGGTGCCGTCCGGGCGAACAAACGACAGCTTCTTGGCCAGTTCGAGAAATTCACTCCAGGTCATATCATTGCTCGGATACGGGACCCCGGCCTCGTCGAACATGTCCTTATGATAGATAAGAAGGTAGTTGCATACATTGTCGGGAAATGCATATTGGCGCCCGTCGCTGCCAACAAACGACGGCCACACGCCTTTCCATACTGTTTCCTTGTTGAATCCTTTTTCATTGGCAATGTCGGTGACATCAAGGATAATCCCGCTTGCAATATAGCGCTCGAGGTTCTGGTGGGAGAAATAGTCGAACAGATCAGGACCGGCGCCCGAAAGCGACTGGACCACCACCTTGCTCCGGTCGTAGTTGGAAGGATCGATGCGGATATCGATCGGCTCATGATAGCGCTTGAGATGCCACTCCCTGAAAAGCTCCATCTGCTCCTTGCGCGCGGGATTGTCATCAGTGGCCCATACAAGAGTGCATACCACACCCTCGGTTATCTCATTGGACTGCGTGACACTTGCCACGACCGAGAGCAGAACCGCCAAAGCGAACGCAATTACCAATACCCACTTCATTTGAACCTCAATCTGCCGGAATCGAAACGGCGGACATGCACGCCAGCAAGGAATATGTCAGGAGTGTGTGAAAATAATTGAGATTATGGAACTATACAAGGCCGGGAGAACGGACCGGGTATTTCCAGCCGCAAGAGCACATTTTTCGCGCTATGAATCCACGCATCGGGCTGCCGAAGGCGGAAAGAGAGAGGAAGGGCCTGGCAGGCTGTTGAAAAACCCCATGGTGTTTTTCAGCAGCCTGCTAAGGAGACTTCACGAGATCGAATTCTGCGCCCGCAAACGCATCACGCAGGTTCTTGCGCACGGCATTGATGATGTCTCGTCCTTGCGCAGGCGATGCGCCCGAATCTATCACCAGGGTCCCGGTGGAATCGAGTGCAATAGTGCCGGCGTCAAGGTCCGCGGCCACATCCACACTGTCCAGCCACGAGGATACGTCGAGCGTGACACTGAACAGGGCCGTGTCGGCGGGCTCCAGAAGCTGCGGGGGGCCCGTGTAGTGGTATAACGGTCTGTCGCTGAAATCGATCTGGAAATCGAAGACTCGCGTTTCGCCCCGGTACTCGAACGTCCCGAAGATTTCAACCGGGCGGCACCGGGAAGAGTCGGCATCCCCCTCGCACCCGACAACAAGCTTCATTCCGCGATAGCGCGCGGACGGCAACTGGAGGGTATCGAACAGGGAGTCGGCGTTACCCGTGACCGCATCGAACACAAAGGGCCCGGGAAGCACGATATTCTCGCTGTCACACACGAGATCGCCGTCAAACGAGTCGAGCAGGGCTTCGCAGTCTTCGGAGTCTTCGAGAATGAAGTGAATCGCATAGACGGTCACCAGTGCGGAGGATGCGGTAAGGACGAGCCCGTCGTCGTCCACGAGCGGAACGGTCCGGCCACCGTCAATGCCGTCAATCGAAGCGCGCGAAAGAGGGGGGGCGCCTAATCCCGTATCCGCCATAATGCTCACACTCGCGGTCACGCCCGGGTTGCCGGCGCCGGAGCCGCCGGCCAGGTCGCCGCTCGTGCCGCACCTGAGCGCAATGAGCGCACTCACGCACAGCAGTACGGCCACGGAAGGCACTATGGTGCGCTCCCGCCGCATCATCGCTTCCTCTTTTTCTTGTCCCGCGTGAGCGGAAACAGTTGCATGTTGACCTGATACACGGTATCCTGACTTCCCTGTGTCTCCGAAAACACCAGAAGATCGTTCCAGAATGCTTCAAGACGGCGTTTCACTTCACGATACCCCTCTTTAGACATTCCCAGCGTCACCGACCGGATATCGCGCTGTGACGGGCCGAACCGCTCAACCGCATCGCGGCCCAGGGCTATCATGTCCCGGTGGTACCTGGTGACCGCCAGCGACAACACCTCGCTGGGCGTGCTGATTACCGCGTCGGTCTGTACCCATCGATCCGAGCGCGAATCGCCCTTTCGCACGTCGGAGATGCCTGAAAAGGTTACCAGCGAACTGAATGCCGTGCCGTTCTGGTCCGGCTCCTTGATCGTACCGGCGTAAAGCGAATCGGTCACGCTTCTGAACAGAAACGGCCGGGTATGGGT
>WJMI01000096.1 GCA_014728015.1 Chitinivibrionales bacterium | reverse complement strand
GGAGATATTCTCCAGGACATTCTCAACCACGAGCCGCAAACCGGGCTCATGGCCGGCGTGGAAACCCATGCCAAGGAGTACTGCGACGAGCTTGCGGAGTCCGACTACCTTGTAACGCAGTTGATCTTCGAGAACGAGCCCAACTCGGTCACTCCCAAGATACAGGGTGCGATGAAGAAGGTGTTTTTTGTCGATGCGGACCGGGATGCCGGGTCCTGGAGGGCGTTGCTGGACCTGGCGAGGGATCCCCGGGTGCAGTTTGCCACGATCAATGCTCCGGAGGGGGTGTACGGCGTGTCGTATTCGGGAGGGACGTTCGCCAGGCCCGTCGATCCCGTTCTGGTTGAAGATATGGAGAAGGGCACGATCGTATCGAACCCGGCGAAATGGGCCGCATTTGCCTGCGAACGGTTTTCGGCCGGGCTGAATTTCGCGCTGGTCAGCTGCACCAATTTCTCGGGCAATGGTGAGTATACCGGTGCCACTGTCCGCACCGTGGCCCGCGCCTGGGAAGAAAAGGGGCTTGCACCGGCGGGATTTGTCGAGTATCTCTCCGACCCCTCGCGCTTCAGTTTTCCCAACACGATGATAGACCGCATAGCGGTTCCGCCGGACAGCCGCTCCCGGGAGATCATGCAGCAGCTCGGGATACACTCGAATATCGTCGTGACGGAGAAATGCCGGTACTGGGCCGTCGAGGACATGTTCCCGGCCGGACGGCCGGCGTTTGAGCGCGCGGAAGGCGTATTCATGTGTCCCGACTATGCTGACGTCAAGCGATATGAAGACATGAAGCTGAGGATTCTCAACATGAGTCATTCGGTCATTGCGGGTCTGGGCGTGCTCCTGGGGTATCGCGGGGCATACGGCATCTACCATGCCATGCAGGACCGCGACCTCGACACGCTTATCAGGCAAATCGTCGACATCGTGCTGCGCGTCATTGATCCGCCGAAGCAGGCGAACCCGGCCGATTTCGCGCGCGATACGTTCGAACGGCTCAACAATCCCAATATCCCGGACGATCCCATGCGAATAGCATTGAATGCTTCAACGAAGATGCAGCCGCGTTTTCTGGATACGTATTTTGACGCGCTCGAGCAGGGAATGCCGCTCCCGGATCTGGATATCATTCTGGTGCCGGTGGCGGGTTTCCTGCGCTACACGCTCGGTATTGATGACGCGGGAAATGCGTACGAGCTGGAAAGCGATCCCAAGAAGGACCTTCTGGTTTCGTGCGGCGGGTCGGCGATTCTTGGATCTCCCGACAGCGCGAACGCATTTCGACCCCTTGTTGCCGATGCCGACGTGATGGGTGCCGATCTGTATGCCCGACAGGGCATTGGCGATCGCCTCGAGGGCATCGTCGCGGGAATGCTTGGCGGACAGGGCGCGGTCCGGAAAACAGTGAAACGGCTCCTGCAAGGTTGACAAGGAAGAGAGTGTCATGAACCTGCTCGTTGACAGCGTGACCTGCAACCCGCACGTAGGGTCCAATGCGGAAGCCGGGTTCGGCTTTGCCTCGCAGGCGCTGCGCCGTCACAACGTCGTGCTGTTGAGCCATCGGGACCTGTTTCTTCAGGGCGGCAATCCCCTGGCCTTTGACCAGAGCGGGCATCTTCGGCTCGAGCTTCTGCGGCCGAGCATCCTGGGCAAGCTCGGCCGTCAGACGGACTATATCCTGCGGTGCTACTTTCACGCAAAACGGATCGTTGATCATGGCGCCATTGACATTATTCATACAGTGACGCCCCAGCAGTACCGGATGACGCGACCACTCGCGCACATTCGCACAGTGCCTTTCGTTCTGGGGCCCCTCAATGGCGGCGATGCGTATCCGCCCGGGGAATTCCTCGAAGACCTTGGTTCGCGCCCGATTCCCCAGGGCGAAGATGCAATACGGCGCAGGGGGCTTGGCGGTCTGGCGGACAGGTTCAACCAGGCTCTGGTACACGGGGGTATCGCCCAGGCATCGACAAACGCCGCGTTCGCGCGCGCCGCTCGCATTGCGATTGGCGCGGACAACTGTCTGAATAACATTCCGGGGGAACACCATGCGAAATGCATGCGTGTCCCCTGCCTGGGGATCGATACCAGTACATTCACGCCGCGCGAAGGAGGTCCCAATGAAAGCCCGGTAATCCTCTACGCGGGACGGATATCGGCGTGGAAAGGCCTGGATCTTCTCCTGCAGGCGTTTGCGTCGGCCAGCCGTTCCCGCCCCGCCGTCCTGAAAGTCGCCGGGAGCGGACAGGGCGATCCCGCTGACGAACGATTCGAGCGCTACTGCCGCGATTTCGCCCGAAATCTGGGCATTGCCGACCGCGTCGATTTCTGCGGCCATGTCCCGCGGACGAAACTTGTCGAGATGTACCAGGAGTGCGACGTGTTCTGCCTGACCTCGCTCTGGGAACCATTCGGCCTGGTCTACCTCGAGGCCATGGCATGCGGCAAGCCCGTTGTCGCGATGGCTTCCGGCGGACCCGCGGAGATTGTCAAACCGGAATTCGGATTCGCGGTAGAGCCCCGGCGCCTGCGTCAGTTTATCGACGATCTTTCCCAGGTTATTGCCGAGCTTGTTGACGACGGCGCAAGGCGCGCTCACATGGGGGAAAACGCCCGCCGCCATGTTCTCGAACACTACACGTGGGATGCAGTAGGAGAGAAGATGCAGGCTGTGTACGAGAGCGCGGTATAGCCCGCAACACCGGGCGCTTGCAGCCATGGGAAACTGATACCCTATGCCGGCACCAGGGCAATCTTGCGGGAGCACGTGCCGCACCTTGTGGAACCATCAGGCTGGCGCGCCAGCTCCCTGGTCACGGCCGTCCGGTATCCGCTCCGTGTAACCAGCAGTGCACCGCAGGAGGGACAGAACGTGTCGGCCTTGTCACGCGCGTGCGTGTTGCCGAGGTAGACAAAATCGAGCTTCTCGCGCGCCAGCTCCCAGGCGCTGAGAAGCGAACGTTCGGCGGTCGCGGGATGCGCGAGCTTGTACCGCGGAAAATAACGCGAAATGTGCAGCGGTGTGTCTGAGCCCAGGTTCGTCGCGATGAATGAAACGAGTTTCCGGATCTCGTTTTCACTGTCGTTTTCGCCCGTTATCAGCAGGTTCGTGATTTCCAGATGCGCATGTTTCTTGACTGTCTCGCACGTGCGCAGCACCGGCTGGAGCTCTCCCTTACACAGGCGCCTGTAAAAATCGGGATTCATCGATTTAATATCGATGTTCATCGCATCGACGATCCGGAGCAGGTCATCCAGGGGCGCGGGCTCCATGTAGCCATTGGTCACCATCACATTGCACAGTCCCGCCTCTTTCACGCGGGAGCCGACATCCATGATGGTTTCGTACCAGATATACGGCTCCGAATAGGTATAGGCCGCGCCGATCGTGCGGCTGTCAATGATCGAGCGCGCCAGCTTTGCGGCAGAGACTTCCCGCGTCGGCAGTATTTCCTGCGATATCTCGCAGTTCTGGCAGAAACTGCACTTGAAAGTGCAGCCGTTTGGGCCTGTGGAGAAGATGGTCCGGCCGGGACGAAAGTGATATAAGGGCTTCTTTTCGATGGGATCGACCGCGGTGGAGACCGGACGGCAGTAGTTGGCCGAAACCAGGATGCCATCCTTGTTCTGGCGAGTAAGACAGAACCCGCGCTTGCCCTCGCGTATCACGCAATGATGCGGACACAATTCGCAGCGAACCTTGTGGTCGTCAAGTCGAGTAAAGTACGAGGCAGTCTTCATACTGATTGAAAACTATGTTCGTCTGCGCGTGAATGCAACGCCCGGCGCTTTCGCGTATTCAATACGCGAAAGAATGCCATGATGCGGGCCTGAAAGGACGGGGCGTTTTCGGAGAGGGGCGGACGGCGACGGTTTTCCCCCGCGGTGAAGGACGCGCGGGGAGCGTCTCAGCCTTTCTTGGTCCCGTACTTCGTTTCCACACCTACTCGCCGGCAATACCGGTGAATCGGGCATATGTCGCAGCGCGGGTTCCGCGGAAGGCACGTATGCTGGCCAAAGGAAACCAGATATGAATTGATCATTATCCAGTAGCGGCGCGGGAGTATCTGTCGCAGCTTCATTTCGGTATCAAACGGCGTCGTGGTCCTGACGTAGCCAAGACGGTTCATTATTCTGTGCACGTGCACGTCCACGCATATCGCCGGCTTGTTGAATGCCACGGCCACCACGAGGTTCGCTGTCTTTCGACCCACGCCCGGCAGCTCGACGAGTTCTTCGACTGTTTCGGGTATGCGGCCGTTGAACCGGCTGTCGAGCACGCCGGGCAGCTGCGTGAGCAGCCGCGCTTTGTTCTGATAGAACCCGACCGGGAATATCAGCTCTTCTATCTGTTTCGCGGGCAGCTTCGCGAGATCCGCGGGGCGTTTCACTTTCCTAAACAGGCGCGCCGAAGCCGCGGCGGTGGTGGCATCTTTGGTGCGCGCGCTGAGTATCGTCCCCACGAGCACCTTGAAGGGGTCCCGCGTCTCGATTTCGATGAGGTCCACCACCGGCATGGTATGGCGTTTGAATTCCCGTTTTACTACCCGGTAGACTGCCGCGATATTTGTTGCGCCCATGCGTACCTCGGTATCCGCGCGGCGGATGACTGCTACTCCTGATGCGATGTATCGGCGGGTGAGGGCCCGGCATCGGTCTCGGTGTTCTGCCGGGAAACACCGTCACTCGCCGGAGACGAATCCTGCGTCGTCGGGCCGGGCGGCTTTCGACCCACGAGGATGGTGAAGTAGATCTTGAATCGGTTGGAAATGAAGCTGAGCACATCGGCAGCATCACTGCTCTCTTTGTTGATGGCCGACCACTTTACGTGGTGGTCGTTCTTCATGAAGCGGCCGGTCCAGCGTCCGACGTACAGGGCGCCGATTTCAACTGCCGCGCGCTCCGACAGCGAACGAAACGTGGATATGCCGGCCTGCCATGATACGGCGTAGCCGCGATGGAATTTCGTTGTGTGCGTGTTCCTGCCGGAGACGTCCGACCGCTCCCAGGATTCGTTCTTGATACGGACATAGGGTGCGGCCGAGATGCCGGCAGACAGAAAGGCCCGCTCGACGTCCGCGATAGAGAAATACTCGGTTGGAATGCGTATATTGTAAGTGGCCCCGACCCAGG
>WJMI01000004.1 GCA_014728015.1 Chitinivibrionales bacterium | reverse complement strand
CCACCGAGGTCAGCGACCTCAAGAAAAGCATCCGGGCCGTTCGCCGCCGGCTCAACTCGCTGGTCGAAGAAGACAAGCTGGTGCGAGTCGTGGTCCCGCTTTTGTACGTATACGAGGCCCCGGATTCCTCGTCGGCGGTTGTCGGGACCGCGGTTGACGGCGAGTATCACGTGCTTCTCGATCGGGACGATTCATGGCTGCACGTGACCTACGGGGACTCGTCGGGGTGGGTGGAAGACCGCTACGCACTGGTCGTGGACAGGGCCGACATACCCTCGTCGCGCGGGCTGTGGGACTATGCCGGTCTGCTGATAGTCGGGGCGTTCCTGATCATCGCGACGCTGATCATTCTGCTGGGGTACAAGTTCGCGTTCCGGCGCGCGCGCAGGGCAAAACGACACGCGCTGATTATCGCGCGCAAGACAAAGTATATCAAGAGTCTCAAGACCCGCGCGCCCGCCACCCTCGATGAATGCTTCGCTGAAATCGGTTTTGCCGCGCATCGGGCGGAGCGTCTCGAAATAGCGGTCGAGTGGCTGGAGCGACGGCAGCCCGACGTTATCTTGGTCGACTGGAAGTTCAGCAGGAACGCGGCGCGCGCCGTCGAGTCCCTGCTCCTGTCCCGCGCCGCGACTTCGAGCATTCTTACGATATTCTACAACGTGCCTGACCCGGATGCGGCCCACGGCCTGATCAAGCTCGGCAATGCCCGGTACCTGGGTTCGGTGTTCACCGACCGGGAGCTCTTCGGGATAGTCACCCCGCAGGCGGTCAGCGGGCGCAAGGCGCGCTATATTCGCAAGAGTGTGGAGGCGTTCGCCCTGGAGGGGGACATCCACCAGGAGGGGCTGGTCCCCATATTCCAGCTGATCGAGGCCGGCAGCAAGACCGGGTGTCTTTTTGTTGATGATGCATCGGGCCCGCGCGGCATGGTATTCGTCGAGAACGGAATCATCACCTATGCGACAACGCAAAGCAATGTGGCAAAGCCCGCGGTCGAGGAGCTTCTGGGCATGCGCGCCGGCCATTTCCGGTTCGACTCGGGGCGGAGGACCGTGGAAAACAACTGCACGGTGCCGATTATGCAAGTGCTGATGGAATGGGCGCAGAAGGTTGATGAAACGGGGCGGTGATCGGTCCCCCGCCGGCCCGGGTCGCCTCAGGGGGCGCCCGCCGGGCCGGACCGCTTTTCGAGCGACCACCCGATCACGCGCGCATCGCGAAGCAGGACCATGAGGGCCCCGTCCCGGTCGTCAAGATAAAACCATGCTTCATGCTCTCCCAGGCCGACCGTGAAGCAGGCGCTTTTCTGTTCGGGTTCTCCCCATGATGCCGCGAGCTGCTCCGCGGTCATATCAATGCAGATCTTGCCGTCACGTATCGCGCGGGCGATACGCCGGGGCCAGTCCCGGTGCGCGCGGAGTATGGCCAGGCGCCGCTTGCGATCGGCCTGTTCCTGCCTGCGCGCAGCGGACACTCCGGCGGACCCGTCACCCGCAAAGCGCCAGTGGTCGGCCGGGCTGAACACGGTCCCGCCCTCCTTTGCAAGAGCGAACCACGGGGCTCCCAGCGAATCGACGACCGTATTCTCGACCACGCACGTATCTCCCTTGTTCACGTAGCTCGACGGCAGCCCGCCGGGGGCGGGCCGGGCATAGCACGGCGCCACCCGCATCGCCACCGCCCGGGAAAGAGAATCCGCTTCGCGAGCCGGCTGTTGTTCTTCCCGCCCCGTACATGTTCCAACAGCGACGAGCACAAGCAGCAATACCCAGCGGCTTTGGTTTCTTTCGCAGAAGCTTCCCGGCGGCCTCTGCCCCCCGTGGGGGGGGTTGCGGAACAGGCGCATCCAGCCGGGGGGAATACCCATTATTGTTTTCCCATGGGGTTTGGGGGGCGCGGACGCGGCCCCTGCCATCTTCGTAATAAAAGCCAAAGCGCTCATGCTCCCTCGTCCTCCTCATCAGCCCGCATAAACGACAGGAACGTATCGTTACTGTCAAGCTCCAGCAGGAACTCGGTTTCGAGGTTCTCCAGGTCGGTTTCCTCGATGCCCGTGTCGTTGTCCCGGAATATTTTCCATGTTTCTTCCCCGGGCACCCGCGGGGTCGGCCTTCCGGACTGCCCGATATTGCTCGTGTGGCACAGGTAGTTCGCCAGCGAGACGATTGCCACGAGCACGGGGTTGCGGGTTGATTTCCACGGCTCGTGGTGATAGCGGATGCTGTCTGAGATGACGACCGGCAGGCGCCATTTGTCGGCGAGCCAGCCCCCGATTTCGCCGTGGCTGGTGCCCACGACCTGCAACTCCACTTCGTCAAGAGGCTGCCCCTGCGCGGTCCTGTTCATGATGTCGGTAAAGTCCTTGTGGGCATACTGGTTGAGCACCACTTTCCCGATGTCGTGCAGCAGTCCCGCGACGAACGCTTCGCCGGCAAACCGGTGATGGTGCTTTCGCGCAATGACCTTTGCCGCCACGCCGCACGCGATCGAGTGTTCCCAGAACCGCGTCGGGTCGAAACTGCGCGTACCCGTCGCCTCCTTGAACACATCGAACACCGAGAGGGAGAGGCCCATGTCGCGCACCGCGTTGAACCCCATGACGACAATGGCCATGTTGACAGTTGATATTTCACGCGAAAACCCGTAGTAGGCGGAATTGGCGAGCTTGAGGACCTTGGCGGTGAGCGACTGATCGGTGGATATCAGCCGCGCGAGCGATGCGGCCGAGGTCTTGGGGTTGTCGACCAGCTCGATCATTTTCGATACCACGGTCGGCAATGTCGGCAGGCCGATAATGCTCTCGGTGATGCGGCGGATGCGGCGGGAGTCTGGCTGCGAGGTCTGCATGGATTCGGCGCGGTACACGCTCACACTGTCACATCAACGAAACGGCCGGCGCCCGCGGCGCGTCCGCGGGACTGACGGCGTTTCTTCTGTTCCCGTTTCCGTCGCCCGGCCTCCCGATGGTAGCGTTTCCGGGACTCGGAGTCGACATTCTTGCCCTCGGACTGCTCGGGCTCGTTGGGCATTTCCGTGCGCCGGCCCTCTTCTTCGCGGGCGATTTCGGCGTTCTGCGCCTGGTGCGCAACCGGCGTGCGGTGGACTTCTTCCTGATGGCGGTCCATCTGGAGCAGGTTGTGGATCGATGCCTGGAGGTCCATGCTGTCCATCGTCTGTTGCCCCTGGCCGTCCCCTGCGCCGCGGCCTGTGTCAGGCGTTGATGCGCTGCAGAAGCCGCCCGCGCAGTTTCAGGATCGCCTTGGAGTGAATCTGGCTGACCCGTGACTCTGAAATATTGAGCACCACCCCGATTTCCTTCAGGGTCAGCTCTTCGTAGTGGTACAGAGCGACCACCAGCTTTTCTTTTTCCGGAAGGTTGGCGATGGTGTCCTTGAGAATGGCCTTGACTTCGTTGAACCCGAGCTCCCGCAGCGGGTTCTGACTTCCCGGATCTTCGATGGTATCGATAACCCGGATTTCCTTGGAATCCGTGCTGCGGTCGGGCATGCTTTCTTCAAGGGAAATCAGCGTGGTCGGCGCCACGTCGGAAAGAAGGTCGCCGTATTCTTTCGTGGATATCCCGAGTTCCTCGCATACCTCGTCGTCATACGGCATACGGCCGAGTTCGTTCTCGAGTTTGGCAAAGGTGCGCTGCAGCTCTCGCGACTTCTGGCGGATCGAGCGCGGGACCCAGTCGAGCGCCCGGAGTTCATCGAGCACGGCCCCGCGGATTTTATGACCGGCGTAGGTCTCGAACTTGAACCCGCGTTCCGGCTCGAACGTCTCGACGCTCTTGATCAGCCCGAGAATGCCGGCGGAGATAAGATCGTCGCGGTCGACGGTCTGCGGGAGGTTGACCGCCAGCCGGTAGACGATATACTTGACCAGGTGCGCGTATTCGACAAGAAGCTTGTCTTTGGCGACCTTTGACCCGGTCTCCTTGTATTCCTTCCAGAGTGCATCCAAGCTTGACATCGGTATCCCGGTTCCCTCCAGCTATGCGACAACGCGTGACAACGTAAAATTAACTGCTCCGCAGCTACGACGCCAACCCGGAGCCGCAACCCGCCGCATCACGGCTTTGCCGTCCCGGGTTTCACGGCCTGCGCCGGCTCTTCGGCGCCGGACGGTTTCGGGCCCGTCTCTTTCTTCATGTCCTCCACCCGCTGCAGCAGTCCTCCATCAACAAGGTTATCTTCCTGCGACGCAACGTCCTGAATAACGCCCTTGAACAGAATATCCCCGGCAACAAATCCGACAAACCAGAACAGCGATGCCGCGAGGGTCCCCTTGAGGAGCGCCTGCAGTATCGAATCGAGTGCCAGCGGGTCGCCGCGGTCAAGGGTGGTGAAGAACACGGCGAAAAAGCTGATGGTGCCCACAATCCACGCGAACCGTTTAATCCAGTATGCCATGACTCAGACTACTCCTCGGCTTTGGGGCCAAAAAGCCTTGTAAAGAAATTTCCCGGCGCGGCCGGGGGAAGCCCGCACAGGGCGCGGGCATAGGCATTCATCCGGACCGCGATTGTCGATTTCGGCTTGTGCGCCAGATAGCGGCGCTGGCTCCGCACCAGACGGGGAATGTCCTTATCAAAGGGCAGTATGCCCGCGAGAGCAAGCTTCCGGTTGAGGAAGTTCCCGACCAGCGTCTGGAATTTGTCGAATATCTCCCTTCCTTCCGCATCGGAAGATGCCATATTGACCAGTACCGCGATGCGCCGCATTCCCTTTGCGAACAGGAGTTTTGCGGTGGCATATGCATCGGCGAGGGACGTGGGCTCCGGGGTCAGCACGAGAAGCGCGCTGTCGGCCGCCGCGCTGAGCCTGAGGGCGTTCTGCCCGATGCCTGCGCCGATATCCACGATCAAGAAATCGTTTCCCTCCTCGAGCGTCACCAGCTCTCTCACCAGGGATTCTATCCCGAGCGAGTCGAGGTTCGCCATCGCTTCAATGCCCGATGCTCCCGGGGCCACGCGCACGCCCCCCGGCCCGTCGAGCACGATATCGTCGAGGGCGCATTCTCCCCTGACAACATGCGCCAGGTTGTATCGCGGGCTCACCCCCATCAGGATGTGAATGTTTGCGAGTCCCAGATCGGCATCGAACACGAGCACGCGCTTTGTAAGGCGCGCGAGCGACTGCGCAAGAAACAGCGAAATGCTTGATTTGCCCACGCCCCCCTTGCCGCTGGTGACCGCGATGCTCCTGCACGACCCCACCCGCCGCGCGGGTCGCGTCTTGTCCCGCCGGGGATGCCCGCCGGCCGCCCCCGGATTCCGCCGGGCGGAAAGCTTTCTCAATTGCGCGGCCTGATCCATCATACCAGGCTTCCCTCCCACAGGCGCTGCACGAACCGGCCCGGGCGCGCCAGCTCGATGTCATCCGGCACTCCCTGGCCCGCGGTGAAGTACGATACGGGAATGCCGCTGCGGTATACGGCGTTAAACACGTTGCCCAGCCGCGAGGTCTCGTCGAGCTTGGTGAACAGCAGGCGGCTGATTCCGCACCGATCGTAGCGCCGCATGGTGTCCGCGAGGTCCGAATCCTTGGTGGTCGCGCTCAGCACCAGGTGCGTCTCGTCGGGCCGCAGGGCCGCACAGAAGTCTTCGAGCTCTTTCATGTGCGCGGCATGCTTCTGGCTCCGGCCCGCGGTGTCCACGAACACGATATCGTCGTTCTCGCACGCCGCGAGCGCCGCGGGAACTTCATCAGGGGAAAACACCACCTGCAGGCCAATGTTGATGATATCGGCGAACGTGCGGATCTGCTCGATTGCGGCGATACGGTACGTGTCCGCGGTGATAATGGACACCGCCAGTTTCTTGTCCACGCAGCAGTGGGTCGCGAGCTTGGCGAGTGTTGTTGTCTTGCCGGAGCCTGTCGGGCCCACGAAAGCGACTACGAGCGGCCCGGTTTCCTTTCGTTTGAGCGGCCCCGAAGTGGGAAAATGCTTGCCCAGCACCGTGACGAACTTCTTCTCGACTTCGGCATCAGGAATTTCCTTGCTGTTCTTGATTGATGTGACCAGGGTTTCGGCGGTCTCCGGCTTGATTTCGGCATCGACAAGCCGCTTGTACATCACCGCCCACGACCCGGCGAACCCGCCGGCCGCGGCGCTCTCCCCTGTTTCGAGAATGGATTTCACGAGGTCCTTGACTTCACGGATATCTTCCCGCAGCTCGAGCAGGCGGAACCGATCGGTCGCCGGCTCGGCTTCTCTCCGCGGCGCGGTGTACGAGGGCATGGCGGGTGAGGGTTTCGGCCGCGAGTACACGCCCGGATCTGAGACCCTAAGCGGCGCGAGCGCGGGTGCCGCGCGCTTGGCCGTTTCGTCAATAGCGGCCGTCACCTCGACCTGTGCCTTGCTCGCCAGCCCGAAAAGCTTCTTCGGCATGGTGCGGGTCTTCAGGATGATCGCATCCTCACCCAGCTCTTTCTTGATATCGAGCAGGGCCTCTTTCATCGAATCGGCTATGAATTTTTTGATTCGCATTGGCTATGTCGTTGTTGGCGGTTGACCCTGCTGCGTTCCCGCCTGGGGCGCTTCCAGGGAAATCATGCCGGTAGACCGGATTTCCACGCCGGGCACGATTTCGTTATATGACAGCACGATAAGATCGGGATAGTTGGTTTCGCTCAGCCGCTTCACCTGGCTCCGGATAGTGGGCGAGCATATGACGAGCGGTGTCTGGCCGCGGTCCCTGGTGCTTTTCACCTGGGCGCCGATTGCCTCGATAATCCGGCCGGCATCCTGCGGCGACAGGGTCAGCCTGAACCCGGCATCGCTTTCTTCGAGGCTGCCCTCCAGCCTGGCCTCGAGATTGGGGTCCATGGTGATCACCGGAATGACCCCCTCTTCGTTCTTGTGCTGCTCGCAGATCTGTGAGGCGAGCGCGTTGCGCACGTACTCGATGAGCACTTCGGTGCTCTTGTTCTTGGGCGCGACATCGGCGAGTGTCTCGAGGATGCGCGGCAGGTCGCGAATGGACACTTTTTCCCGGAGCAGGCCCTGGAGCACCTTGTGCACTTCACCGACCGACAGCAGATTGGGCACGAGCTCTTCGACCACCGCCTGGTTGGTTTCCTTGACATTATCCAGAAGGTGCTGTACGTCCTGGCGCGTGATCAGTTGCGCGGCGTGCCGTTTGATCAGCTCGGTGAGATGCGTCGCGAGCACGGCGGGGAGCTCGACCACGGTATAGCCGGCCATTTCCGCGGTCTCTTTCTGGCTCTCCGTAATCCACAATGCCGGCAGGCCGAAGGCGGGTTCGGTCGTTTTGATCCCCCGCACCTTTTTCGTGGCCGTTCCCGGATTCATGGCGAGATATGCGCCGCTCATGAGCTCCCCCTCACCGACAAGAATCGTGCGCATCTTGACACGGTACTGGTTGGGCTTGAGCTGAATATTGTCTCGAATGCGAATAGGCGGAATGATCACGCCCAGGTCTGATGCGAGCTGGCGCCGGATAAGCGAAATACGGTCGAGCAGATCGCCGCCCTGCTTGACATCGACCAGCGGGATAAGCCCGTAGCCGATTTCCAGCTCCATGGGATCGACATGGAGATAGTCTTCCACGCGTTCCTCTTCATGCGCGGCCGACGGCGGCGGGGCGGCCTTCTCCTTTCGCTCCCGTTTTCCTCGCTGGTAAGCCATATAGGCCGAAGCCACGCCGACCAGCCCTAAAAAAATGAACGGCGGCTTGGGGAAACCGGGGACCGCGGCAAAGAACAGCATGACCGCGCCCGCGGTCCCTATCACGCGCGGATTGCTGAACAGCTGGGAGGTGATCTCCTCCCCCAGGTTTGTCTCCGATGCGGCCCGGCTCACGAGAACGCCCGCGCCGGTCGAGATCATGAGCGCCGGTATCTGGCTGACCAGCCTGTCGCCGATGGTCAGGAGCGTGTACGTATACGCGGCATCGGACAGCGACATCCCCCGCATGAGCATGCCGATAATGAACCCGCCGACGATATTGACCACGGTGATAATGATACCCGCGACCGCATCCCCGCGCACGAACTTGGATGCACCGTCCATGGCCCCGTAAAAGTCGGCTTCGCGGGAAATGTCCTCCCGGCGCTGCCGCGCCTGGTCCTCGGTGATGAGTCCTGAATTGAGGTCGGCATCGATTGACATCTGCTTGCCGGGCATGGCATCGAGGGTGAACCGCGCCGCGACCTCGGCGATGCGTCCCGCGCCCTTGGTGATCACCACGAACTGGATTATCACGATGATGATGAATATCACGAGGCCGACGATAGGATTGCCGCGCGTCACGAAATTCCCGAATACGTCAATGACCCGTCCGGCATCGGCCTGGGTGAGGATAAGGCGCGTGGTCGCCACGTTGAGCGAGAGCCGGAACAGGGTCACGGCGAGCAGCAGCGACGGGAACACCGAGAATTCGAGGGCCTCCTTGTTGTACATGGACACGAGCAGGATCATCAGCGCCACGGCAAGGTTGAGCGTCAGGAGCATGTCGACGACGACCGTGGGAATGGGCAGGACCATGACAATCAGGACCGCCACCACGCCGACCACAACGATCAGGTCGCGATGCCTGGCGATGCGCGATATCACCGGGCTGTCAAAGGCGGTATTGATCGTATTGGCGATATTCATGACAGTGCTAATCTACTTCGTGAATTTCAGAATGAGCGACACGGAATCAGCGGTCAGTTTGGCATCGTGGACCCGGAGTATCAGGGTATCGCTGTAGGCCTGGTCAAGGCCTTCGTATTCATAGCTTGCGCCGGACGACACGACGGTTCCTATCTGCCAGGTATACGCGGGCGTGTCGCCGTCGGGGTCCTCGGCCACGCCGGTGAGCATCAGCGTATCCGGCGCCGTGGTGGTGTGGGTGACCTCGTTGAGCGTGCGCACGAAATACCCGAACGAGCCGACCTTGACCGTGTCGATCGCCGGAGGACGGTTGTTGACATTGACAACAATCCTGCGGCGCGCCACCGCATCCTTGGTATCGTCGACACTGATAATAATCGTGTCGGTGTAGAGCGAATCGATGGCCGTGTACTGGGCCTGGGTATGCAGCGGCGGGTCGATTTCGGCAAGCGCCCCCAGCGCGCCTTCGCTGAGCGCCCACGCCCGGCCGCGCAGGTTGTCGTCCACATCGCGGGCGAACAGGGTCATGGTGATCTGCTCCAGGACGGTGGCATCGAGGGACCAGGAGGGCGACACGAACCGCAGGGTATCGCCGGGTGTGAGCACGCTGTCGATGCTGGGACGGCTGTTCGCGATGTCGAGGTAGATTGTCTGGCCGGCGGTGAATCCTTCGGCATCGCGCACCACGGCGGTCAGCGTGTCGCGGTAGGTATCATCGATCGTAAAATACCGGACGGTGCTGTCGTTGACAGTAGAAAGCTTGTTCGGTATGTACGATGCCGCCCAGGACACGCTCACGCCCTGCTCTTCGGGATCGCGGGCGAACGTCACGACGGTCACCGTATCGTTGCGGGTCGCATCCACGGCGATAGTCGCCGCCGGGCTCACCAGCAGGCTGTCGTTGATACGGATGCTGTCGATGACCGGCGGCAGATTGACCGAAAGCAGGATCGTGTCGCGCGCGCTGAAATCGAGCGGATCGGACACCGTGACGATGATGGTATCCTCGTAGGGATCGGTCAGGCACTTGTACTGGGCCTCGTTGCCGCTTTGGGCCTGCAGGCGGTCGGTCACCTTGGTCTGCCAGGCGTACGAAAGCGCCTGGGCATCGGGATCGCGCCCGTAGGCCGTGAGCGTGATGAGCGCCCCGCCGCGCGCGCGCGCCAGCGAGTCGTACTTCACGCTGTCAACCGTCATGCTGTCGATGACCGGCCGGTTGTTGGCGGGTTTTTTGACAACAACAATGCTCAGCCGGCTGGTATCGAGGCTCGCGTTTGTCATATCGATGTGAATCGAGTCGAGTACCTCGGTGGTATCGGTCTGCAGGGTGTCGAGCCGCGAGTCGAGCGTGCACGCGTACATGGCTTCGAACGGGCCGGTGGAGTCGACCGTGCCGTTGGATGCGCTCCACAGCAGGACCGGCTGCTGGGCGAGCGTATAGACCACGATGGGCAGCGAATCGATCGTGACCGTCTCGTAGTTCACCGATGCCCCGTCCACGGCGAACGTTGTCGCGCCGACACGCACGCTGTCGAACACGACCGGGCTGATACCCGAAATGCGCACGAGCACGAGCTTGAGGTTGACCGCCCCGCCGTTCCCGTCGATGACATCAACCATGATCGTATCGCGGAAGTTCGTGAAGGGCGTCTGGTAGACGCGCTTGACCTCGCTGCCGACATACGCTTTGAGGGCCGTGGTGTCTACCGCCGCGCGCCAGGTAGTGGCGAGGGGGTCACTGTCAAGGTCGATCGCATCGATTTCGATATACACTTCGAGCGCGGTATCGACTTCGTGCACGATGACGTTGTCATTGTAGATGTTCTCGCCCACGTAATAGGTCGTGTCCTCGACATTCACGTATTCCACCGACGGGGCGCGGTTGCGGACATTGACCCTGACCTTGTTGCTGGGCACGGCATCCACGCTTACATAGATGGAATCGTAGGGATAGCCGGTAGCTGAATCGACCGTCGCGGGGATGCCGTTTTTCGACCAGTAGATGCTTGTCACGAAGCTGTCGCTTTCCTGGCGTGCCGGGCGCAGGTAGATCCCCTTGCCCACGTGCCAGTCGATATCGTCGAAATGTACGGTATCGCTCAAAACGATGATCACGTCGAGCGGCGTGCCGGTGAAATCGGCCTCGCGCACTCCCGGCCTGCTCAGGCTCAGCCCGATGGTAATGAGTCCCTCGTCGACTTTCTCGGGCACGTTGGGAGAGCACACCAGCATTCCCGCGGCAACGGCGGCGAGCGCCGCGGCCGGTGCGGTTTTTGCAAACAGCTTTCGTCGCATACTATTCTCCTGCGCTTACGCCGCGACCCGGTTCTTGAGCCGGTAGACATATGCCAGGATTTCGGCAACCGCGGTGAAAAACTCCACGGGTATCCGGTCGCCGATCCCGACCCGGTCGTACATGGCGCGGGCGAGCGGTTTATCTTCGACAATCGGGATGCCGGCCTCTTTGGCGATTTCGCGTATGCGCTCGGCAACCAGCCGTTTCCCCTTGGCAACCACCACCGGCGTATCCATGGTCTCTGACTCGTAGCGTATGGCAATCGCGATATACGTCGGGTTGGTAACGACGACCGTCGCGCGCGGGACTTCGCGCATCATGCGGCGCCGCGCCATCTCGAGCTGCAGGCTCCGGATGCGGCGCTTGACTTGCGGATCACCCTCGAGCTGCTTGCGCTCGTCTTTGATTTCCTGCTTGGTCATCTTTAAATTGCGCTCGTATTCCCATTTCTGGTACATGAAGTCGAGGATTGCCAGGACCAGGAGGACGATTGCCACGCGAAAGACGATTGTGAAAGCGGTGGTCAGGATAAAAACGAGGATCGCGCCGACCGACGTGTTGCCCAGCGTGATCACATCTTTGAACGCCCCGGCCACCGTGACGTAGGCCACCAGCCCCACGATGGCCACCTTGAAGATGCTCTTGACGGCCTCCACCATGGACCGCATGGAGAAGAACCGGCCGAAGCCCTTGATCGGGTCGATCTTTTCCAGTTTCGGCTGGAGCGGCTTGAGTGTCAGGATCCACCCGGTTTGTATGAGGTTTGCCGCGACGCCGATCGCCAGGATGCCCAGAGCGATGGGAAGCACGATCCCGCCGGCCATCATGAGGATCGTCTTGAACATGGCAACCGCGGATGCGGGCTCGAGTGACGGGTGCCCGATGGTGGCGTAGGAGTAGTTGAAAATCCGCTTGAGCTGCTCAAAGATTGTCTGGGCGAAAATACGGACCAGGATAAGGCCGGTCAGCAGCACGAATACCGAGTTGATTTCGGTGCTGCGGGCGACATTACCTTCCTTGCGCGCATCCGAGCGCCGCTTGGCGGTTGGGGCTTCGGTTCTTTCGTCGCGTTCAGGCACGATACTTCCTTATGTGAAAGGCGGGCTCAGGCCATGAGGTGCAGGAGCCGCCAGATATCCTCGATAAGGTTATGGGTCATTGCCTTGAATATGTTGGTGATAACGGGCAGCGCAATAAAGGTCGTGATAATGCCCAGGCCGATCTTGAGCGGCAGGCCCACGAAAAAGATGTTTATCTGGGGCACGGTGCGCGCGACGACCGCGAGGCCCAGGGTGGAAAGCACGAGGACCACGAATACGGGCGCCGCGAGCCGGATGGCCAGCACGAACACGTTGGCGACCATGCCGGAAAAGAACGCCGCCAGGTTTCCGGCGGGGACCTGCACGCCGAGAAGCGGAATCAGCTCGAAGCTTTTCTGTATGGCAAGAATGAGAAAGTAATGGCCGTTCATCAGCAGAAAGACCATGGTAAAGAGCACCAGCTGAAACTGACCGGAGAAGGTGACCGCCTGCTGGGTGGTGGGATCCACGAGGCGCACCAGCGCAAAGCCCATCTGGCGGTCGATAAGCAGTCCGGCGAACTGGACCGCGGCAAACAGGAATGTTGTCGCGAACCCTATCACGATACCGACAAAGGTTTCCTTGATGATGGACACGACAAACAGGGGCAGCGCGAGTGTTGTCTGTCCCGCATAATCGAGCGTTGCCAGAGGGAAAACGAGGACGGACAGCAGGAACGCGAACCCCGCCTTGAGCTGCACCGGAATGTTCTGCGAGCCCAGTACGGGAAGCAGGCTCAGCATGGCGGTCACCCGGACAAACACCAGGATGAACATCTGGATATGCTCGATATCTATGGTAGCGACGCTCATAGTGTCCTAGTGAATAAGGGCCGGTATCCGCCCGAACAGCGTGACCGTGAAATCCAGCAGCTTGACAATCATCCACGGCATGAGCAGCAGCAGCACGCCCAGGATGGTCAGGATTTTCGGGATAAAGGTCAGGGTCATTTCGTGAATCTGCGTGACCGCCTGAAAAATGCCCACGGCAAGACCGACCATGAGGCCGCCCAGAAGCAGCGGTCCTGCAATGGTAAGGGCCAGGAGCAATGCCTGGCGGCCGATGTCGACAACGAGTTGTGGATCCGCCATACTACCGCTACATGTGCCTGCTGAGGTGTGGTACCGGCCTTCTTCTGTTCATTGCTCCCCTATCGAAACGATGTCACCAGTTCTCTCACCACAATGTGCCATCCGTCAATAAGCACGAACAGCACTATCTTGAACGGGAGCGATATCATGATCGGCGGCAGCATCATCATGCCCATGGAGAGCAGGACGCTTGCTATCACCATATCTATCACCAGAAACGGGACGTACAGCACGAACCCGATGATAAACGCCGTCTTCAGCTCGCTGGTTATGAATGCCGGCACGATAACCTCCAGCGGGAGGTCGTCGGCGTTGCGCGGCGGCGCCATACGGGAGACCCTGACAAACAGGGCCACGTCCTTTTCGTCCACCTGGCGGAGCATGAAATTGCGCACGGGCCGTACCGCCTTGTCGAGCCCGTCGCGAAACCCGATTTCCTCGGCAAGGTACGGCTGGATTGCCGTGTCGTTGATTTCGGTAAAGACCGGCATCATGATAAACAGGGTGAGAAACAGCGCCATGCCCACCATGACCTGGTCGGGCGGCATTGTCTGCGTGCCCAGTGCCCGGCGCAAGAACGAAAACGCAATGATAATGCGCACGAATGACGTAAGCATGACCAGGATCGAGGGCGCGATGGCCAGTATGGTGACGAGAAACAGTATCTGCAGGGCCACGGCGACATCGGAGGGCTCCCGGGTGTCGGCCACCGACAGGGTGACTTTCGGAATTACCTGCGCCCACAGGGGGGAACACAGGGCGGCAGCGGCGACAAGCCCGAGCGCGCGCCATACGCGTGAAAGAGAGAAACAGCTCAAGGCTTTGGCACGCTCGGCCGATACCGATAGTGGATAGTCCCGCACGCTCATGATTCCTGCGACGATTTCTTCATTTTGCCCATGAATGAATTGAACATGTCCTTGAACTGGACAATCGAGGTCCCGCCCTTTGACGATGCAATAATTTCCAGGGCCTTCTCCCCTTCTATCGTTTCCAGAAGTGTTATCTGCTGCGAGGTCTGACCCAGCACCAGGACCGCATCCATGACGCGAACAATGATAATGTTGCGTCCCTGACCCAGCGGCAGCGCCTCGAGCATGTCCATGGTCCCGCCGCCCACGCGCGATGCGCCGACCATGCCGATGCGGCGCAGCACCCAGAAGACCACCACGATGAGAACAATCACCACGGCCAGCCATCCGACAATGCGCGCGATGACCAGCCCCATGTTGTCTTCGATGGTTTCCGTCGTTTCCGTTCCGGCCATGGCGGAATCCCCGGCCACGATCCGGTTCTGTTCGACGGCCTCGCGCACCTTGTTTATGTCGAACCCGCCGGCATCATCATCCTGCGCCCGCGCGGGCGCCAGCATGATGCACGCCAGCACGGCCGCCGCCAGCCAGTGCACGCCGCACGCGTGCTTGGTTTGCGTTGTCGTTCTCATCGAAGGCTCTTTACGCGTTCTTCAGGTGAAACGAGCGAGACAATGCGAATCCCGAAATTTTCGTCGACCACCACGACCTCGCCCTTTGCCACGACCTTGTTGTTGACCATGAGATCGACCGGCTCCCCCGCCATGCGCTCGAGCTCGATAACCGATCCCGGCGACAGCTCAAGAATGCGCTTGATAGACAGGTCGGTCCGTCCAAGCTCAATGCTCACGTCCAGCTCGACATCCAGGAGCATTTCCACGTTTTCCTTGGAGCCTCCGGCAAGACCGCTGTCGCCGAGCTGCGCCTCGGTAAATCCACCGCCCGGCTGGCTGTCGCTGAAACCGGATGCGACCTGCGAGAGATCGTCGAGCTCCGCGCCGCTCAGCCCCACGCCGCCTTCATCGGAAGAGTCGCCGCCGCCGCCGCCGCCCTGACCCTCCTTGAAATTATTCATGAGGGCTTCGCTGAGAGCATCCGGGACCACTACGCCGAGGGTCCCGTCCTCGTGTTCGGCGATGCTCAGGGTCAGAAGCGCCATGTCGGCGTTTTCAAGGGCAAAGGAGGGGCTGTCAAAGTCGAATTCCTCGACCTTGAGCGCGCCGGCTGATACCGCGCCGCCGATCTGTTCACCGAGCGCGGTCGTGTAGGCCCCGACAATCTGATTGAACAGCTCGCCGAGCGCATCCTTGTGGTCCTCGTTGTACTCCGCGGTCCCGTCGCCCATCAGCATGAGATCGGCCAGCACCGCGACGTTTTTCGCGGGCACCAGCACGTACATCGAGCCTTCGAGGCCCGACTCGAACGGGATGGTGACCGCGAGCGCCGGTGATGCGACCGAGTTCTTGAGCGTTTCCGGGTCGATTGCGGCGCAGCTCGCCGCCGCAAGCGATGCCTCGCGATTCAGCACGTTCGCGATAACACCCCCGGCCTTCTCGTTGAAAAAGGAGAACGCATTGGCAAGCGCATCATAGTTCTTGACGTTTCCGCCCTCTTCAACGTCTTCACCTTCAATCGACTGGGCGCTTACGTCCTCGTCACCGCTGGCGAGGAGATCGTCCAGTTGATCTTGAGACAGCATATCACTCATCGCTACCCGGTACCTCCTTCTCGATTATCGAGGTCACCTTGACGGCCTTCTTGCGGCCCACGAGTCCTGATTTTCCGGCCATTTTTGTTTTATTGCCGACCTGAAGCAACAGGTCGCTGTCTTTATTCTTGTCAAGACACAGCACGTCGCCCTGCTGCAGCTGCAGCAGATCGCGGATGGAGAGCCGGGTCTGCCCGATGAGGGCGGCGACCGGCAGCGACAGCGAGGTAATCTCGTGCTCCATCATGGACCGCGTCTCGGGCGTGCTCGTGCTCTGTGACGACATCCACGACTCGCCGGAGAGGCTGTTGATCACGCTTTCCAGCAGCATGTAGGGGAAGCACAGGCTCATGAGCCCGCTGGCGTTTTCCATGCGCACCTCGAGCGAGATCAGTATTACGGTCTCGCCGGGGGGCGCTATCTGCACGAACTGGGGGTTTGTTTCGTATGTGTCAATGCGCGGCGTGAATACGCCGATGTGCTCCCAGACCTCTTTCAGGTCGTTGAGGCCGCGCTCGACGATCCGGTGGATGACGTTCTGCTCGATCAGCGTCAGCTCGCGGTTCTGCTCCGAGGGACGGCCCTGGCCGCCGAACAGGCGATCGATGATGAAGAACACGAGTGACGGATTAATCTCGATGATCGCGCTTCCCTCGAGCGGCTCCATCTTGAACACGAATATGCAGCTCGGGTTGGAGATCGACATGACAAATTCCGAGTAGGTCAGCTGGTCGACCGACACGAGCTCTATCTCGACGAACGTGCGGAGGAAATTGGTCAGCGTGGTCGAAAACTGGCGCGCGTATCCCTCGTGCAGGTTCTGCAGCGTGCGCATCTGGTCTTTGGACACGCGGTCGGGACGGCGAAAATCGTAGAGGGAGAGCGCTTTTTCGGCATCGGCCCCCGCATCAGCCTCTCCACCGCCGCCGCCGGCATCGAAGGCCGCGCCTACATCGGTATCCACGCCTCCCGCCGACACGGCGGACAACAGCGCATCAACCTCTTCCTGGGACAGAATGTCACTCACGGCACTATCCTTGTCGAAACAGGGTTCTACTGGATGATGAACTCCTTGATGTACACGTCGGCGATGTGCCCGATATCTTTACTGAAGAACATCATCGACTTCTTCGATTTCGGAAGCATCTTGTTCACCTGGCGCTTTATCTCCGCGCGTATTTCTTCCTTGGCATTGGGACGCTGCAGGTCCTCCAGGGAGCGCGAGGAGAGCCGTTCGATCACCATGTTGGTGATTTCCGGGTGGCGTTCGGCCAGCAACGCCCCGAGGTCCTTGTATTTCTTGCCGTCATAGGCGAGCACGATAACGGCTTTGAGAAACCGCAAGCCCTCCGTGCCCTTGATATTCACGATTGCCTCGATGGGCGGATCGACAAATGCCACCTGATCCATCTGTTCCCTGACCACCCGGGAGGAATCCTCCTCCAACAGCGCCTCCGCCTTCTTCTCGGGCTTGGGCATGGTGACCTGCACGAGGATTATCGCGATAATCGCGTTGACCAGGACCACGGCGGCAAGGGCCGACAAGAAGATTATCTTTCCGCCGCCTTTTTTCTCCCCGCCCTCGGGCTGCTGCGCGCCCTCTTCAGGTTGTTTCTTCTCCGGTTCGTCTGCCATGTGTGTTCCTCCGCTGTCGTGTGACGTATCGGGTTATTGCGTATCTTTCTTTTCGAGATATTCGACATATATCTCGATACGGCGATTCTTCTGCCGGTTCTCAGGCGTAGTGTTGGGGACCAGGGGGCGATGCTCGCCATAGCCCACCGCGCTGAGACGGGCCGGATCGACGCCCAGATCGTTTTTCATGAATTTGACCACGCTCAAGGCCCGCGCCGCGGAGAGCTCCCAGTTGGAAGGGTACTCTCTGGTGTTGATCGGCGTATCATCGGTGTGGCCCTCGACTCGAATTTCGGCATCGGGCATGCGATTGAGGACAATATCGCGAAGGTCCCGCAGCACGGCGATGAAATCCGGCTGCAACGCGGCCTTGCCCACGGCGAACATCACCGGGTCGGCTATTTTTATGGCGATACCGTTGTCGGTGACCTTCACTTTCACCGCCTCGTCCTTGTCTTCCTGTTTCATCTGCTCGCGAAGCTCCACGGCCGCCTCAACCGCGATTTTCTTGTCCTGCTCATCACCGCCCATTTTCGGCATGAGGATGTCCCTGGTGATAAGCACCTGGGGAAGTTCCTCGAGTACGCCGCTGAACGCGTTCTGAAACGAGGATGCCGCCACGGTGAATCGGTACGGATCTATGTGCGACATTGCAAGAAGCATGACGAAAAAGCACAGGAGCAGCGTGCACATGTCACCCCAGGTGAGCATGTAGGCGGGCGCGCCCTTTGACTCTTCCTGTTTTTTCTTTTTCTCCGGCATTGGCTTCCGCGTTTCCCGTTTTCGTGATCACTCGCGCGACCATCGGCGCACCGGTTCAGGCACGAACCCCGCCCCGGCTCCTACCCTCTCTCTTTCATGGCCTGCGACCGCAGACCCGGCTCGATGAACGCTGTCAGTTTCTGCTCGACAATGCGGGGGTTGTCGCCCGACTGGAGCGACATGATGCCCTCGAGCATAAGCTCTTTTATCATTATTTCTTCGGCGGAATACCCCTTGAGCTTCTCGGTTACCGGGATAAACACCGCATTTGCCATGATAGCGCCGTACAGCGTGGTGATAAGGGCCACGGCCATGTTCGGGCCGATACTGTCGACATCCTGCATATTGCCAAGCATGAGCACGAGACCCACGAGCGTGCCGATCATGCCGAATGCCGGGGCCACGGTACCCCAGAAATCGAAAATCTTTGCGCCGTCGGCATGACGCTGCTCAATAAATGTGATTTCGGTGCTGAGAATGTCTTTGATAAGCTCCGGCTCGGTGCCGTCGACCGCAAGCTGGATGCCTTTTTTAAGGAATTCATCCTCGATTTCCATTGCGCGGGCCTCGAGCGCCAGTATTCCCTCGCGCCGGGCCTGCTCGGCGAATTCCACGAGCTGCTTGATTGTCTGAGCAGGGGTGCGCGGCGTGGTGAAAAACACGTTCTTGAGCACGCCGAACGCGGAAAGCACACGGTTCAGCTGAAAAGCCGTAAACAGGGTTGCCGTAGACCCTCCAATGGTGATAAAGGCCGAATTCACATCGATGAAAGCGCCCAGGCGAGCCGGGCCCATCCCGAAAATCAGCAGTCCGACAACACCAACCAGACCGATGATCGTTGCAATATCCATGTTTCTTTTCCGCTGTCCCTTGTTATGTATTGATTCTACCGAAGTTAGTTATTTCCCAACCTTGCGCATGCCGCTTTCTGCCGTACTCTCAATGTGTTAAGCCGGACTTGTCCGCATTCTGTTCCGCGCGATTTTTTACCGGCCCTGGTTTCCCTCAGTCTCGTCCCGGCGATGAACAACCTGTAGTGTCTGGTTACATAACTGTTTGTATTTTACGGCCTTTCGTACGATATCCTCCACGCTGTTTCGCGCGATAATGGTTTTGCCGGTGGTCAATTTGATGACCGTGTCCGGGGTGGACTCCAGTGTTTCTATAAGCTCGGAGTTCAGCACAAACGAGTCACCATTGAGGCGCTGTAATGCGATCATTTCCTCGTAACCCCTTAGAGTACTTTACCTTAAATAGTTTACTATCATGGCAAAACCGGGTCAACATCTTTATTTAATAAGTTAAATTGCTTCCTTTGTCCTGGTTTCTTGAAACTACGAAACACGCGAAAGGCGCGAAGAGAACGTATGTCCGGGCTTTCCTTATCGTGTGTCTCGCGGTTGCGTTTAGCTGCAGAGGGCCGGTATTTCCAGCCCCCTGCATTGTTTCACTCGGTATTACCTCACCAGCTGCACCAGTTCATTGAGCAGCGTATCACTGGTCGTGATTACGCGCGCGTTGGACTGGTATCCACGCTGGATCGTTATCATGTTGGTGAATTCGGTTGCCAGCTCGACATTGGACATTTCGACCGCGCCGGGCTTTATCTTGGTCGATGTGCCCACGCCGGGCTGTTGATACACCGGCTCGCCGGAGTTGTTCGAAATGCCGTACATGCTGTCCCCGAGTTTCTGCAGCCCCGCGGGGTTGTTGAAATCGGCAACATAGATGCGGGCAATCGACTTGTTCACTCCGTTCGTGTAAATGCCGGAAATCTCGCCGAACTCATCGATAGACACCTCCTGCAGCTTGCCCATCGGGTACCCGTCCTGGTCGCGCGCAGCCGTGGTCGACTCCGAGCGGAACTGGGTGATACCGGTGAACTCGCCGGGAGAGCCAATGTCCAGACGGATGCTGACTTCGTTGGACCCGTTCATGGGATTGAACCTGAACGTGGTCGCCCCGTCGTCGAACGAGAAGCTCGACGGCGAACCGTCCTGCCCGAACGTTATGCGTCCCATGTTTCCGCCGATAATCTGCTCGCCGCCGGCCATGGTGATTTCCCACAGCCACTCATTGGGCGTGCCCGAATGCGTGTACGTGGTGGTCATCGTGTGCGCATCACCCGCTGCATCATATACTACGATAGATGTCGAGTGCACGCCAGTGTCGCGGGCCGCCTGGATTTCGACCATGGTATTGTTGGCGGTGAACCGCAGCGGCGCGGTCTGGTCGTTGTCCGAGTTGGTCGCCGTAACGGTCACGTTGCTCAATGCGAACGCCTCTTCGGGCTGGCCGCGCACCACCAGCGAGCCGTCGGTGATCCGGTTGTCCCGGGTGTCCGGCGGGTCGATTTCAACCGACGCGTTGTCCTGCTGGGTACCGTCGGTGGCGGGGAGCGAAAAGGTCTGGCGGACCAGATCGATCAGCTCCTGCATGGTGGTGTCGGTCCCGGCGCCGAGCGAGTAGGCCAGCGTGCCGGTGGTGACCGGCCGCCCGCCGACCGCGCCGTTGACCCGTATCTCGTCACCGTCCTCGAGGCCCAGCGCGGTGCCGCCGGCATCGTAGAGATCGTTGAGCTCATCGAGCGCGTTGGCGGGGCGCCGCAGGGACCCGGCCGAATCATACGTGGAACCCTGGGGCATGTTGGGCGCGAACGTGAACATGTTGGTCACGAACGAATTCGATCCCGGCCGGTTGCTGGAGACGGTCAGGTTGGCCGCATCCGTGCTTGCCAGCGTCGTGTCAACCGTCAAGGAACCGTCGGCATTGACACCCACCGTGATAGCGCCGTCGATTTGCCCGAGCGCATTGATCTGTATCTCATCGATAAGGTCCTGCAGGTCGGTTGTTTCATCGACCGTGAAGCTCACCGGCGTGATATCCGTTCCGGCGGTCGCGTTGTACGCCGTTATGGTAATGGTGTCCCCCACGCGGATACCGAGGCTGTTCCCGTTTTCATCGTACAGGCTGGTCAGCGTGGTGTCCATGAGCGGGGTGGTATCCTGCGCGCCGTTCATGTCGCGCGCGGCGGCCAGGTACCGGTTGGAGTGAATGACCGTGCCAAGCCCCTCGGAGTCCGAATCCAGGTTACTGGAATAAAACACCTCGGTGGTGGCGTTGGCCGGGGCTTTTTCGCCGTAAGGTATGCGCAGGTTGCCGATCGTGGTCCCGGGCGGATAGGTCCCGTCCGCGGCGGCCATCATGCCCTGCAGCACGAACCCGTTGGTGGGCGACACCAGCTGGCCGTTCTGGTCCATCTGGAGCGCGCCGTTTCTGCTGAAGAAATTGCCCGTGCCGTTCGAGTACGCGAAATACGAACGTCCCTCGAGCGCCAGGTCGGTGATCTGGCCGGTCGACTGCAGGTTGCCCTGCGTGAGCACCGTATCAATCGATCCGATAGACATCCCGAGCCCGATCTGCACGGGGTTGGTCCCGCCGGCGTTTCCCGGAGGCCGGGTCGCGCCGCGCAGGAGCTGGTTCATCGATTCCTCAAACGTGATGCGTCCCGCCTTGAAACCGATGGTGTTGACGTTCGCGATATTATTACCGGTCACGTCAAGGCCCACCTGGTGGTTTCGCAGGCCGCTGATGCCACTGTAGAGAGATCGTACCATGGTATAACCTCCTCGCGTCACCCATGTGCGCGAGTTCGCGGATGCAATCGCCTCAGTCGTTCGGCGGTTGCGCGCTTCCGTTTCGTGCAAACAGGACCGCCCTGAGGTCCGCCCGGTGCCCGCCGCGCATTGCCCGGCGATGCTTCGCCCGTTTCCTCTGTGCGAGGCACGGTGTCGTATCGCCGCGTTCGCGATGACGGTGTGAGCGTGGTTCCATCAGAGCAGTGTCCTTGTGACGAACCGGTCCGGCGCCGTGTTAATCCGCGATGACCGCGCTGTCGATATTGGTGAAAACATTCTCCCTAAGGCTCTCTCCATCCATGGCGGTTACCACCGTGCGGTTCGGGACATTCACGATGAATGCCAGGTCCGACAGCAGTACCAGCGAGTCTTTCGACCCTTTTTTCTCGGCGCCGTTCATGGCCTTGTCGAGCTTGCCCATGATTTCCGGCGTCATCTCGATGTTCCGGCTTTTCAGCCGCGCCTGGGCATGGGCGGAGAATTTCACTCCCCGCACCCTGTCTTTCAGCATGGCCGAAAAATCGGCTCCCGCGGCCCTGCGGGCGCTTATCACATTGCGGACATGGGACGTGGCCCCGTCCACCTTGTGTATCTGAGCGTTCATACGTCCTCCTGAACGCGCTCTTGGTTGGAAATATCCAGAATCGCCGAGAGCGGCACGTTCTCGCCGTTCACGCGAATCTGCGTTCCACTCGCCAGGTTCGACACACCATCCACCGTACCGTCCTGGAACAGATACACATCAGGGTTCCGTCCGGCCTCGACCAGGCGAATGCCGTATTCGCCGGTGTTGACAAAGTCGAACGTATCCATGTGACGGCCGTCCCAGTGAAACACGGCGGTCTTGCTGCCGTCCTGCGCCGCGGCGGCGGTATCGCGGAAGACCACGTTGCCGGCGGAATCGACAATCTCCAGGGTCCCGTACGGGAGCGAACCGACATACGCCTTGATGTCCATGATCTCCGGCGCTGTCGCATCGCCTTTGTTAACGTACGAGAGGGAGTCGTCGATCACGCGGACGTTTTTCCCGAGAAGAGAGACCGCTGAAGTCGGCGACAGGCTTTCGAAGCCCTTTGATTCGGCGCCCATGGACACATCCATGATATTGCCGATCGAGAGCTCCTTGCCGCCGATTTTCACGAGCGGGCCCTCCTGCGAAAACCGCACGCCCTGGACAACATCCTGCACATACGCGTACAGGCCGGGGTCCTTGTCCTCCCCCTTGATATGGATAGCGTAACTCCCGCGTCCGGCGAATTCTCCCGAGTCGGTCATCCCGTCCCAGTACACCGTCGCGGAGTTCTCTGCATCCTTGTCGGAAGCGGTCAAGGTCCGCACCACGTTCCCGTCCGAATCGGTAATCTCGACCACGGCCTCGGCATGGTTCCCCACATGCACCCTGACAGGGACCTTCTCGCCGGCATCGGCGTAGAAATTCACCTGCTTCTCCTGCAGGCGGACCTCCTTGCCGATAAGCGAGACCGCCGAAGCATTGGTCATTGATTTCGCGCTGTAGTCCTGGGCCTCGACAGTCTCCTTGAACGAGTTATCGAGCTTGCTGATAGCCTTCTCGATATTCAAGTTGCCTTCGAGAGCGCTGAACTGCGCGAGCTCGGCCACGAACGTGGTGTTGTCCATCGGCTCCATGGGATCCTGAAACTGCAATTGCGCGACCAGCAGCCGCAGGAAATCCATTTTCTCGAGTTCTTTCTTAGGGGCAAACAGTGCATCGTTCCTGTCTCCCTCAAACGTTGTCGAGCTCGCGTCGAGCTTGCCGCCCGAAATGGATGCCCTGGCCTTGTAGGCCTCGCCGCTCTGGCCCGTGCTCAACAGATCATTGATATTGACACCATCCATGCTCATACTGTTTGCTCACCCCCTTTCCTATGCGTAGTACTCTATGGTATTGTCGCCGAAGCGACGTCCTGTTTCGCTTCCCAGAGCAACGTCACCAATGCCTTCATCGCCCGAGGACTCCTCGGCGCCGGTATCGCTGTCAAGCCCGCCGCCGCTTTGCCCGGTCCGGGCCGACTGGTCCGCCTCGCCTCCGAAACCCCTGCCGACGTTGACATCGAAATCACCTGCCTGAAAGTTGTGCTCGGCCAGCGCATTTTTCAGGGACTGCAGATTGTTCTCGATGATCTGCCGCACCTGCTGGCTTTCCACCTGTATCTTGGCGCTTACGATCTCGCCATCCATGTTGACCTTCAGGTGGACTTCACCGAGTGACTCCGGCCGCAATTGAAGGCGGATCTCGTGGAGGCCGTTTTTCACGGCCATGGAGAACCGCTCGGTGACCTGCATGATCACCGACTCCTCCCACGTGCGGTACGGGGTCACGTTTGTCATGCGCACGCCGATATCACCGACAGAAGGCTGGAACGCGACCCGGCCCGCGAGCTGGGGCGTTGCCTCCTGTTGTTCGTTTGTCACATGGAGCACCTGCGAAACAGTCTGTTTGTAAAACAGGCTGGAAAACACCCCCTGCTGTGCTGACGCAGGCGCCTGTTCCTTGGCGGCGCCGGCATCGAGAAGCATGGGGTCCTTCAGGCCGGCATTCCCGTTCTGCTCGCCGGTGTCAAGCCTCAAAATCTGCCTGAATACAAGCGAGTTAAAGGAAGCCAGCTCAACGGGTTTCGGCTCCTGCGGAAGCGAACCAACGTTCAGGTGATTGATAATGATCCGGCCCTGGATCTCCGGCTCGGCCTTCTTTGCCATGGCGACCAGACGCGCCACCACGTCCTGGATCTTCTCCTCGGTGTTCTCCACCAGGTGCGCGAACAACTGGCGGATATTGAGAGAAGAGTGGGAAATGGCTGACGGCGTGATTGCCTGGGGAATTCCCTGGTAGACCGGCTGGTTTTCCTGTGCTGCGACCTGCCTGTTTACCTCCCCCCCGACACCGAGCATTCGAAATGCGATCTGCAGGCGGAAAGCCTCAAACCGCACGGTCTGCTCGATCGCCGCGGCTTTTTGCGGCTCGAGCACCTCACCCTGAATATCGAGTGCGACATTCTCTTGTGCGGCCTTTTCGAGCAGCCCGGATATCTGTTTCAACGCATGAATGATATCCGAGAACTGTCGAATCACGTGCTCATCCGCCCTGGCCGTTTCCATATTCTGGACATCGGCCGCGACATTGAGCTGGAACGTATGCGTGACCACTGTCAGGGACTGACGAATGATCAGCCACGCTTCCTGCCGCACGCGCTCACCGCTCGTGATCACATTACCTTGGGCATCGATGCCTTCCAGTTCAGCGGCGTCGAGATTGAGCTCTCCTGTCTCGAGTTTCTGAATCGCTTCGAGCAATTCAGGTCCCGGCTCTTCGCTCTTGAGGACCTCGACAAGTCCCTCGCCCGATTCGATACCAAGCTTTGAAGCGAGTTCTTCAAGGATGGTATTCGCGACCGGCGCGTCCAGGACAGTCTGTTCCGGAACGCATTCACACTGGCATGCCTGGGGTTGTGCACCCGATCCTTTCTGTGCATGGGATTCGTTTTTCTCAGTGACCTGCTTTGCCGCCTTGTGGGCGGTGCCGTTGGCCTGAGCGACCTGCTCATATGCCGTGCTGAAGCTTTTCTCGCCGCCGGGCTTATGCTCCCGGCAGGCCGGCTCAACACGCACACGACCCCGGTCATCCAACGAAACCCGTGCTCTCCGCGTTTCCGCCCGCGCGCGGCCATGCTCCCCGCGGTTTCCGCGGACAGCCTGCGGCCTCGGCCGTGCCTCTGTTTTTCCCGGTCTCGGACGATCGGGAGCCGTTTTCGGGGCGCTGGTGTGCCTGGTACCCTTATCGGTATCCTGCTTGCCGGCTGTCGTGAGCCGGTTTGCCAGCGGTTCCTGTTGCGGCTTGGGGACACGTGACGGACGCAGATTCGGTTGGTGTAGTGCGTTCATGTCTATATGCATTTTCGTTTCACCTCCTTCCCCTGCCTTTGAATGTGTATGGGTCTTTTCCTGACTGTAAAGTCCATCAGTTGATGGGCGTTCCCATCTTGCGGCTGATTCGCGCCGCCTTTTCTTTCGAGATAGCGCCCATGATCTTGCCCTTCTGGCGATCATCGCCGATGCCCCGAAGGATCTCCACCACGAGATCATCGCTGAGCGTCTCCAGAATCCGGGCGGCTTCGGCCGGGCGCATGGCACCGTACACGCGCGCCAGCTGGCGCATTCTTTTCTCCGAAGCCTCATCGCTCTCAGCCACGGCCTTCTCCAGGCGCTGGCGCTCCTGCGTGAGCGCGACCCTCTGCTGCTCCAGCTCCTGCTCCATCATGGCAATACGCTCTTCACGCTCCTGGAGCCGCCGCTCTTTTTCTTCGATTTCCTGCCGTTCCTTCAGCGTGGCCTGATACGCGGCCGAATACTGCGCGAGGAGGGAGTCACGATGGTGGGTCACGCGAAGCACGCGAAGGTTGTCCTGGCGCTGCTCTTCCTTGGCCTCACGCCCGAATTCAACACGCGCGTTGCCCGTGGCAAAAAGCACGACCAGGTAGAGAATGGGGAACGAGAGGACGGTAACGGCACCAATCGAAAGAAGGTCTTTCGCGGACAGTTTCATACTGGGCCCTTTTTGGAAGTGGTACGTACGCGCCCTGGAATTAAGCAACGCGTGTGCCACTATACTAGAGACCCGGGTGATTGCTGCATGTATCTTGTTGTTTTTTATAGCGTTAGAGTTTTCATGTCAGGTTTTTTCTCAGGACTGTTTTACGCCTGCCATACCTTGTATTTGGCAGCAGGTTCCCCTGACAGGGCAAATATTTCCCTGCGCTGGAGGGTGACGTACTCGAGGTTTTACTTCAGGTTTGGCGGGAGCCGGCCGATAGCTGAGAAGAGGACATGTTTTCGGATGGGGCATTGTGTTCTGTGCATTTGTTGATGGACCAGTCAAGGAGGGCAGAATGAATATCATGCCGGTGAATCAGGGAGGAGTCGCTGAAGCCGGGCCGGCCAAAAGCACTTCGGCCCAGAAAGATGATGATTTGCTGAAGATGGACGGCGGGCCGGAATGGGCCCAGCGAAAACGCATTCTGGAAACAGTGTTCGGGGCAAAGAATGATGACGATAGCGAGGACGAGAAGATCGATCAGGGGCCGGATTCCCCCGCGCAAAAGGACACGGTCGAGCTGTCTTCCGCATCGATGGAACTCTCTCGCAGGCAAGAACTTAGGCTTTCATATGAGAAGGGCGGGGAACGCCTTGAAATAAACATGGAGCGTGTCGAAGCGGCCCGGCTCGAAATGCGCGTGCAGGGCGGTGAAGTCGAGCAGGCCGAGCCGCTCGTGCTCGACTTGAACGGTAACGGATTGGATCTCACCGACGTACGTGAAGGCGGCGGCGTGAAGTTCGATATTACCGGTGACGGGGTTTCGGAAACCGTGTCCTGGGTCGCGCCTTCGGACGGTTTTCTCGTCTATGATCGCAATGGAAACGGACTTATCGACAGCGGCCGGGAGCTGTTCGGCGACCAGCACGGCGCAGCGCACGGGTTCGCGGAGCTCGCCAAATTCGACGGCAACGGCGACGGCGCGATCGATGCAGGCGACAGTATTTTCAACGACCTGCGCGTGTGGCAGGACCTGAATGCAAACGGGACCAGCGAAAAAGAAGAACTCTCATCGCTGACAGATACCGGCATTCAATCGATTGGACTCAATCCTGATGATACACGCGAGCTCGTGGCGGGAAACCTGGTGGCGGGATACGCGCAGTATCAGAGCGGAGAAGTATCAGGAAGGGTCGGCGAGGTGTTTTTGAACTATGTGGCCTGACTGAAGCCAAACCGCGGACCCGGGAGTTTCCGTGTCACCCGCCTACCTCGCATACACCAGAAGCACTTTCACGGCCCTGCCCCGCATACCGGTATCATCCACCAGCACGTCGAGGTCGCGCTCGACCAGCTCGTTCTTGTAGACCAGCTCCTTGTACCTGGCCCGGACGTACAGGTCGCCCGCAATCCAGATATCCACTCCCCCGCCCGCGGCTACCGTTTCGAACTCGACGGTCGTGTTGTGGTCGAGCCTGAAGAAACTGAAATCGTAGCGCAGCTCGCCCACCAGCGCCACGCGGCCGTGGACATACTGCCTGATGGTCAGGTTGTCCCATGCAATCCGGAGGAATGTCGTGCGCGAGATGTCCCACCGAAGGCTCGGCAGAAGGTTGACCGGCGGGTCGCGCTGCCACCGGTCGAAATTGTGCATGACCAGCAGGCCCAGTCCGGCCGAGAGCCTGTCCGAAATGGTAAACCGGTGATCGTAGATCAGGTGGACATACGCGGCATCGCGATGCAGAGACACGAAGTCGCTCGCCACGCCGGTTCCCACGAAAAACGTGCCCCGGTGCTTGTCCCTCTTGAAAATCGACACGCCGGAAAACAGTCCAATCCTGGTTGCCGGTGTCCTGTTGAGCCGCTCCCCCTGATAGCTCCATACACGGTCCATGCCGTCTACCTCGGCGGCAAGGTAGATATCCCGGCCGAACACCGCAAGCCCCGGGAAACTGACAAACATCCACCACGCCTGGAACTTCTTCTCGGCGCCAAAGCCCGGCGTATCATTTCCGCACGCCATGAGATGTTCGACCGTAAACGTGGCATAGTCGTATTTCGGGTGTTGCGGCTCAATGGCCCGGGCGGGCAGGAGCAGGAAGGCGGTCAGGAGCAATGGCGGTATGCACAAGAAGGGAGGGTTCAACTCGTTTCTGCCTGAGATTGAACCGAAGAGCAATGGAACAGGGAATGCTGAATGTCGAAGACGAATACCGTACCTCGCTTACCGGTTGCCGGGCATCCCCGGGAATCCGGCACTGCCCTACCGTTTGGGCAGTCTCTTGAGCTTGGTGTCGATAAGCTTTACGGGAAGGGTAAACGAGAAGCCCTCGAATCCCTGCCGGGTACGGATACCCTCGGGCACGAAATGTTCGATGATGGCCACCGGATCTTTGGTGTTGTTCACCATGATCGGCGTGCATTCGAAATACGCGGCCCCGGGAGTTGTCGTGAACCGGGCCTCAAGAACCGTCCCCGTGGGTATGATGGCAACGAACCCGTCGCTGTACGGTTGTTCCCATTCGGTGGTGGCTTCGGTGCGAATTTCCCCGATAACCCCGAACAGCTCGCCCTTCTTGACAGCGGTCCTTTGCCCGCATCCGGCCGCACCCAGCACGACCGCACACACGGCCGCACAGATCAGTACACGGGACATACTCACCTCCCCTTCTGAGGCAATCCTGCAACAGACTCGAACAAAATGCAATATAAAATAGGCCCGGACTCGGGCTGCAGGTTTCGCCGATTCCCGCGCATCGCCGGCCGGAGCAGGCGGCGCCGCCTATACTTCGACCTCGAGTTCTTCCTGGGCAAATGCCCACTGCACTTCCTTGAGCGGCATGCGGGCCTTCCGCGCCTGTTTCAGCTCGTAGGCTTCGTAGGCCTCTGTCTGATGGTTGACAACCGCAATCCGGTCGTCGCCGGCGGCGGGATCGTGGTGTGTGAACAGGACTTT
>WJMI01000095.1 GCA_014728015.1 Chitinivibrionales bacterium | reverse complement strand
GAGCGGGCCGTGCCCGAGGTCACTGTCGAGGGATGGGCCCGCATAACCGAGGCCGGGGTGATAAACGATATCTGGGTCAACGGCGAGCCGGTGGATGCAGTGAGTGATGTGGCGGTGTACAACACCGCAGCGGAGCAGTGGGACCTTGCAATACCGGTCGCGGTTCAGAACGGCCCGAATGTGGTTGACATTACTATCTTCGGCGGGCCGCCGGAGCTGTGCGCCGACTGCTACGGGTGTGCCTTTTCGAATCACCACTTCTTTGTCGAGTTTTCGGGCGCTGAGCAATATCCGGCGACCCTCGCCCTGCGCGATCCCGGCGAGCAGCCGCTCGCCGATACCGTGGCCGTGGATACGACCCGGTTCATCATCATTGTGACCGACCCCAACGGCAACAGGGATGATGCCGCGGCCGATACCCTCTATGCCCGGGTGTTCAACAGCGCTCGCGAAGATTCAGTGACCGTGATGCTGGTCGAAACGTCGGCGGCAAGCGCAATCTTTCGATCCGTTTCGGCGATACGTGTTGTCGGGCCGGGTGATGCCGGGACATCGAACAGTATTGCCATGGACGGCGGTGAGGTGGTGATTGTTCGCTATGAAGATCCCACCGATCCCTCGGATACCGTGAGCGCGAAGCTGTACGCGCGCGCCGATTATCCCGTTGCCCAAAAAGGCGCGCTGTTCGATACCGACGGTGACGGGTCCGTCGACCGGCTGACGGTCTACTACACGACGACACTGGGTGCTGTGCCCGACTCGGTCGCCATCAGGTTTCCTGACACCACCTGGCGTGTGGTAGTATCGGGAGATATCAGCGTGCAGGGAAACCGGGCGCTCGTTACCGTGTCGCCGGCGTTTGCATCAAAAACCACCGGCTTTGCGGCATCGAATATCAACGCGGGAATGTCGTATCTCACGTATGAAGGCGATGTCAAGCAAACACGGGTTGATGTTTTTGACAGCGCCGGTCCGGTGCTGCGTACGGCCATGGCGGTCGATGAAGAAAGCGGGAGCGGCTCGATCCTGCTTCTTTCCTTTTCAGAACCGGTGGACCTCGCCAGTCTGGCCGGTCCGGCACTCGTGCTCATCGATGCGCAGTCCGGCGATACCGCGATTCTGACCGTCTCGAATCCGATACAGAACGGCGAGCGGGTGCAGGTGACAGTGGCGGGAACGAGGACGCCGCAGAACGGGGATTCTCTGCGGCTGGTATCCGGAAGCGGGGGTGTTCAGGATTTGAACGGGAACACGCCCCATGCCGATAACCCGGCGGTCAGGCTTTCCGAAGTCCGCTGGCCGGCATCGATATCGAGCGCCTGGTATCTCGATACGGACGCCGACGGGGTAGTTGACACGGTGCGTGTCAGGCTGTCGCGCGATATTGAGGTGGATGAGCTTGCGGGACTGACCGTAAGCTGGCTGGGCAGCCCGGTCTGGCTGGACCTTTCGGCGGCGCGTCAGGTCGGCGACTCGGTCCTTGCGATCGGCGTGCGCGGTACGGTTACCGACACGGAAACGGTCGTGACCGGCGGGGTCATGACCGTCACGTTCACGTATACCGGCTTCGAGGACCTGCCCGCTATCGGGGTCGCGGCGGACAGCGCAGCGCCAGTTCTCAAGTCCGCGTTCTACGTGCCGGGATCAGCGGAAGACGAAAACGGGGACCGAGTGGACACGCTTCTGGTCGTGTTCTCCGAAGCGGTTGCGGGCCTGGATGACAGCAGCCCGTTTGTCGTGCACGGAGATGGATTCTCCTACGAGCTGATACTGAGCCTTGAGCACCAAACCGGCATGACAGCCAGGTACCTGGTGCAGCGGTTCGAGCCGGACTCGCTTACGTATCCGGGCCAATCAGACAGCATCCGGATCGATCACCTTGCGGGGATTCGCGACGGAAACGGCGCGGTACAGGATGCTGCAGGCAACCGTCGCGTGTCTCTTGTCGTCAAGACCTCGCCCTACCAGTGGGAAATCGTTTTGGCGCCCAACCCGTTCGATCCATACGCTGGCGAGCTCACTCTCAGGGCCCAAAGCCTGGTGCCGCCGGGTCCCGGCATGAACCCGTCCGGGGAGATGCTTGTCTACGATGCCGTGGGGAATATCCTTACCAAGCGGGAAATGACGGGCGAAGACGGTTTGACGCTTGAATGCTCGTGGGACGGTGCAAACCGTCAGGGCCGTGTGGTGGCTGCCGGTACGTATCTCGCTGTGGTGCGTATCACGAGCCAGGGCACCACCATCGTAACACGGAAGCTGTATATCGGCGTTCAGTGGAGATAAAGCGGGGGTAATCTAGCCCGGAGGTAAGTCAAAAACTGGCGGCACGCTGGGGCCAGCAGATCCGCCCTCCCCGCAGAACGATTGGCTGGAAAGCGGATTGCTAACGTGCCTCCCGGGTGATGCTGCAGGCGAAAGATTCAGGCTGGAATTTTCAATGGGCCATAATCCACTGCGCGGCGGAGAGAAGATCGTCAAAGCAGAGAGCGCCGTGGGCTAGCTCCCGTTTGTGTTTCTGTCCGTGGCCGGTGAAGACATACAGGCCCGTGGCCCCGGCCGCCCTGCCGAACTCGACATCGTGCGGGTGATCGCCGATTGAATACGAACGCGGTATGTCAATGCTGAATTGGCCCGCGGCCTTTTCGATGAAGTACGGCCGGGGCTTGATGCAGTCACACTGGTCGTGCCGTGCATGAAAGCAGCAATACACCTGTTGAATAGTGATGCCGTGCGAAAGGAGCATCCGGACGACATGGGTATTCACGCGCTCTGCCGCATCCCGGGTTATGGTGCCGAGGGACACGCCCGACTGGTTGGTTACGATGAAGAGCAGGTATTTCTCCTGAAGCATTCGCAGGGCCTCCACGGCAAAGGGAAAAAGCTCAATTTGCCCGATATGGCCGAGGTGGCCGCGATCCTCGATAATCGTCCCGTCGCGATCGAGGAACACGGCCGGCCGCGCGCCCGCGGTTTCGACACGGTTCATCGTCACACCCGTCCTCGCGTCAACGCTGATTGCTCTTGTCAACAATCGCGCGGAGGCTCTGGTAGCCGTAGTGCGCGGTGAGCTGGTCGAGCAGTACAATCGCCGCATACGCTTCGGCGACCGGCCAGATACGATTGGTAATGGTCGGGTCACGACGGGTGATCGCCGACAGCTCGGTTGTCTGCAGGGTGTACTTGTCGATAGTGTGCTGCTTCTTGTCGATAGTCGGCGTAGGTTTGACGGCAAGCCGCACAATGATGTCCTGGCCGGTGGCCAGTCCGCCGGTAATGCCGCCGGCATTGTTCGAATCGAACACGACCGCGCCGTTTTCCCCGCGCATTCTGTCGTTGCATTCATACCCGGTCATATCTTTCACGCCGAATCCCGCGCCGATTTCCACTCCCTTGACCGCGCCGATACCCATCATGCGTGCCAGCTCTCCGTCGAGTTTTTCGAATACCGGCTCCCCCAGCCCCACCGGCGCGCCCTGAATGACCAGCTCGATGAGACCTCCGGCCGTGTCGCCTTCTTCATAGATTGTCGTGCACGCGTCGACCATTGCATCGGCCGCCTCGATATCGGGACAGAGTACGACGGGGTGCACGCCGTACGTGTCGAGGATTGCCTCCTTGACCATTTTGGGCGCCCGTTGGCGGATAGCATCGATCTCGGCTTCCACTTCGGCAAGCACCGCGGCTTTCTGCAGGAAACGCATGCCCATGGTAATCCGCTGTTTCACGTAGATTTCCTGGTAGAAGGGATCGTAATCGCGGCGCATACGCCTGTAATTCTCGGAATGGTGCATGAGCGCGGCGTAATCGATATCACCGCAGCGTACGCCCGCTATCTCCCGCACGAACGAAGCGATGCGAATGCCGCAGGTTTGGAGAATGCTTTTTGCGATACATCCCGCCGCGACGATCGTCGCGGAGTAGCGTCCGCTGAAGAATCCCGCGCCGATAGCATCGTCGGAGGGGCCGTATTTCTGAAAAGAGGCGTACGAGGCATGGCCCGGGCGCGGCGTGCGGTTCGTGTCCTGATACTGCTGAATGTGAATATCATGACGGTCGAGGTTGGGGATGACTATGGTCAACGGCGTGCCGTTGGTATGGTTTGTATTGCCTGCGCCGGGCACGGTGTCGGCGACATTCAGGCCGGTGATAATGACGGGCAGATCAGGCTCTTTTCGCGGCGAAGAAAGCTCGTCGGCCCCCGGCTTGCGCAGCAAGAGATCCCCGTAGATGTCCTGCTCGGTGACGGCAATACCCGGCGTTACGCCGTGGACCACGGCGCTCAGCGCCTCCTGGTACGAGCCGCCGGATACCGTTACCTGAAACAGCTTTCCAAGATGACAACCAAACATGAAAGCACTCCTTTCTTGCAGCGTCGAATCAGCACTCATGCTGATTCGACGATTGGTTTCCAAACAGGAGAATGATTGTTGCACAGTTGGATTCCGGATCGATGAAAAAGCTGGAGCTCTCGACAGGCCGCCGGGCCACGGCGGCACAGTGCGTGTGCAGAATGCCGCTGACCGCCTTGAACGAGGCGGTATGGTTTCGTACTATCAGCTCCGCCACACGCCTGTCTTTCGCGCCAAGCCGTTCCGCATCGGCAAGAACATCGTTCATGGTAACAGTAATCGAGCCGGCGTGTGCATCGGCAAAGACCGACGATGGGTGCAGGCCCAGCAGATCGTTGGCAAACTGTTTTACGTCGGATGCCAGCCGATCGAGAATCTCATCGCCCAGGATCTGTTTTGACATAACCACCTGCCGCTTCGCGTTTGATAGTGCTCGTTGTCGGATTCCAGACACAAAAGGCCGCCCTTACAGCCGGCCTGCGGCTGTTCGAGCGGCCTCCCGGCAAGCCGACAGCCCCTGTGGCCGTCATCCTGCACAAGCTACCGTTAATGGATCACCGTCAATGCTGAACGAAACGCACGACTATCCGATAGACGTTAGAGCTGCTCATTGCGGAATTCCGGTTTTCCTTCGAGGGTAAACACGATAATCCGCTCGCCCGTTGTCGTACTGATGTCCGTATGCATGGATTTTGTCTTTACACCTATTATGTCGCCAACGATTCTTTCCAGAAGGACTCGCGCTTTCTCAAGCAGCTCCTGCCGAACTTCCTTTATCAGCTTGCGCCCCGCTGTCGAGTCCTCTGCCTTGGCGAGCTGTTTTTCGGCGGGTGTCAATACACCGCGCAGGCGTACAAACACGATGTCTTCAAAGATGAACGCTTTTGCATCCTCCGGTCCGCGGCCCATATACTCTCTCTCAAACTTCACCACTGCTTGAGAAATCTCAGCTTCGGCTTCGCCGCGGGTCATCGTTTTCACATTGGAACCTTCTGTAGCACGCCACTGCTGTGTCATTGTACTGTGCCGCATGCCGAAAAAAGAAGCCGGTCGGTTCGCCTCGCCACGAATCGTACCGGCTTCAGATTGGGTGTCCCTGTCCCCCCGGTGCGCGGGAACCTGGATACCCACTCCGCGTATTGAAAAATATACTGCCCCGTTGATGTTGATGCAACCCGGTTTCATTCGCAGATACGAAATCTGCAGTATTTCGAAGGTTACTGTATGCTTCATACCATATCTTGAAAAATTGTGGTATACTTATTGAATAGGGCTCCGGGCCCCTTTTGCCGTTCACCAGGCTCAGAGAGGTGTTGAACATGTGTTATCTAAGAAGCATTGCCCTCCTGCTCACTACGCTTCTGGGGATCAGTGCCGCGGAAGTGGTTACCATTGAGCCGGGTGACGATGTCGCGCAGATTGTGGCGGACAACCCCGAAGGGACCACGTTTCTGTTCAAGGCAGGCGAGCATCGCGGCGCGACCTGCATGCCCAAGAGCAACCAGCGCTTCATCGGGGAACTCGGCGCGGTGCTCAACGGTGCCGTGGAGCTGACCGGGACATGGACCCAGCAAGGGGATTACTGGACCTATACCTTTCCGGAATCTACCGATGAGGTTCCCGATCCCCGCTACCCGACCGGCGATAACAGGATGGACACCGATGCCTGCTCGTTCGGCGACAACATGTGCCGTACCGATGAAGTTTTGATTGTGGAGGACACGATAATGTATCACCTGGCGCGGGACATGACCCAGTTCGCCTCCGGTCGCCCCGAGACATTCGCCCAAGATCTGGAGTGGAACTGGTGGTATTATGATATTGACTCGCGTACAATTTATGTGCGCAAGGACCTCAACGATGCCAAGGTAGAAATGATGATGACCCCGGCATTCATATCAACGTCGGTGAGGCCGTGCCACAATGTCCTGGTTCGCAACCTGACAATCGAGAAATACGCGTGCAGTGCGCAGTATGGCGCCATCAATTCACGGCAGGCCGATTCCGTCAATACCGGCTGGACCATCGAGTACTGCGAATTCAGGTACAACCACGGCATGGCAATAAGCATTACCAAATGTGACAGTTTCACGATACGGCGCAACTGGATTCATCACCAGGGACAGATGGGGTTCGGCGGCGGCGGTCCCCACCTTCTGTTTGAAGAGAACGAACTTGCCTTCAACAACGTGCTGGGATTCAGCGCGGGATGGGAAAGCGGCGCCACGAAGTTTGTTTTTGTAACCGATGCGGTTGTCAAAAGCAACTACGCGCACCACAACTATCTGGGCAACGGTCTCTGGCACGATATCCCGATAAACAAGAACAGCCTGGTTCGCGGCAATGTCTGCGATCACAACGGCGGCTCGGGGATTTTCCAGGAGATAGACAATGGATCGCGCGTGGTCTGCAATATCTCGCGGTTTAACGGCAGGGAGAAGCCCTGGGTGTACGCCACACAGATCCACAATTCCTGTTCGCGGGACATCGAAATAGACAGCAACCTGACCGTCACCGATACCGGCAAGACCTACTTCAACAACGGGAACTACTGGGATGTCAACGGTATCAACACGTCGTGGCAGACCATCGGGTGTGACGGGCCGGCCGACAATCGCATGCTTCTGGTCGCCGTGTCCAATGTGCACCATAACCATATCGTGTTCCTGGGTACCACCGGCTCCTGCGGGTTCGCCGCCGACCAGGACGTTCCCGAATACAAGACCTGCGGTGACGGCGAGACATATGCGCTCCGCGATTCAGTCATCAGCTTCTGGAACCAGAACCGGAGTGATTACAACTCGTTCCATGCGCCCCAAAGCCGCACGCTCCAGCAGGTGGCCGGACCCGGCTGCGGCACCGTGCATGACGGTATCGACTACTGTGTTGCCGATTTCGAGGCGCACTCGACACTTGATCACGATATCGACAACCCGCTGTACAGGGCTGAGGGTGAAGATCTCAGAGAGTATCTCGACGATTCATACCCGTGTCCGACCTGTGTCGAAGACCTTCTGAAAGTGCCGCTTGGCGGAGAAGCCGGCCCGAATGCCGATGCAGCCGATACCCGCATCGTCGGCAGCGGTTTGTCGCCGCGTCCGTCCGGTCGCTCTGTCGGCATCTCGTGCCGCGGGGGCAAGGCCATTGCTGTTGACGGGCTGCGCGGCAGCAGCGCGGCGCGCCTGGTCATCTGCGATCTCAGCGGCCGGACGGTACGGGAATTCCGGCTCTCGGGAGACGGGGCGCGACGCACTGTTTCCTTCGGCGCGCTCGCGGCAGGTGTCTACTGCGCGCGTGCATACACGGCCGGCACGCTCCGTGCTTCCGCACGCATGTGTATTCAATAAGGCCTGGGAAATCGGTTCTTGAACAAATCGAACGTCAGCATACGAAGGATCGGCAACAGCGTTGTTGTTGACGGGCGCGCGCGGTTTGGCCTTCTTGCCGACGGCTGCCTGAGAATGGAGTATGCGCCGGACGGCGAATTCGAGGACCGCAAGAGCCTCCGCGCGTTCTGCAGGCCCGCGGCACAGCCGTTTGTACGGGTGGCGCATGACGGCCGCGCGGTCACTCTCGACGGCACGAACATCCGCGTGCGGTATGCCCCCGCCAGTCATCCTTTCTCGCGCAAAAACCTTTCTGTCCATTGCAGAACAGCCCCGAAGATCGGCTGGAAACCGGGCACGATAGACAGGAAAAACCTCGGCGGCGTGCATATGGGCCTCGACTGCATGCACCGGGTCACCCTGCCCCGCGGCGTGCATCCTGCCGGTGAAAAATACGACCACCACGATACCCGGCATGTGATGGCGTATTTCGGGACGTACATGGCCGAAGGAGGAACATGCAACATTCCGGAAAAGGAACGCAGGACACTCGGTACGTATGACCTTCTGTCGAAATACCGCGCGAACGATCTGCCGCCGCAGGCAGCGAAGCTGGTGAGGGCCCGAAGCAAGTTCCCGCCCGGGATTCTCAGCAGAAGCGGGTACTATCTGTACAACGACACGCAATGTCCGCTGGTTGAAGAGAACGGTGATGTGGTCGACCGGCAAGCGCCGCGCGACTACCGCGACTGGTACCTGTTTCTTTACGGAAGCGACTATCACCGGGCGCTTGCCGACTACCGGACCGTCTTCGGTCCCACTCCGCTTCCGCCGAGATATTCGCTTGGCCTCTGGTACTCTCCTTCGTGGCCGGACACATTCAGCGAGGAGACCATCCGTGAAGCGGTCGAGGGGTTCGAACGGCTCGGTATTCCTCTGGATGTCATTGTCATTGATTTCCTGTGGCACCTGCGCGCCTGGAGCGGATGGGACTGGGACCCGGAACGTATCCCCGATCCGGACAGTCTCCTTGCATGGCTTCGCTCGAAGCGCATCGCCATGACGCTCAGCACACATCCCGATAAGGTGCCCGAGGCCGACAGCCGTTTTGCCGATTTCCTGAATGCCGCCGGCATTGACTCGTCTTCGACGTCGCCGGCCACGCGAAGCGGTGAGCATGTCGACCTGGAATTTTCCAGGAAGAAACCGAAAGACGATGCGTTTTTCCGGGGATTTAGCGTTGCCAATGCGCGCCATGCCGCCGCGCTACTTGACATACTCCACAAGCCGGTGCAGGCTCAAGGCGTGGATTTCTGGTGGATAGACGGCTCCTGTCCGGTAGAAAAGGATGCCTCTGTCGATCAGCAGTTCCTCACCAACCACATTTTCAGGCAGTACGCCGAGCGAAGCGCGCCTCAGAAGAGGCCAATGCTGTTTACGCGCGCCGGGGGGATCGGCAGCCACCGGTTTCCGTTTCATTTCACCGGAGATATCTGGGCGCAATGGGAGACACTTCGCCACGAAGTCGAGTATAACCTTCGCGCGGGCCATATGGGCCTGAGCTTCATCACGCACGATATCGGCGGCTACTATTCAGAATTCGAGCTTGAGGATCCGGAGCTGTATTGCCGATGGGTGCAGTTTGGGGCGCTCAACCCGATCATGCGCCTTCACGGCGCAAAAGCCAACGAGCGAAGGCCCTGGGCCTATGGCCGGCTGGTCGAGGAGGTCTTTACAAAGGCGATCTCTCTGCGCACGTCGCTGCTGCCGTACCTCTATACCCTTGCCCGGGAAAGTTTTGCCAAGGGACTTCCCCTGTGCCGGTCGAATTTCCTGGTGATGCCGGGGTGGCAAACAGGTTATGATATCTGGGACAGCTACTTCCTCGGCGATCGCATATATGCTACGCCGGTGACCGATGCCGGCTCCATGCGAAATGTCGTGCTGCCGCCGGGCGCGTGGTACCGCGGGCTGGATGGCTCGCGGTGGGAGAGCGACGGCCGAACGCCGCGCCCCCTTTTTGCCGGCGTGCACGGCGCCCCGCCGCATTTTTGCCGGGCAGGCACGGTGCTTGTTAAGCAGCGCGCGGGGCTTCAGGCATCACAGATCCCCCGATCGCTGATTGTCGAAATCTACCCCTCCGGGCGGCGATGCGTGGATGCGTTTACGCTCTACGAAGACGATGGTCGATCGCGAAAGCACGAGAAAGGCGAGTACGCGCTGACCCGCTTCAGAATGCGCGAGAGCTCGCGAGGACTCACATTGCATATCGATCCGGCCCGCGGCGGGTTTAAGGGGTTTCCCGCCGGACGCGCCTACGAAATTCGCGTGTTCGGCGGGCGGTACACGCGCTGCACGGTCGATGCGGGTGGTGAGAAAGAGCTGCGCGAAGACGAGACGGCCGCCGGCGCGAGATCAGTCAAGCTTCGCGGCGTTCCCACAAGCCGCGCGCTGACCTGCGTGCTGAAGTAGGCTTCTATTGCGGTCGCGCAAGCCATCCTCCTTGCGCCAGCTCCCGGGATCTGTCAGTTCTCTTTCTCATGCCTAATTGCATCATGCACCTCATGCATGATTTCCAGCAACCCCTGCCCCATATCCACATACGGATTGTTGACCAGCTTGGTGCCGATTTGCGGGGAGAAGGAATAGGGGGTCAGCTTGTAGTGGGCCTTGCGCTTGTTTGACGTGTATGCAATAGTGACCTGGTGGTCCATCATTTCGCTAATCATGTTGAGCAGGTCGGCATAGGCCAGGGTGTCTCGCCCCGTGAGCAATACATGCTTGTTTACGAATTCGCCGGTGAATATGCGCAAGGTCAGATCGGCGGCATCGCGGACATGGATGTAGTCGCGCCGCTCGGTTCCGTCACCGTGATATTCGATTCTTCCCGCAGTAATTGCATCGTGGATAATCCGGTAGAGGCTGTTGCGCATGTCGCATCGTGTGCCGTACAGCGATCCGTATCGTACAATCGTGTATTCAAGACCGTGCAACCGGCTGTACGTATCGATAAAAAGCTCCGATGCCTGCTTGGTGTTGCTGTATATCGCGCCGACCTTGCTGAATACATAGGCCGAGCTGGCAAAAACAAATCGCTTGACCTTGCTTTTCGCGGAGGCATCGAGAATACGAAGGTTTCCCAGAACATTCAGCTCCACCGCCTGGACAGGCTTCTGCTGGCACTCGTCGAGATCCATCATGCCGGCGAAATTCAGGACCCAGTCGTTTCCGCCGACTGCCCCGCGCACCGCGCTATCGTCAAGAATGCTGCCGACAATCATGTGCTGATCGTCCCGCAGGTACGTTGATTCGCGAACGTCAAAAATCGTGACTTCGTGCCCCGCCTCGGACAGCCGGTCCGCCACATGGCTTCCCACAAATCCTGAACCGCCGAAAACAACTGCTTTCATGGATCTCCCGTCTTGCCGCGATGTGAAACAATACACTTTATTCGGGACCGGGGCGGTGTCCGCCCGGCGATTCCGTGCATCAGAATATCGTTGAGACGCGGCTTCGAAGGCAAGCATATTTGGGACGGAGAAGACTCATTGACTTCCAGAATCTGCCGTAAGAAGGTGAGATGCCCGAATGCGGCTTTTCGAATGCAAAAGTACGAGCGCAAGGTGACTGTGGCGGATTGGCACGTGCGGTCAGGCGGTTCAAAGCAAAGAGGGCAAGATCCTCCTGGCTGCCGATGCTGAGGCTCATAGCCCACCTTCAAAGCCGTAATCATTTGATATTTAACCAGTTGCCGTGGTCTGACCCCGGCTGCACAAGATCCTTCCCTGAACCCGCCCCCCGAATCTGCCCACCATAGTATAGAAGCTGTTCTGCAAGATAGGGGGAGCGCTTCCTTTTCGCAGTATATTGAGAAACGGGTGCTTCTTTTCTCAATCCCCAGGTGAGGTCTATCATGTTTCGCGGAATTGCCATTCTGGGAACGCTTTCACTGGTGTGCCTTCAGGCAGCATCCTCCGGCGCTGCCTATCCCGGCTACATTCCCCAAGGACTCAGTGATCTTGCCCAGGGCGCCATGATACGCGGCGGGCAGGATCAGACAAGCGATCTCACTGTTTCCGGAAGCGGAGTGACCAGCGAAGACGTCGATGTTTCCGGGCAGGATTTCACCCAGGCAAAACGTATTGTGGTGAGCGAAGCAGCCCAGCATCCCTGGGATGTCAACATGCGGACTTCGGTCGACCAATCCGTATCCCAGGACGACGTGTTCCTTTTTGTTTTCTGGGCCAAAGGCGTATCATCCGCAGATGAAACCGGGGCGGGCTACATCACGGCCCTGTTCGAAGAGGCCGGCGGAAACTGGACCAAGTCTCTGAGTCGCGGCTGCACACCTCGGGGTGAATGGGAGCAGTATGCTTTCTCTTTCGAGGCCGCCGGCTCGTATGCATCGGGCGAGGCCCATTTCGGGTTCAATTTCGGCAGCCGCGCCCAGACCATCGATATTGGAGGCATCGAGCTGATCCATTTCGGCACGAGCGTGTCGCTCGATGATCTCGAACCGTTTGCCACCAAGCCCACGTATGCAGGCCGCGAGCCTGATGCGGCGTGGCGCGCGGAAGCAGAGGCGCGCATAGAACAGATACGCAAGGCGGATTGCACGCTCAAGATTGTTGCAAACGGTGATGCCGTACGCGATGCGCGTGTCCATGCCGTTATGAAAGAGCACGCATTCGGGTTCGGGACAGCAATTAACGCGTCACGGATCCAAGGGACCGGCAGCAACACCTACATGGATACAATCAAGGCGCTTTTTAATAAGGCGGTTATCGAGAACAGTCTCAAGTGGAAACAATGGACCCCCAACCCGCTTCAAGCGGCATCTACGGCAATCGACTGGCTCAACAGCCAGGGCATCCAGGTGCGGGGGCACGTGCTGGTGTGGCCGAGCTGGGGCCACATGCCCGATTGGGTTTCGCACGACAACGCCGCGACCCTGTCCGGCCAGATCACCGATCACATCGACGAGGCTGTCACCATGTTCAAGGACGACCTTGTCGAGTGGGACGTGATCAACGAGCCGTATACCAACCACGATGCCATGGACCTTATCGGCGACAACGCCATGATTGAGTGGTTCGAGCGCGCGCGGGAAAACGACCCGAACGTCAAGCTGTATATCAACGACTACGGCATTCTTGCCGGTGACGATGCCGCCCATCGCGATCACTATGAGACCACTATCCAGTTTCTCGTCGAGGGGGGCGCGCCCCTGGACGGGATCGGTTTGCAGGGCCACTTCGGGGAAAGTCCCACGCCTCCATTCGAGGTAGTCAAGCGGCTCGACCGATTCGCCGAATTCGGCAAGGAGCTGCAGATCACCGAGTTCGATGTCAACACCACCAACGATTCCCTCCAGGCCGACTACACCCGCGATTTCATGACCGTGGTGTTCAGCCACCCGGGCGTGGTGGGCTTTCTCATGTGGGGGTTCTGGGCCAATGCGCATTGGAAGCCTGATGCCGCCATGTATACGTCGGACTGGACGCCCAAGAAAAACGCCAAAGCCTACCGGAAACTGGTATTCGAAGAGTGGTGGACCGACGAGGAAGGCGATGCGTCGGGCGGCGGCGAGTACGCGTTTCGCGGGTTTAGGGGAGACTACGAGATAACCGTGGAAAGCGGCGGCGGTACGCGTTCGTTCGAACTCGCGCTCGATGCCGACAAGACCGCGGTGCTCGATATTGAAAGCGGCGAGGTGTTGTCGGCGTACACAGCGGTGTCTCCCCGGCTCATTTCCGCAATCGAATTGTCGTTTGACTCGGCCCGTGCAGCGCTTGTTTCCATGTGCGACGTTCCCCACGAGCTTTCGGTGTTTGACAACCGGGGACGGCAAATCGTGCGGCTCAACCGGGCCCAAGGCGGCCGGTATGTTCGTGATGTCTCCAGCTTTGCCGCCGGCGCGTACGTGGCCCGCATCAGCCTGAACGGCGTCGAAAAGCACGTTCCTTTTTGTATCACGCGCTAGGCGCACCGGGAATTCACAATGAAATACGGTTACTTCGACCAGGATGCCCGCGAGTACGTTATCACCAATCCGCGCACGCCCACCAAGTGGATCAACTATGTCGGCACGCTGTCGTTCGGCGGGTTTGTCGATCACACCGGCGGCGCGCTTCTGTGCAGAAACGACCCGGCGAAGAACCGCATAACGAAATATATCCAGCAGTCACCCCAGCACGCATTCCGGGGAACGACGTTGTATGCGCGCGTGCGCGAGGGAGACGGGTTTTGCGTATTCTCCCCGTTCTTCGTACCCTCCCTGACCGAATACGACCGGTTCGAATGCCATATCGGGCTCGGCTACACGCGCATTGTCTCGGAGTTCTTCGAGGTGCGCACCGAAGTCACCATATTCGTGCCGCAGGGCGAGGCGCGGGAGATACGTGACATTCGCGTGACGAACCTTGCCAAACAAGCCCGCGCGATCGATATCGTCCCCCTGGTGGAGTACACGCATCCCAATGCTATCATGCAGTTCACCAATGCGGACTGGGTGCCGCAGACCATGACCAGCCGGGCCGTGCAGGAGGGCAATGAACCCGTGGTGCTTCTGCAGTATCCTTTCATGCATCGCGATACCCAGGTGAATTTTTTCACCGCGAACCGCCGGGTGTCGTCGTTCGAAACCGACCGGCGCCATTTCCTGGGCGACAATGAATACGGTACCTGGGCATGCCCGAAAGCGCTCTCTCAGGATGAGCTTGACAGTTACGAGGCGCATCGGGGGGATATTATTGCGGCCCTGTTGATACCGATGGGCGCGCTCGGTCCCGGAGAAACCGGGCGGGCAGTCGTACAGCTCGGGCAGGACGCAAGCATCGATGCCGCGCGCGAGGGTATCGCGCGATTCCGGCGTGAAGAAGAAATCGACAGTGCGTTTGCGCAACTTCGGCGGTTCTGGGACAGCTACCTGTCACACGTGCAGGCAACCACCCCCGATGCGAGCATGAACGCCATGGTCAACGTGCATAACCAGCACCAGTGCCATGTCACGAAGAACTGGTCCCGGTATCTGTCGTTTTATCAGCTCGGCATGGGCCTGCGCGGGCTGGGTTTCCGGGACAGCGCCCAGGACGTGCTCGGCGTGCTGCACGCGGATGCCGGTGAAGCGGAAAAGCTTATTCGCCTGCTCCTTTCTATCCAGCGCCCCGACGGATCGGCGTATCATTCCGTGAACCCGCTCACCCGCGAAGTGTCTATCGGCGAGGCGGGCGAGTATACCGGCGAGGATGTGTGCTACTACGGCGACGATCACCTGTGGATCGTGCTCGCCGTGTGCGAATATGTCAAGGAAACCGGCGCGTACGGGTTCCTTGACGAGCGCGTTTCGTTTCGCGACGGGGCCGGCCGGAACAAGGACGGTCCTCAGGCAACCGTGCAGGAGCACATGGTCCGCGCGCTCGAATTCACGCGAACGCATACGGGCGCGCACGGACTGCCGCTTCTGGGATACGCCGACTGGAACGATTCTGTCAACCTGGCCGCGGGCGCGGAGTCCGTGTTCATCGCAAACCTGTACGGCCGCGCGCTGGTGGAAATGATCGCCTTGTGCACGCATCGCGGGGACAGAAAAGCCGCCGCAAAGTACCAGGCGCACCATGACGAAATGAAGAAGCGGATCAACGAGCATGCCTGGGACGGCAACTGGTATGTGCGCTATTTCGATCGCGACGGCAACCCGCTGGGGTCGCATGCCAGCGCGGCCGGTCAGATATATGCTAATGCACAGTCATGGTCGGTGCTTTCGGGGTTCGCATGGCACGAGCGCGCGCGGGCGGCACTCGACTCGGTGCGCGATAAGCTCAACACGCGGCATGGCATCAAGATAGCGACGCCCGGCTACAATGGTTTCGATCCTGCAGTGGGCGGGGTGAGCACCTATCCGCCGGGGGCCAAGGAGAATTGCGGGATATTCCTTCACACCAACCCCTGGGTCATGATAGCCGAGACCATGCTGGGCCACGGGGACCGGGCATTTGAATACTATCGCCAGATCAATCCTGCCGCCAAGAACGAGCACATAGACGAATACGAAATCGAGCCGTACGTGTATGCGCAGAATATCCTTGCCGATGAGCATCCCCAGTTCGGCCTGGGCAGGAATTCCTGGCTTTCAGGGACCGCATCCTGGGCGTTCCAGGCTGCCGTGAAATACATTCTCGGTATACGTCCGGAGCACGAAGGGCTCCGTATCGATCCCTGTATCCCGGCCGCGTGGGAGGGATTCACCGCAGTACGGCGCTTTCGAAATGCTCAGTACAATATCGAAGTCCGCAACCCCAGGCATGTGTCAAAGGGCGTGCGCAGCGTGACTGTCGATGGTTCTGTGCTGCGGGACAACCTGGTACCGCTCTTCGAAGACCATGCCGAGCACCGGGTTGTGGTAGACATGGGTACGCAAGCGGGTGCCGCGGGTGCGGCGGTGCCCGAAGAAGAATCAGTGCCGCATGCATAGTATTCTGAAATCTCGATACCCGCAAGGTAAAGGGGGCGCCATGCAGTATCGCTGGATTTTTCCCGTCGTTCTTCTGTTCGCCGCCGCGGCGCCGGCGGAAATCATTTCCGATGCTCGGCGTATCCGGTGGGCGCCCGGCGTTCCGGGCGGCATTCCCGATGTCACCGGGCCGGTAGAGAACGTCGTGATCGACCACGGTGCCGCTGCCGACGGAACTACCGATGATCTCGATGCATTCCAGTCGGCCGTCGATGCAATCACCGGCGAGGGTGTCGTGTTCGTGCCGGCGGGCGCGTACATGCTCAACGGCACACTCGATATGAAAAGCGGGGTAGTGCTTCGCGGCCGGGGCTATGACAGCACGTTCCTCACGTTCGATCTGGGCGGGCAGTCGGCAAGCTGCGTGGAGTTTGTCACGTACCAGCGGGGCGAATGGGTGGGCATTACCGGCGGGAGCGATAAGGGATCGACATCGCTTACGGTCGCCGATGGATCGTCCTTTTCCGAGGGGGATTTCGTTGAGGTACAGCAGCCAAACGATGCGTATTTCATGTACACCGATCCCGCGTGGATCCAGGACTGGGCGGACAACAGTGTCGGCCAGATTGCGACCGTGGCCTCGGTTGACGGCAACACTATTACGCTCGATCAGGCCCTGCATATCGATTTCAGGCAGGAGCTCGCTCCGGTAATCCGGACGCAGGGGTTCGTGACCTATGCCGGGGTCGAATACCTGCACATAGAGAAGGTGGATGCCAACAGCGACGGCTCGACGTTTCATTTCAAAAATGCGGCATACTGCTGGGTTCGCGCGGTGGAAAGCAAGCATACCCGCAAGTGCCACGTGTCGTGCGAAACCGCGTTTGCGTGCGAATTTCGCGACAGCTATTTCCATCACTCATACGACTACGGCGGCGGCGGCCATGGGTACGGCGTGAACCTGGGCCGCCATGCTACTTCGTGCTTGACAGAAAACAACATCTTCCGGCACCTGCGCCATTCCATGCTCGTTCAGGTGGGCGCGAACGGGAACGTGTTCGGATACAACTATTCCATAGAAAACGTGCAGGGGACCGGGGAGACCAACCTGAACCAGGGATGGACCCCCTGCGATATCTCCATGCATGGACATTATCCGTTCATGAATCTGTTTGAATCCAACCTGGTCCAGGAGATTGATATCGCCGACTACTGGGGACCGTGCGGTCCGGGCAATACGGTATTTCGCAACGGCGTGGAATCGGAGGGCATTGATGTGCTCGATCATTCGCACACCCAGAATATCGTAGGCAATATCGTGGGAAGCGGCGAGAATTGCATCAGGGTGCATTCATCCGTAGATGACGTTCTCCTGCACGGCAACACCGAAGACGGCACAGTGCAATGGGATGCGGGCATAGCCGACCACGACCTTCCGGAGTCGTACTACCTGTTGTCGAAACCGTCATTTCTCGGCGACAGGCCGTGGCCGCTTTTTGGTCCGGATGCCGCCGGAACGCATCAGCTTCCCGCGCAGGACCGGTACGAGGACGGCGACTATGTGCCCAGCGAGCCGGTCCGGCCGCTCACGCCACGCGTGTATCGCGCCACGCCAGGGGATCGTCGGGTTCGCGTGTATGATCTCCGGGGCGCCACGGTGACGGTCCTTCCCGGGGGAAGAGCACTCGACGCGCATACGCTGCACTCACGGCTTCGCGGCCTGCCGTCAGGCGTATATGTGATTCGTACGGTCGGTCCGGTGAACTCGCGGCTTCCTTTTGTGCACTGATTTGTTCTGATAGTACGTACACCCGGAGGACATCATGAAGTACGCGGCCATACCGCTCGTGCTCGCGGCTCTGCAGGTTTGTGCCGCGGAGAACCTCATTGAGATCGGCGGCAGGCAGTACTGGCTCAACGGAATAAACCTTCCGTGGATACGCTGGGAAGATTTCGACGATCCCTGGGGAAGTAATAACTACAATCACGATGATTTCGAGGATGCCTTTCAGCGATACGCTGATCACGGGATTAATGCCGTGCGCGTATGGGTACACTGCAAGGGCGAGGGATCGCCCGTGCTTAATGCTGATGCCGAAGTCACGGGACCGCCGGATGTTTTCCACGACAATTTCTCTGACATGATGGCGCTTGCGTCACAGTACTCGGTGTTTGTCATGCCCGCGCTGTTTTCGTTTGACATACTCAAAGACGAGAGGGTTATCACCAAATACCCGCACAACACCGCGTCCAACTTCGCCGTGCTGGTGGCCAGTGAGGAAAAGACACAGACCTACATCGACAACTTCCTCGTGCCGCTTCTGGAACGGTACGATACGTGTTCGGCACTGTTCTGCTGGGAAGTGTGCAACGAGCCGGAGTGGATGTCCGAAAACCTTGGCGCGGATCAGAACGATGTCATCCGGTTCAATGCACAGATAGCCGCGGCGATTCACGAACATGGCGCCAAGCCGGTGTCAACCGGTGCGGCATCGCTTAAATGGTACGGCGTGCAGCATGACTGGTGGTCCGATGCAGCGCTTCAGGAACAGTACGACGATGCCAATGCCTGTTTCGATATCGTGCAGGTTCATTACTACGACTGGATGAATCCCAGCGGCGAGGATGACTGGGGCTTTGATCCGTTCATGAATTCCACCGCCGAGTTGGGCCTTGATGATCGGCCGGTGATTATCGGCGAGACCCCGGGTGACGGTGGCGCATATCGGACCGCCACGGAGATGTATGAAACAGCATACGATCTCGGGTACGCCGGGGTATTTGCGTGGAGTGATCAGGCCGGCGACGGCATCGCCTCGTTTGCCGAAATAAGCGAAGCCACCGATGCGTTTTACAGCAATCATCAGGACATTGTCGACGGCCTGGAGACGTCTACCAGGAGGCGGCCTTCGGCCAAGCATGCGCCGGCCCGTGGTAGTGCGGATACTGAACCAGCGATGTATGACCTCCAGGGCCGCCGGATGAGGCCAACAGAACGGCCGTATTCGCCCGGCGCTATTCGCGCAGGGCGTGCTCCGGGTACCTATATCGTGCGCACGAAGACAATACCGTATGTGACCCATGTCACGCGGTGATGCGGAGGGTCCCATCTGCGTGAGGTAACACGCGGGTGGTGCCGCTGCCATGCTGCTTTGCAGGCAAGAAGGCACATGTGAAATACGGACAATTCGACGACCGGCGCCGCGAATATGTCATAGCCACTCCGCATACTCCGTGGCCCTGGATCAATTATCTCGGCAGCGATAAATTCTTCTCGCTCATTTCTCATACCGCCGGCGGCTATTGTTTCTTCCGTGATGCGCGGCTGCGGCGTATCACCCGGTATCGCTACAACAACGTGCCGCGCGACAGCGGGGGCCGGTATTTCTATATCAACGACGGCGGCGATGTCTGGTCGCCCGGGTGGATGCCGGTAACGGCCGAGCTTGACTCGTACGAGTGCCGTCACGGCATGGGGTATACGTCGATTGCGGGCGAGCGCGGCGGGGTCCGCGCCGACTGCCTTTTTTTCGTGCCGCCGGGCGTGGATGCGGAGGTGCACCGGGTCGCGCTGGCCAACACCGGGGAAAAGCCCAAGAAGATTGTGCTCTTCTCGTTTGTCGAGTGGTGTTTCTACAATGCCCTTGACGACATGACGAATTTCCAGCGGAACCTGTCAATCGGCGAGGTGGAGGTTGACGGCTCGACCATCTACCACCTTACGGAATACCGCGAGCGGCGTAATCACTTCGCGTTTTATGCGGTCACCACCCCTGTCGCCGGGTTCGACACCGACCGCGATGCGTTTCTCGGCCCCGGCGGCGGGTTCGAGCGGCCGGCCGCGGTTGCCGGGGGCAAGGCATCGGGATCGATTGCCGACGGGTGGTCGCCGGTGGCATCGCATTGCATCGATGTCGCCCTGGGTCCGGGTGAAAGCCGCGAATTCGTATTCGTGCTGGGATACGCGGAGAACGAGCCCGCGGCCAAATGGGATGCATCGGGCCGGGTCAACAAGGAGCGCGCGCGGGAGATCATCCAGCGGTTCTCCAATGCTGATGCGGTTGACCGGGCAATGGAGCAGCTTCGCGCGAAATGGGATGCGTTGCTCGGGAAAATCATGGTGCGAAGCGGCCACGACGGGCTGGACCGCATGGTCAATATCTGGAACCAGTACCAGTGCATGGTGACATTCAACCTGTCGCGGTCGGCATCCTATTTCGAGTCCGGCATCGGCCGGGGCATGGGATTTCGCGATTCCTGCCAGGACATCCTTGGTTTCGTGCATCAGATACCCTCCCGGGCGCGGGAGCGCCTCCTCGACATTGCCGCCACGCAGTTCGAAGACGGCGGCGCCTATCACCAGTACCAGCCGTTGACAAAACGCGGCAACCACGATGTGGGGGGGGGGTTCAATGACGATCCCCTGTGGCTCATCCTGGCGACCGTGGCATACGTGAAAGAAACCGGAGATACCTCGATCCTGAGTGAGAACGCCGCATTCAATCACGACCCGTCACGGGCCGTGCCGCTTCTCATGCACCTGCGGCAATCGTTCTTTCACGTGGTCGAGAACCGCGGGCCGCACGGCCTGCCGCTTATCGGACGCGCCGACTGGAACGACTGCCTGAATCTCAACTGTTTTTCCGAGAATCCGGACGAGTCGTTTCAGACAACCACCAGCAAGGACGGCAAGACCGCGGAGTCGGTGCTTATCGCGGGCATGTTCGTGTTCATCGGACGCGAGTATGCCGGCCTGCTTCGATATGCAGGGCAGCCGGATGCCGCTGCAGAGGCGGAAAAGCATATACGCGAGATGGAAACCGCGGTGGTTGAGCATGGCTGGGACGGCGCGTGGTTCGTGCGCGCCTACGATGATCGCGGGTGCCGCGTGGGAAGCACCCTGTGCGATGAGGGAAAGATATTCATCGAGCCGCAGGGGTTCTGCGCCATGGCTCGTATTGGTGAAGGCCGCGGCCTGCCGCTGCAGGCGCTTGACTCGGTGAAAAAACATCTCGATACCGAACACGGGCTGGTGCTCCTCAACCCGCCGTACACCCGGTATCGTCCGGAGCTTGGTGAAGTATCGTCATACCCGCCGGGATACAAGGAGAACGCGGGCATATTCTGTCACAACAATCCATGGGTGATGATCGGCGAGACCATGCAGGGACGCGGCGACCGGGCGTTCGAGTACTACCGGAAAATCGCCCCCGCGTATCGCGAGGAGATCAGCGATATCCACCGCATGGAGCCGTACGTGTACTCGCAGATGATAGCCGGAAAGGATGCGCGGCATCACGGCGAGGCAAAGAACTCATGGCTCACCGGAACTGCATCCTGGAATTTCGTGGCGATTACCCAGTGGATACTGGGTATCCGGCCGTCCTTTGACGGGCTGGTTATTGATCCGTGCATTCCGCCATCGTGGGACGGATTTGAAGTGCAGCGCGTGTTTCGCGGATGCCGCTACACAATCCGAGTGCGCAATCCTCGGCATGTATCCCGCGGCATTGGATCGCTGAGCGTCAACGGCGCAGAGGTCCCGTCGAACGTGGCGCCTGTCGAGCCTTCCGGCAGCGAGGTTGCCGTCGAAGCCGTAATGGGTTGAAAACAAACAAATTACACGAGGCGGCAATACGCTCCCCTCCGCCGCTTCTGATCCGGCCAGGAAGCAAACCCCGACAGTTGTTTTCTCCACTAATTAATTAGAGCGAAGGTGGACCTTCGCTGCTTTTGTCCCACAGCCAGGGGAGAACCGATGCAGGCACGAGTAGCCGTTTCGCTGAGCCTTGCCGTTGTCTTTGCTGTCGCGTGCTTCGCGCAGGATCCCGCAAGCGAGGAGCTTGATGCTGATACGGGTGTCAGCAATGAGCTGAAGGAGGCTGCGGCCGAACAATTAGAAGGGGCGGTTGCTGCGACAGGCGAGGCTGTGCCGGTCGATCCCGCATCGGTCCGCCTGATCATCTGCCGCCCCAATCACTACGGGTATGGCGCGAAAAAGCGTGCCATGCACCCGGCTGCGGTCTGTGAAGCAATGCTTCAATACAAAATCGGCGCGGTATCCACGCTGAGCATTATCAGCAGGGACGCGCTCCACCAGTATCTCGATTCATACCGCGATTTCGGGCAGCGTATCACGCGGAAACGGTATGCCGAGGCGCTCGCGCCGATGTATCCGACGCACCTCCTGTATACCGAATACGAACCGCAGTCTGACAAGGAAGGCACGCTCCATTATCAGGTGGTTGATGTGAACTCCATGGGAAAGCTGGTTGACGGCAGCATCAGCATAGAGGCGGGCACACTCGGCAGGTCTTCGGCCGGCGTGGTCCGCGCGGTCCTCGGCGGGCTCGACGTACCGGATGCGCAGATTCCCGGAGCAGTTGTCGACGGGGATCCGCTGGGGACTAATCCTAAAACGGTGAAGATGCTGGGTGAGGTGCTGGTCTCGGAGCATGGCGCGAGCGCTGCCGAGCTGGCCAGGCTTGCCGACAAAAGCGCGCAGCTTGCTTCCGCGGGATCCTCAACAGTGCTTCCCGCTTCTATCGCCGCATATCTGTACGAGCGTGCCGGGGAATTCGATAAAGCACTTGCCCTTGCCGGCGAGCTTCGCGAAAATAAGCCGGACTATGCCCGGCTCTATATCCTTGAGGCGCGCCTGGCACGGAAGGCCGGGCAGCTCGGCAAGGCCGCGGCAGCCATAGAGCAGGTTGCTGACAAGAGTGCTCTGAGTGAAGAGTACTACTGGGAGAACGGCCGGATTCTCGAAACTACGGGAAACCTCACCAGCGCCTACGAATCGTACCGTAAGCTTCTTGACGCTCCCGGTGTGCCGCTCGATGTTCACATACGCCTTGCTGCCGTGTGCTACACGCTGGGCCGCGGGGATGAGTGCGGCATGCATATCGAACGCATTGCATCCTTTGCCGCATCAGGAGGTGTCGAGGGATATTGCGAAAAGATCAGCGGCCTGCTGAATACCGAAAACATTCCTCGAACCAATGCGGTACGGGATCTGGTGGCTGCCTGCAGTATCGATACGGTGGCCCCCGTGCTCGAAGTTCTGGGGCCTGATCCGATAACCATCACGGTCGGGGATGCGTTCGAGGACCCCGGCGCGCGCGCGGTTGACAATATCGACGGCGACATCTCGAATCGGGTTGCGGCATCCGGGACGGTGGATCCCGCCACCGCGGGCGAGTACCGGGTGCGCTACGATGTGTTTGACAAGGCGGGTAACACGGCCAGCACGACCCGGACCGTTGTCGTGCAGATTGTGCGCACGCCCCGCGAACGGGTCGACCAGGGCAACGTAGACCCGTCACTGCTGGCCAACCGGCAAAAGGACCCTCCGCTTCGCCGCGCGCTCAAGATAGCCACCGGGGTGCTTGCCGTGGGTTCCATCGCCGGCGGCGTGGCCATGAATGCCATGACCTCGGCGCGTCTCGAGGAATACCGCGAGAGCAACGATGCGGACGAGGTCAGTGATCTGCATGACGAGGTGTACCAGTATTCCCTGGCGCGAAACGTGCTGTATATCACGGGAGGCGTGTCCGCGGCCGGGTTCGCGGTGAATTTCGCCATACCCAGAATCAGAGACAAGAAGAAATCCCAATCCGTAGCGAGCGTAGAATGATGAACAGAACAAGCCGTTGCGCCAAGGTCTTTGTGACCGCCGGCGTGTTGATCGCGTGCCTGTGCACCCAGGTCGAGTACGACAACCCGCTCGACACGGAAGGCTCAAACTACGGCGGCGATGCCCCCGTTATCACCCTCAACGGCGACGATACGGTCTATGTGCAGGCGGGCGCCGCGTTTATCGATCCCGGGGCATCGGCGGTAGACGATCTTGAAGGAGACGTGAGCGCCGGGATAACGGTCAGCGGCACGGTTGACACGTACAATCCCGGCACGTACTTCCTGTCCTACACGGCCGAGGATGATGCCGGCAATACCAAGACTGTCAAGCGCACTGTGGTAGTTACCGGCGAGGGCAGCGCCGACAGCGGGGCGCCTATCATCGCGCTCAAGGGCCTTAATCCCATGAGCATCGCGCTGAATGCATCGTATGATGAGCCGGGCGCGACCGCCACCGATTATGTCGATGGGGATCTCACCGACAGTCTGAAAACCAGCGGCACGGTCGATACCTCCAAAGCAGGCAATTATACCATCACGTACAAGGTCTCCGACAAGGCCGGGAACAAAAGCACGGCAACGCGTACCGTGATCGTGGGCGGCGGCACGCAGGAGGATCTCACACCGCCGGTGATTACCCTGGAAGGAGCGGCGACCATGCAGCTGTCTCTCGGGGACCAGTATGTCGAGCCGGGCGCGACAGCCACGGATGATGTCGACGGCGATCTCACCGGCGAAATCCTTATCACGGGCCATGTCGATGCAACCTTGACAGGAGAGTACACGGTTACGTATACAGTATCGGACTTCTCGGGCAACGAAGCCTCCGAAACCCGCACCGTGACGGTCACCGAGGAATCGGCCGGTGATGCAACTCCGCCGGTAATCACGCTCGCGGGCGATAATCCCATGACGATTGTCCTGGGCAACTCCTACACTGAGCCCGGGGCGACCGCCGTTGACAACGCCGACGGCAACCTTACCGCGGCTATCGATATCTCGGGCGAAGTGAATACATCGGACACCGGGACCTACACCGTCCGGTACACGGTCTCGGATGCCGCGGGCAACACCGCCACCAAGACCCGGACAGTGAAGGTGGTCGAAGAGCAGGCGCTGGATGTCACCGATCCGGTGATCACCCTGAAAGGCGACAATCCCATGACGCTCACCGTTGACGACACCTACACGGAACCGGGCGCCACGGCCACGGACGATGTCGAGGGCAACCTGACCGTCCAGATAGAAATCTCCGGGACCGTGAATACCTCTGAAGAAGGCTCCTATACCGTTACATACACGGTAAGCGATGCGGCGGGCAACACGGCGGAACGTACCCGGACGGTAAATGTCGAAGACGGCCAGTCGCAGACCGGCGATACCGTTGCTCTTGCGAACAGCGACCAGAATACCAATCTCACGGTCGACGGCAGCCAGTCGTTCACTATACCCGCTGACAATGGTTCGGGGTATACGTACACCACCGGCCAGATCAACAAGGGAAATCAGAGCCTCGATGTCGATGTCACGGTCAACGGTTCGACCACCACCAGCTTCGGAACCGGTGAGTGGGGCGGGCAGTTCAGTATCAGTGACCGCGGCGACGGGAAAGTGCTGATCACCGTATCTGCCGGCGAAAATACCACCATTATGCTGAGCTGGTGGTAGGGACTGCGTGGGAAGTCATCCTGCCGGGCCGGTTTGCTTTCGCCAAGCAAGGGGAATCATGATGAATGTAATGCGTTTCTACGCCGTGCCACTTGTTGCTCTCTCTCTCTCTTCAATTGCTCCTCACTCCCGTGCGCAGGATTTTTCAGTCGAAGACTACCGCAAGGCCCTGTGGATGACTGCGCGGATGTATGGCGGCCAGCGGTCCGGCGAGGGCCCCAACTGGCTGGTCATGGACCACGGCTCGGGAACTGACTTTGTCGATGATGCCGACGGCTCGCATGACCTGTCGGGCGGGTGGCATGACTGCGGCGACCACGTGAAGTTCGGTCAGACGCAGTACTACAGCGCGTATGTGCTGCTCAAGGCCTACGCAGAATTTCCACGAGGATTCGATGATTTCTACTCGTTCGACTATCATGGCTATCAGCAGGCCGGGGATTTTTCCTGGGAAGGCAATGCCGGCGCGCCGAACGGGATTCCCGATATCCTCGATGAGGTCAAGTACGCCACGGATTACTTCATTACGTGCGCGCGCGACGATAATACATTCTACTACCAGGTAGGCGAAGGCGCGCTCGACCACAAGAACTGGGTCACCTCGGTGAAAATGGCCACGCTCCCGTACGACGAGGGCGGGCAGCCGCGCAAGGCATGGAAAAACCCCGGCGGATCATCAATGGCTTCGTTTTGCGGGGCCACTCTTGCGCTGATGTCGCGGGTGTATCGCAGGTTCGACAGCGATTACGCTGATTTGTGTCTCCAGCACGCGCGTCATGCTTACGCCTATGCAGCGGCGCATCCGGGAAGCGTGGGCGCGGCATTCTATCCGGCGAACGAAAAATGGGAAGACGATTTCGTGGTATTGGCCAGCGAGTTGTATTGGGCGACCGATGAACAGCAGTATCTCGATGCCGCGCTTGACAAGGCATCGAGTGTTAGCGATCACAACTGGAGCCTGTGCTATAACAACAACGACGATCTCGCCATGTACAACCTGGCGCTGCTGGGCAGTGACATCCAGAAAAACGCGCTTGAGAACGTGGTTGAGCGGTACAAGAGCAACGTAACGTCCGATGGCGTCGGCACGATCGGCGGCGACTGGGGGGTGCTTCGGTTCGGCGCCAACCAGGCGTTTGCCGCCGCGCTGAGCGCGAAGCTGGAAAATGCAAGCCAGGTGGATGCGTTCATATACGATAATATCGACTATATCATGGGCGCCAACAGCAGGTCGTATTCATTTATCGTCGGGTTCGGCGCGACCCATGCCGAGCATCCCCACCACCGCAACGTGTTTCTCAACGATGACAATGTCGAGAACAAGAACAGTCTCACTATCCCTCAACGCAACAGGCAGTTCGGCTACATGGTGGGCGGCACGCTCGATCCGCACAGCTATGCCGATGATATCGGTGACTATGCCACCTCCGAAGGCGGGATAGACTACAACGCCGGGCTGGTGGCGACTCTCGGCTATATCATGTCAAAGCTGGCGCCGGTTGACACGAGCAAGTTTGGCACGGTCATCGCGCATCGCGCATCCACGAGCGGCACAGCCGCCGAGCCGTCATGGACGGTATCCGCTGTGGGCGGCAAGACGGTGATCACCTTTTCTCGCTTCGCAGTTTCCGACGGCGCGCTGGTCGGGCTGTTCTCCCTGAACGGCCGCCGGGTGGCACACAAATCCGTTGCACACGGCCGGGCCGTGTTCGGTAACGTACCGTGCCAAACACACATCATCCGCGTACGCGCGGGAGAACGATCCTTCGGGCGGATGGTTTTTCCGTAAGCCTCTCAATAAGATATGGAACGGCCGGCCTTCGCTCTTGCAGAGCTACGCCCCGGCGGGCAAGGAAAATGCATTTTCGGGTGGGGGGCCAATGCCCGAGTGCAACGAGGGACAGGCCCCTGCCATATGTGTGGTAATAATCAACCACTACACTAAGTCAAATGCCGGGCGGTATGAATTTGCAGAGCGCAGGTAGGCCGCTGCTATTTACCGGGAAACCGCAAACCGGTGGGGCTGACCCGCCGGCGTTCCGTCAACAGTGCAGGTCAGCACGTAGGTTCCCGCGGCAAACGCGGTGGTGCTGATGTGTATGGCTTCTTGTGCGGAGGCGTTTTCCGCAAAGCGGTGATATACGGTACGGCCACACAGATCGACAATGCGCACCTCTGCCGGCGCCTCGCCGAATCGGGAGACGGGAAGCATGTATTCGATTGCTCCGCCCCGCATGGAAAACGAATGGGGCTCGGCCGTTCTGGGCCCGCCGAAGGACAAGACCGGCGCGCCAAGGTCGAGGTCTTCCATGTGAAGGTTGTCCACCGTGATGCTGGCGCTGCCGTCGTACACGATGAACCGGAACGCCCGTATCTTGTCGAGCCGGAATGATTGGTCCCCGCCTGTCCAGTCCGGTTGCTCGAAATGATCGCTTGACAGGCGCACGCGCTGCCATGCATCCGCGGAATGCGCGGTGACATCATGCCCGAAATACGCGCCGTCGTCGATATCGCTCTGCTCGAACTCAACGCGGAAAACCGTGTTGTCTGATGAAGGATTCACGTCGAATACAACCGACTTGACCAGCCCCAGCGACGTAGATTCGCCGCTGGATGTGAAATATGTCCGGACACCCGCGTACGGACGCTCGGCGCCCGACGAGGCGGTCATGCGAAACCGAAGCCCCTTTGATTCGTCCCTGCCGTTGTCGGTCAGCGACAGGTATGGCGTGGATGACTTGCCGCCGGCAACACTGTCGCTCTTGTCACTGAACCCTTCCCAGTCGCCGCCCATCTCGTTGGCAAAGTTGTTGTCTTCGAAATCGTCCACCAGCACGTCGCTGTCACGGAACGCCTGTTCCTTGAGCTGCTGGAGCAGTATCGATGTCGACGTGCGTCCCTGGTGGTACCCGCACACGCCGTCAACCTCGAGGGAGATGTCGACCATCTCGCCCGGCTGAAACGAGCCCTGATCAGCGCCGCCTTCCCAGGTTTTCGATATGCTCGAGCCGGTGCCGGAAAAGCTCTTCGTGGCGCCGCTTTGGCGGCCCGTGAGGACAACGCTCCAGTCGTTACTGTTTTCGAGCGTGGCGGAAATGGAGACCGCCGAGACCGCCGTGAAATCCACCTGCTCCGGTTCGGCGTTCAAGGCCTGGTCGATACGCTCGCAGGTGGCGCTCTCGTAGTAGCGGATGAATGCCAGGGCGCCTATGGCGCCGGCGTTATAGTCTATCGCAACCTCGGTATTTTCATACAAGGCTACGTTGTCGGAGAATGTCCACTGATAGGTATCGGCTTTTGCGGGATCCATGTAATCGACATTCGCGGTAGGGCCCGACACGATGCCGCCCACGAGGTTTACGGATGAGTTGGCATCGTTTCGGTGATGCGGATTTTGCGGGGCGCTCGTGCCGTACCGGGTGATCCACGAACGTGAAAAGGGCGAGAGCCCGGCCACCCATTTGACCTGCTGGTAGACGAAATCGCGGTATTTATTGTCGCCCTTGACCATGTACGCCAGCGCGGCCGAGAACGCTGCGTTGGCGGCATTGCCGGCCACGCCCCAGTTGACCACCACGCACGCCCCGTCGACAAGCTGGCAGCTGCCGCCCGAACAGTCCACCACGCGGTTGGACACGGCGTAATTGACATCGGAAAGCCACGGGTTGGCAAGCACGGTCTCGCCCAGGCGGTACAGTTCGAACCCGGCCAAATCGCCGCAACTCGCGTAGCCCACTGCCGCATAGTGCTGCCCGACCTCGGCCATGAGCGTCTTGGCATCGTCGAGATACGACTCGTTATCGGTTGCGCGGTACAGCTCGACCGCGCCGCACGCCATCTTGTCCTGCCACGTGTCTGTATCGTAGTAGGGCTTGTTGCCGTTGCCCGGATCGGTCTGGAAATTCGTGGACAGGTTCTTGTGACTGCTGCAGAAACCGTAGGCCTGCTTGGCCTTGTCCAGGCAGGTTTGGGCGTAGTCGGCATCATAGGGTTCGTACAACTGCGACATGAGTGCGAGCGCGGCGGCATAGAGCCCAGGAACGTCGGCGCCGGTAGCGGTATACACTGTGCGCGCCGATGATGCACCGTAGCCGTCCGACCACACCTGATGATCCTGGAAAGCATCTCCCACATCCATGACCACCGTGTTCTGGCTGATCACCGCTTTGATCAGGTAATCGGTTGCCACTTTTACTTCGTTGAGAATGTCGGGGATGCCATCGGGCGACGTCTGGTAGTTCCACGTGCGGTTGTCGTCATAGCCCTCCGGGAACACATCGTATCCCTTGAGCAGCGTGTAGACCGTGAACCCGAGCGGCAACCCGAATTTCACGAAGTCGCCGGCATCATACCAGCCGCCGTCAAGCGGATTGCCCTGATGGTTATCGCCCTGGTGCGGG
>WJMI01000094.1 GCA_014728015.1 Chitinivibrionales bacterium | reverse complement strand
TCCGCCGCGTATCGACAGGGAATCGAGCGTGCGCTCGACCGCAGTTGCCGCGAGAGAGTATGGTTTCTCGGCGCGGTTGAGCGGCTGAGGCTGCCCGCGCTCTACGGCCGTTCGGACATATTCCTGATACCCTCCCTGTTCGATAATGCCCCGAACTCGCTCTTTGAGGCAATGGCGGCCAAGCTGCCGGTCATTGCCTCCGATGTCGGCGGGATGAACGAGATCATCCGGGATGGCGAGAATGGACTTCTGTTTCCTGTTGACCGGCACGCCGGCCTTATTGACAGCGTGCGAAGGATGGTCGAAGATCCCCGGGCCGCATCGCGGATGGCGGAGCAAGCGTATGAGGAAGTGACGACCCTCTACAATCCGAAACGCATTGCGGAAGAAACACTCGCGTTCTACCGCGGTCTGGCGGCACCGGCGGAAACCCGAAAACCGCGCTGGCCTTCCGTGTGGTCCCGGCGCCTGTTCCGGCAGCTCCCCCTGGGGGCCCGGATCCGTCTGCGGGGACGCGTGTCTCTTTTGTACCAGGATGCGGGCCACGGTGATACGCTGCTGGCGGGGGCCGTGGCGCGCGAAATCAAGCGGAAGTACGGCCCGGTGCACGTGACCGTAAACGGCGCGCGAGAGGACCTTCTCCATGGCAATCCGTTCGTCGACCAGACCGGCCGGCGGTACGACGGTATCAACCTCAATTATCACACAGGGCACCACCGCATCAATCGCGGCTTCACCCGCAATCTTCTCGACATCATGTGCGCGAAGGTCGGTGTGAGAAACCCGGAGCACACGGTAGATGTATTCCTCGATGAGAGCGAGCTTATCTATGCCCGGGAGGTGGTCAAGGAATTGCGCCGTCCCATCATTACCATCCAGACCACATCCGGGGACTTCGGCGCCGGGCGAAAGCACTGGCCGCACGAGTATTGGGTCGAGCTCGTCCGCATGCTCCGGTCGGCGGGATGCTCGGTCATGCATCTGGGCGCATCCGGCGAAACCCCGATACCGGCCGCGATTGATCGACTGGGCCGTCAGGACGTCCGCCGCTCGATAGCCATTTTGAAAGCGGCGGATATGCACATCGGCATCGTGTCCTCGCTCATGCACGCGGCAGAGGCCGTTCAAAGGCCCGCGCTGATACTTTTCGGAGGATTCGAACGCTACAGCGCGCATCGCTACGAGTACATCCACCCTCTCGAATCCACGGTTGATTGCGCGCCCTGCGCCGAGCCTGACACGAACATGGACACATGCCCGTTCGACAACCGCTGCATGCGCGAGATACGTCCTGCTGCGGTGATGGAAAAGGTTCGGGAAATAATAGACGGCAGCGGCCGCACGCGCCTGGGGCCGCTGCCGACGGAGGCGACCGCACGCGCATGAACGGCAATGCTTCTTCGCAGAACCAGCAGCACGGTCTCGTGCTGATCAAGAACGCGGCCCATTGCCTGTTCAACTCAACGATGACCGCCGTTATCGGCTGGGCCATCTCGGTCTGGATAGCGCGCCAGCTCGGAGTCAGCAACTATGGGATATTCACACTGGTACTCTGGCTTTCGGGCATCGGCAGCTCGGCAATCGGCATGGGATTCAGCCATGCGGTGACCAAATTCGTGGCCGAGCACCGGGGACGGCAGGAGCACGAGGTCGTGGGCCCCATTGTGCTGTTCGTGCTCAAGATTGAAATTTTGCTGTCGGCTGGAACGACGCTCGTGCTGGTCTTTTTTGCCACACCGATAGCCGACTTCTGGTTCAGTCCCTCGGAATCCTTCTACTTTTTCCTGGCGTTTCTGGGCATCCTGCCCGGCATTGTGACGGCGATTCTGTCGGCGACAATTGAGGGCCTCCAGAAATTCCAGTATTTCACCTACGCCAACCTCATCATCACTCCGTTCTCGCTGGCATCGAAAGTTGCGGTTGTTCTCATGGGCAAGGGGATAGGCGGCCTGCTCACCGTCATGCTCGTATTCTCTTTCATCAACACGCTCTTCTATGCGATCGTGCTGAAAAAGGAGGGCATCTGGACAGCACACGGCCCGGATGCGGGCGTACGCAAGGCGCTCAAACGACGCATACACAAGTACAACATGAGCGTCATGGCGATCATTGTCTGCAACAAGATTATCTGGGACAAGAGCGAGAACTTCTTTCTCGGGCGATTCTGGACCGCTACGGAAGTCGGATTCTACAATCTTGGTTTCAATATCGTGTGGCAGTTTTCGCGGTTTCTTCCCAACACGTTCTGGCGGGTATTGTTCCCTGCAATGAGCCACTACGCGGGGGCGGGAGACCACCATAAAACACGCCGCGTGTTCTTTCTCACCACGCGCTATCTCGCTTTCATGTCATTTCCGATCGGGGTCGGCGGCGCGATTCTCGCCTACCCCATGATTCACTTTCTCTACGGCCACAGTTTCATCGGCGCCCAGCGCCCGCTGCAGATAATGTTTCTGGCATCTATTGTCACCATGATATGCAATCCCGGCGCCGCGGTCCTGTATGGATACGACCGGCAGGCGTTCATCTACAAGCTCGGGTTTGTCATGGCTGTCGTCAATGTAATCCTGGACATCATTCTCATTAAGCCGTTCGGCGCCGTCGGCGCGGCTCTGTGTTTCTCATTGACAACGGTGGTCGGCTCGACCATCGGTACCATCTACACGTGCCGCGTGATGGACCTGCGGTTTCCCATTATCTCGCTGGTGAAGATCCTGTTCGCGACCATCATCATGGGCATCGCGATGGAACTCATTGTGCTCCAGAACTACAAGCTCCTCGGCTTTGTTCTCGCGGTGCTCGTGGGCGGATTTGTCTATCTGGTGAGCGCCCTGGCACTGGGCACGTTCGAGGAAGAGGACTACACGCTCCTGCAGAGCATCGATCGGATTCTGCCCGGAAAGTCAAAAAGAATCATTCACTGGCTGGTGAAATTCGTGTCGAGCGTCAAGACCCAGAACGGCGGAGTATAGGCCAGCCGCCCTACACATCGAGTTCGAACCACAGGAGTATGCGCCACAGCCTCTCCTCGTCCTTCTTCAAGTAGAATACCTGCTTGCCAACGGGAAACTCGTGCGCCTCCTGGCCGTAGGTGGTCTTGATCAAATCTGCCGCGATGCGGATGCTCGCTGCCTCGGTGCGCACCATTGCCAGCTCCGCATCGGTTGAATCCGACACGAGATCGGAACTGCCGAGCGAACGAAGATATTCCACGTTTATGACGCTGAGCGGTTCCGAGAATTCTATCTGCCGTGCTTGCTGGAACAGATGCTCGTGGATTTCGATCTCCTCTGAGTACGTCAGGTACACGTAATTCCCCTCCTGTATATAGTCGCTGTTGAGGTCAATTTGGTCCCGCCGGTCCTTTGATATCTTCTGAAGACTGTCCAGGACGGTGGGATCGTCGGGGATATAGAACCTGAAGTCCTGTTCGCTATACAGAAGCTCTTCAAAGAGATCGATCCGGCGGTTTTCGTATGCCCGCTGGAGCTGGCGCACCGTCCCCTCGGGCGTCTCCCGCAACTCGCGCTCTTCCTGGGGAGGACCGGTATCAGGAAAAAAAGGACTCCCGCAGGAAACTGCCAGCAGGGCAAGAACGCCGCAAACCAGGAATAACCGCCGTCCTGTAGGTCGCATAGTCATACCTGTAAGATACACACTCCACCGGCACAAGGCCGCCCGGTTGTGGCCTGTCAGGGCGAGAAGTTGGGATGGAAGAATGATCTCTGGGCAGTTCCCGCAGGTATGTCCCGCCAATAGTAGATTGTCCAGGCCTCGGTGGCTTCATCATAGGACAGGATGAACGATGCCTCCCCCGAATAATCGACGTTATAGACAGTATCAATCTCACCGGTTTCATCGTCGATGGTTGTCTCCTTAATGCCATCGGCGCGCACCCGGTACGACCGGCTCTGCAAAGTATAGAGTTCGTCCCGGTCCGGCTGCGTCGGCTCGCGTTCGGTGGTGTCCTCGAGATGCCAGTCTACCTCGATATCGTCATAGGTCACTACAATCGAGTTGAGGCGGTCCAGTACATCGTCCTTGCTGAACGTTTCCGCCTCGTTGAGCCCTACATAGGCAAGATCCTCATGCAGCAGGTCTTCGTAGTCCAACTCGAGAAACCGTTCCTTGCTGTTGCTGTTGCGCAGGATATCAGCAAAATCCAGGGGATCCAGTTCCTGCCTGCTGCCCGGATCGGTGGCGGGCGGCTCAACCTCACGCGGCGTGAATATGCCGCATGCACACCACAATAGCAGCGCGGCACCAAGGAGTATTCGAAGAATCATGATCCGATTGTTCATCATGGTACTAAAACGCCGCCTGCAGTGCGAGTGACAGATCCCAGTAATCGTCTGCCACTGTGTCAATATACCTCTTGACCCGGGCATCAAGCAGCAATCGATCGGCCGCCTGGACCCGTATTTCCGCGAAAGGGCTCATCTCATATCCGATTCCGAGATCAGCCGTCTGATATACGCCTTCCCTGAACGACCGCTCGTAGACATCGTGAAGCTGGGCACCTATCCGGGTGAGAAGCCATTGCCGGAAACTCAACGATGTGGCCAGCTCCAGGCGGGTTTCCAGCGACTTGGTCTGGATCGCATAAAAAGCATCGGGGACGTCGTCGGAGGGCATGTCACGATACTCTTTTGCATCCCAGTACCCGTTGTCACGGTATATCGCATCCCACAATCCTTCCAGCGCGCACCACCTGCGAATATGCCACGTCCCGCTCAAATTCGAGTAGAACTCACGCGAGTAGGGAGGGAATTCTCCCGGCCGCGCCTGCGGGAAATGAAAGGTCTCGATATTGACTTTCGCCCCCCCGGCCTCCTCGAAAGAGAGCATTGGAAGCGGACTGAATGCCAGCCCCGCCTCAATGCGATACAAGCGGGCGGTCTTGTTGCGATCGCTTTTTTCCGCACGAACGTAGCTGGTAACGTTCTTCAGGTATTCCCCCTGCAGCGTGACTCGCACCCGTTCGCGGCTCAGGAGAGTGAGCTCGAGACGATGCCGATGCCGGATGCGGTCCGCATCCTCCACGGATCGTACGGTGTCCTGCGCCGTGTCCGTGTCCTGGTAGTAGAAGTTCGGATAGCTGATCTGGTTCCGGCGTATCTCGAATGTGTAGGTCAGGCCGAGCCCATTGTCAAGATACTTTCCCACCCGATGACTCATTGCCGTAACAAGCTCGTCATTGTCAAGAAGGTTTTTATCCAGTGTGTCCAGGTTGTCGACCGTGTCGCCATCCGGCGATGCCCATCGGCGCGCTTCCAGAGGCACAGAGAACCGATACATCCAGTCCTCCTCGACGAAATCAAACTGGATGCCGCCGGCATAATCGAGAAAGAAGGTCTCGGCGCTTTCGAGCATCGCCACAATCGTGTGGTCCGTTCGTTGTACATCGCCGAGAAAACTCGGATACGCCAGTGTCGACAGGGAGAACGTATATCCTACCGACGGCCTGAAATGCAGCCGCGGACGGGCCCGGAACCCTCCTGTCGCCCGCACGGCATGCCACACGCGGTGCGGCGTGGTACTGAACTGCGTCTCCCCGCCCGGACGGTCGCTCATGTGAGCGCTCTTTCCCATCAGAAGTGAATCCGCCACATAGAGGCAGAGGCTGTCACCGAGATTCAGCTCCTTGAGAAACAGGACCTGGGCCCGCGTCGTCGCCACATTGGCGCTGTCCTGTTCGCGAATATATGCGCTTCCCTCGGTATACACGGGGATTCCCGGAAGGATTTCCTCTGTCCCGTTTCCCGCACTGATGCCGCCGTAGACGCCGATATCCTCTTCCATGTCACGCACGTCCCGCAGATCGTAATCGGAAACGTGATCCGGCAGTTCGTCATGCCACACGTCAACGGCCCCGCCGCCCCGCAGGCGGAACGGTATTCCTTTCACGGAAAGCCCCAGGGTCGGCCCCAGATGGAGCGTGTTCTGCGTGGTACTCTTGCGCTGGCCCCTGTTGAGATTCATGAACGGCATCCACTCAACACCCAACGAAGAAAACTCGAAAGGGTACCGGTCCTGTGTCACGTGCCCGGACAGATCGAGGTAGTGGTTCTGGAGCTCCAGATCGTTGTTCACCGAAACATCATACTTCATCGACTGCGAGACGAACCCCAGGGAGTCATTGTGCCTGAGGACGGCCGAGTTACTGCTCGTGAGCGTGCGCACCCGCGTCCGGCCCGTGCTCCACGCCTTCTCGAGCCTCCCCTGCTGGTCCATCATCACTTCGGCTGCGGACGAATCAACAGGTTCCTCGGGCAGGGGCCGGGACAGCGCCGCCGGCCACTCGACGGCCACCGCGGTTGCGGCCGCCAGCGCCATCACAATAAACGCGCTTGTCTTCACCTGCATCACGGAGCATGCACCAGGTCAAAGAGAACCAGCCACTGGCTCACATCAAGCTCTTCAGGCCTGACTCGCGCGCTCAATCCCATTCGTTCCAGAAAGCGCGCAATCCTTTCCTTCGCCCCTTTCTCCTTTCCCAGGGTGTTGACCAGCATCTTCCTCCGCATGGAATACCCGCTGTCTACGAACGCGAAGAAAGCATCCAGGCGCTCCCTGCCAAGCGTCTCTGCGCGCTCCCGGTCCAAAACAATCTGGACGACACTCGATTCCACCTTTGGCTTGGGAAAAAACGCGCCGCGCGGTACATGAAACAGCACGCGCGGCCTCCCGAAGAACTGACAGAACACGGACAGAAACCCGTTCCGCCTGGATCCGGGCGCGGCGGCAATCCGTTCCGCCACCTCCCGTTGGAGCATGAACGTGCATGTCCTGATCCCCGACTCCGCGAGAAGCATCTTCTTGATAACGGGCGCCGCGACGTTGTACGGCAGATTGCCGACAACATGCAAAGGAGCGGGCACGCTGCGCAGGTCAAATGCGAGCGCATTTTCCTGATGCAGGGTCCACTCCCCCTCACCGAGCGCATCTCTGAGTATCGGCGCGAGGTCACGGTCCATTTCCATCACGTGCAGCCGCGGAAAACGCTGGAGAAGGTATTTGGTCAGCGCGCCCCTGCCCGCGCCAATTTCCAGAACCGAATCGTTTCCGGATGCCGGGACCGCTTCCGCGATCCGCCGGGCATGAAAGGCGGACACGAGGAAGTGCTGGCCGAAACGCTTCTTGGGCGGGGGAACGGGGGACGTTACCGTACGAACTCCTGCGTTTGACACTTCAATATGTACTTCGTAGTTTTCAGTACGTGCTGACCAATTCTGCAAAGCAACGACAACTGATACCGTTCACCGGGCAGCCGACCGTATTCCTGTTGGCCGCGCTCTGCCTTTTCTCGTGCCACCGGGAGCCTCAAGAGCCGGCTCCGCAAAAACACGCCCCGGAAATCCGCACCACACCATTCGAGCAGCCGCAGGATTCGGCCATTGCGCTTTCACAGCTTACATCGTGGGCGAACTGCGGTCGCCCGCTCGACTCCGTGGCAGCCCACTACCGTACAGCGCTCAGCACGGAGGATCCCGCTGAGCGACGCGAATATGAGCGGGCTTTTGCCCGCGCCCAGGACCGTGCGTGTGTGGAAAACGGTCTCCCCGGAGGCTACCGGGAATACCGGTGGATACTGAAAAATCTTCACCTCCCGAAGAACCGGCGTCTTGCCGACTCTCTCGGGATATCAATTCAGTGATACGCGGGCGCAAGCCTTGCCGTATGCTCAGAACAGGAGTCGCCCCTCCGCGCGCAGGCGTATCGCGCCGTCGGTATCATACTCGCCCAGAGCAGTCATGGTAAATGCCCCGAACGGCGTCATCTTCCAGAAAAGACCTGCGGTATTCTCCCGCCGCGTCCCGGCACCGAGAAACTCCTTCGTTTCGGAATCGACATCCCGCTGGAATACATCCTCGATTGAACCGCCCCGTGCTTTCGCGTTCGTGCGTACGTTTTTAGCCAGGAGGCCGATGGTATGCGCGGGATGCAAAGCGATGTCCGCCTGAAATACCAGCGCGGCCGAGTTGGGACCGAGCGGCGATCCCAGGCTCCGGCCGAAATGGGTGTATCGATGGCTGCCGCCGTAGAAATGGGTATAGACCCACGGCTCGACCCGGGAGTATTCCAGCAGGGCATGAATGTCCCGGCGGGCGAACACTCCAAAGTACTCCCCGCCGGCAGTCAAGCCCCATTTGTTTCCCCAGTCGTCGCTGAATATCGTGACCGGCGTGGTGATGTCATCGAGCAGAAACTCCGCATACCAGCGGAACCCGCGCGGCACGTGCAGCGAGACATCAAATGACAAGAGCGAATTGTCCCTGTCGCCGACATAGTGCTCGGCAAATGCATACGGAACGAACGGGATCATGTATACCCACTCCCAGTCGCGCTCCTGGCCATAGTACTCCGCTCTGAGGGAATCATCCTGCGCGAGGGGGGCGGTGCTTCCGCCGACGATACTCTCGTTTATGCCGAACAGCAGGTGCATCCGCGGCAGCGGTACTTCGAGCCGATGGGTGTAGAAGAACTTGTCGAGGTCTTTCTGGCTGCGAAGCAGTCCGAAGGTATGGAAATATTCGAACACGCCGAGATCCAGAATCCCCCTGAAATATGTCAACGGCGCCGCCGTGCCGGAAAACGTGAGCGGGTAGTGTGTCGCGGGCCCGCTCCGGACGTAATCAATCGCGGTTTCCAGCTCGACATGCGTAAGCGAGAGCACGATTCCCGCCCGCAGCATGTCGGAGCTCCGGATCGCCGGATCCGTGGAAGAATCGGGGCGCCCGAAAAGATTGTAGGGAATACCGTCGAAAGGCTCATACGTCGACTGGTAGTAGGTCGTATCGGTCTGCAGTTCGGTCCACACGTCAATTCCCGAGAAGTAGGAAAGCCTGCCGATCGATCCGGTCAGTTCCGGCGTGAGAACGCCCTTCGCCCGCACGGACGCGCTGTCATCGTACGAAGGAACCAGCTCGCCGTAGAAAGAGGCATTGACATGGTTCTCCAGCTCCCACGCCGGCCTGGAAACCGCAAACATGTTGGGTTTCCCGGTCACGATGTTTCGAGCACGCTTGAGACGGAACGACTCCTGCGCACTCAGAACGCCGGCCGCGTCAAGGGAATCCGCCGTATCCAGGAATTCCAGTATGTCGTTTGCATGCATAGGCTGGCAGTAAAACGACTGGGGCAGAGACAAGCCATGGCGCACGCTGAGCCGCAGCAGGAATTCGTTCAGATCCCTGTCGACACGAATGTTGGGCGCGTGCGAAGCACGAATGCACGGCGCCGCGGCGAGTACAAGCAGCGCGGCCGCAAGGCATCGAACGCGCAGGCGGGGCCCGGCAGTGCCGGACAGGACCCGGAATCGGCGGCAAAGATGAATAGGCATCTTATAATACTACCCTCTAGTTCCCTTAAGGTCAAGGACTTCCGGTTGCGGGCGATGCGAGGCCACACCCGCAGCCAGCACGGCATCAGTGCCCGTCACCATACTCCTTCCTGATCGCCCGCATGTACGCCAGATGTTTTCGCACATACGATATCTTCTTCGCGGCCACCGGGACCTCGAATGCCAGGGCATCCGCGGCGGATTCCAGGCAAGCCGCCGTGTCACCGCGCTCGAGATGACTGGCAACAATGACCTGGTATGCCGACAGAAGGTCCGACCAGTTGACCGGGTTTCGTTTCAGTGACAGCTCCGCCCATCTCGCGCTCACCGCAACGGCTTCCCGGTACCGGTGCGTCCACAAAGCGATCCGCGCCTTGACGCGCAGGAATATCGTGTTGTCCGGGAACTCGCTCAACACCGCATCCACGACCGAGTCGGCCCGTGCAAATTCCCCTCTGTCGATCAGGATCCAGGACAGCGAGTTCTGTGCCGCGTAGTTGAACGGGAAGCTCGCCCGGGTGGCCAGTTCGATCGCCTCCAGGCCTTCGTCGGACTTGTCCGCCATGAACGGCACCCATCGCAGGTTCTGACTCAGATAGTAGTCGAATACACCGATGCCCAGATACGCGGCATAGAACGTGGAGTCCAGCTCCTGGACCCGCTTCAGTATGGAAACGGACGTAAGCGCCTCCCGCGCCGCCTGGAACCAGTTTCCGCATTTTGCCAGAATAACGCTTTTTCCACCGTAGATATTGCCCACGTAGAACAGATACTTGACAGAATCTACTCCCCGGCTTTGTGACAGCCCGTCTTCGAGAATGCCCAGTACGCTGTCGGCAAGCTGCAGGAACCGGTGTCCCTCCACCGCATATGATTCATAGTCCAGAAGACTGGTCTGGTGGATCGTGAGGAGCATGTAGAGCGCGTCGGGATCACGCCGGTCCTCGCGGAGCATGGCACCAACGACCTCGCGCGCGGCATCATACTCCTGATTGACAAGGCACACGAGTGCCGAGTCCACCGATGCATTCATGCCCGGGGCGGCGTTTGGCCGGAACGTCAGGAAGCCGAGAAGCACGACACCGGCCGCGCGCCAGATTTCTTTGCCCAGGCCTCGTTTGGGTGGTTTCATCAAATGTCCGGGCCGCTACCCCGCACGTACCGCCCGACACGCGTGCACGGCGTCTCCTAAGTTATTGGAAATACATGGATTTCTAAAATAGGCTATTCTGGCCCGAAATGCCAGGGCAAACGAGTGGGGCGACTTCCTTTGCCCTGGAATCCGGGCATGCTGTAGCGCCCGTGCCAAGAATAAATCCACCGGTGCCGGAAGTCAAGTGTTGGCGAAAAGCGGTGCATCTATGTAATTTCGGTGTCAAAAGGCGGCGAATTTCAAGTGAGCGACGCCCCTGTGTCGTGAGCCTGGAATGGGCCGATCTCTATTCTCGACCGGCTCGGGAGGGGGGATCGGCTTTTCTGTATGGAGCGGTCTCTCGCAGGAGTATTTATCCTGATACGCATTGCACGATTCACACTTCCGTATGGCGCCTTTCCGGTTGCCCTGTTGTGTCTCCATGCAACGGCCGCACCGCCCGATTCAATCACCCGTCTCGATACAATGATCATCACGGGCACGCGCCTGCCTACGCTCGCCGGCAGCGCGAACCGCACGCTTACCATTCTCACGCGCGAGGATATCGCCGCTCTTCCGGCAGGCAGCATTCATGATGTGCTCGAACATGTCGCCGGTATCGACCTACGGCGCCGTGGTGTCGGTGCTGTTCAGGCCGATCTCAGCATTCGCGGAGGTACCTTCGAGCAGGCAGTGATCATGGTCGACGGGATGCGCATGACAGACCCCCAGACAGGGCATCATAACCTCGATATCCCGGTGCACATCGATGATATCGAACGCATAGAGCTCCTGCACGGCCATGGCGCGGATATATACGGGGCAGGCGCATTGAGCGGCGCCGTCAATATTGTCACCCGGCGTCCGCGGAAGACGCGCGCGGAAGCGAGCGCCACGGTCGGCCATCACGAGCTCGTCAGCCTGCGCGCAAGCGCATCGTGTCCGCTTGGTCCGACCGCGCATACCCTGACCGCTTCCCGGGCCCTCGCAGAGGGCTATCGACCGAACACCGATTTCAGTACACGGGGAGCTTCCCTGCATTCAACCATTGACCTTCGCGCCGCGGACATCAGTCTGACGGCCGGATACGGCGATAAGAATTTCGGCGCCAACGGGTTCTACGCGGGAAGCGCCGGCGAACGGGAACAGACAACCTCAATGCTGACGCTGCTCAAGGCAACGACTACCCTGGGACCGGTAACATTCAGGCCGGGCCTGTTTTGGCGCCGGCATCTCGATGACTTCACCCTGGACTACACGGTTCCAGACAGCTACCGCAACAAGACGCGTACCGAGTGTTTCGGCGGAGAAATCAACGCCTTTGCCGGCTGGTTCGCCGGGATGACCTCTGTTGCATTTGAGGGCGCCCGTGAGGCCGTAGCCAGCGACGACCTCGATCGTCACGATCGAAACAGGGCCGCCGCCATGGTGGAGCACCGCATTCGCCTGTTCAGCCGTTTCTCGATTGTGCCGGGTGTGTCCATTTCATACTACACCCGATGGGGCATGCACGTGTGGCCGGGTATCAACCTGGGGCTCGATCTCCGCGATGCAGGACATCTCTACGGCAATGCGGGCCGCTCGTTCAGGGCGCCCTCGTTCACCGAGCTGTACTATGACAGCCCGGCAAACCGGGGTAATCCCGACCTGCTTCCCGAAGAGGCCCTTGCCGTGGAATTCGGGCATCGAGGCACATGGGGCATCTTTTCAACCACAATCGCCGGCCACTACCGGACGACTGCCAATGCAATCGACTGGATACGGCACAGTGGCGGCTACCCCTGGGTCGTCTCGAACATCGATCGGCTGGATGCCGCGGGAACGGATGCAGGCGTGCGCGTGAAACCGGCCGGCGCCATACGAAAATTTCTCCGGTCGCTGGATGCGGGATATTTCTTTCTCCATATGGAGCGCACCGCAACCGGCGCGGAGAAAGGCTATGCTGCGGAGTATTACGCGGTTCCGCCGCACGGCCTCGATATCATCTATAAGTACGGGATGCACTACCTTGCCCACAAGGTATCTTTCGGGCTGGATCATGCGGTATACAAGAAGCTCTGCAACCATTGGCGTTTCCGCATTGAAAAGCGCGAAGGTGCCGGGAGCGCCCTGCCGTTGTTGGACTCACGAACGTATCTGAAGCACGGGCCGGTGGAGATATTCATCGAGGGGCTGAATCTCTTCGACCGGCGATACGAAGACAACCAGGGTATCGTTCTTCCGGGAAGGTGGTTCCGGGGGGGCATCACGGCCGCTCTCGGGCCCCTGATGAGTGAATGAGCATGTAGTCGCGAATGTGCCGTCCCCTGTCCGCCGCCGCGCGTGACGCGGGCCGCGCATCGAATGCCGCCGGACTGATATCCGCCTGCTTATCAACAAAAAAGGAGATGTCATGGAAATGGAAGTCGTATTCCCGGGAGGGAAAAAGGTCGATGCACAGTACAAAGGCTTCACTATTCGAACAGATCAATCCGCAGCCAATGGCGGAGAGGGGTCCGCACCGGCGCCATTCGATCTTTTTCTGTCGTCCATAGGAACATGTGTTGGCATCTATGTCCTGGAATTTTGTCGCACGCGCAAGATTCCCACCGAAACGCTCAAGCTGCACATCAGATTTAGCCGCAATACCGAGAAAAAAATGGTAGAGAAGGCCGCAATTGAGATTCAGCTTCCCAAGGAGTTTCCCGGCAAATACGTGAATGCGATTATCCGGGCGGCCGAGTTGTGTACGGTCAAGAAACATCTTCAGGATCCGCCATCCTTTGAGATCGTGACAAAGACTGCAGACTGATGGCAAACCTTATACTCGTCTCCTTTGTCTGGGCGTTCTCGTTCGTGCTCATCAAGGGCACGTTGTCCGGTCTCGACTCGAATCTCGTCTCATTCGCCCGGATGCTGCTTTCGCTTGCGGTGCTCCTGCCGTTTCTGCGCCTCGCCGGAACGGCCCTGCGCGAACGCATCGCGCTTGTGGGCATCGGCGCGGTCCAGTTCGGCCTGATGTACGCCGCCTATATTGCGACCTACCGGTACCTGCCCGCCCATGTTATCG
>WJMI01000093.1 GCA_014728015.1 Chitinivibrionales bacterium | reverse complement strand
TCACCAACTGCATTGCTTTCCGGTCAGCCGGGGCCCGTTTTTGCCGTTTTCAGGCGGATTTCGAAGATCTATTGTCACATGGTGCGACAAGAAAACATGCCCGCGCTGCGGAGACGCCGGCTTGTCGAGGTTGATGCAACGAGTGCTATTTACCATTTTACGCTATCCCCATCCCCTGCACGGCAGTAGGCCTGAACCGATTCAAGAGTTGAGCATTTCATGGCGCCGCTGTTTTTTTCCAAGCTCAAGGCAGCCTCCATCGAGTCTGAAACCGCGGGCAAGTACCAGGTTTTCAGGATACGTGAAGATCTCGCTCTTGGCGCCGATTTCGGGGCTTTGACGGGCCATATCGAACGCGCCATCAAGAAAGGCAACGTGCACATAGCTCTTCATTTTACATCCCGCTCGTATCTGTACACCCCGACCGTGGCCCGTCTGGTAGAGTATTACAAGCTTTTGCAGGGCCATGGTGGAGCGCTGTGCCTAATACGGCCCAACGAAGAGATCCTTCGGGTGCTCGACATGATAGGCCTGACCAGGTTCGTCAAGATCGTATCTTCGTATGACGAAATCCGGTCACTGGGTGAAGGGCCGGCCGGCGAATAACCTATTTTGTATTCAGGCATTCACGAGCCGGCTGTGTCCGGCGGGACAACCTTGCCATGCTTTTCCAGCCAGCATATGAGAGCGGCTATCACATACTGAGAATATTGCAGAACTCGTTTACCGAAGGTGATGTCGAGGCGCTGAAGAAGCAGATTGATGACTACATCGATGACGGCAAAAGCAGAATCGCCTTGTCGTTTACTCCGGATTCGTACCCGTATTCAAAGCTTCTCACGCTTCTGACCCAGTGCGACCGCCTGGTCAAGGAGCGCGGCGGCAAGCTCATCATCATACACCCCAACCCCGACTTCCACGAGATTATCGAACAGACCAAACTCACCAGTGTACTCGAAGTATACTCGTCGGAAGACGATGTCGCGTAACGTGTTGCCCATGTCTCTCAGTACAATGCTCCCCTGGATGTCGGAATGCCCGCAGTGCAACAGCACCGAGGACGTGTATATCTACGATGAGGGGCTGAAATTCATCCGCCGTTTGCTGACGTTCAACAACCGTTTTGCCTGCGAGCACTGCAATATCACCTGGCGCCGGAAGAAACGCTACCATACGCTGCGGCTGCGAACGAAAAAAACGGCTGAGCCGGAAAAGCGCCGCGACAGGCCCACCACGACCAGGCTTTTTGTGAACGAGGACGATAGGTAGCATGCGGCCCGCGGAGAGTGACAACGACCGCGAAAATGGCCGGATGCACATGCGGTTGTACTTCGACCGGATTCTTTAGAGATCGCTGGCCTGAAACTGTGTGTTCTGCAGCCAGTCCTTCGAGATGTCCACCCCCCAGCCAGGTCCCTCCGGTACATCGACCACACCGTCGTGTACCTCGGGCACGGGATTGTAGAATTCCCTTGTCCAAGGTGCCGGCTCGATTGAGTATTCAAGGTAGGGGCCGGCATTAGGAATTGCCCCGAGAACGTGGATTGTGAAAAGAGTGACCATGGACAAATTTGCCGAGTGGGGAATACACCGCATGTTCCGATCTGCCGCCATTCTGGCAACCTCGAGGGTCCGGGTAATCCCGCCGATATAGCACACATCAGGCTGAACAATGTCGACCGCATGCATGCCAATCATACGTTTCCACTGGGCAAGATCGTTGTCCTGCTCACCGCCGGCAACATCCATCCCTAGCGCAGCCGCAACTTCGGCCGTCCATTCGAGCTCCCAGTACGGGCATGGCTCCTCGAAATGGCAAAACCCGTTGTCCTGGAGCATTGTGCCGACCGCTATGGCTTTCGACGGCGTATAGGCGCTGTTGCCATCGATAAGCAGGCAAACATCATCCGGGAAAGCATTGCGCATTGCAGCAGCAAGTTCCTTGGTGCGACCAGGCCATTGATCCGCATCTTCTCCCACTTCAGCTCCGGCCCGTACTTTGAATGCCCTGAATCCTTTTTCGTGGCGGAGCCGCGAAAGTCTTTCGACTTCGTCTTTGGGCGTGATGTCCCTTCGCATGCTCGAGCCGTATACCGGTACCGTTTCTTTCGAGCCGCCCATGAGTCTGCATACGCTTTTCTCTTCGCGTTTGCCCTTGAGGTCCCACATCGCCGTCTCTACCCCGGTAAGCGCGCGGCATACATACGACCAGGGAAACTTGAGGTTTCGGTGAATAGTCCTGGTGCATAGACCGTCAAAGTCGTCCTCGGGCTTGCCCAACGCGTGCGGCGCCACCTGACGATGCAGAACAGAAGCGGTGATATCAGCATTATAGGTTGAAGTTTGTCCCCATCCGCAAGCGCCGTCTTCGGACACTACTGTGACCAGGGTAACCAGCTTGGTTGCATAGGTTTCGATACGCTTGATGTTCAATTAGCCGCTCTTCCCGGTTCTAGCTGCGAACTTGAGATAGAAAGGGCACTCGCTGCAGCGAGTGCCCTTCGCTGTATTTGGCTGGAGTGGAGGGATTTGAACCCCCGACCCGGTGGTTAACAGCCACCTGCTCTGCCGACTGAGCTACACTCCAATATGTCAAGGCGATGAAACCTAGCCGGTTTCTCACGGCCTAAAAATACATCTGCCGGCCAAGGCTGTCAAAGCGGTCCTATGCGCAGAAATGCTTCTTCAGAAGCCCCAAATCCAGGTTAGGATAGACTGGAAACCTGTCCAGAAGCGCGCCCAATCTGTTTCTGGCCTGATCCAGGGCTTTCGCATCGAGCTCGTACGTGGCCTTGCTGGGCTTGCCCGCGTTGGGGCCCTTCTTTACGGTCGATGGTTTCATTGATGACAGCACGGTCTTGATAATCGCCGCAATTTCCTTCATTTCGTCATTGCCCATGCCCAGCGTGGTGACTGCCGGCGTGCCGATACGAAGCCCGCTGGTGTACCACGGGCCGTTCGGATCGTTGGGCAGTGAATTGCGGTTCAAGGTTATGCCGCATTCCCGCACCGCGCTCTCCGCCTGGCGTCCCGTAATGCCGAACGAGCGAACATCGATGAGCATCAGGTGATTATCAGTGCCGCCGGTGGTGACCGTCATGTCTTCGTCGATACACGCCTGCGCCAGCACCCGCGCGTTCTCGGCAATCTTGTGTGCATAGGTCTTGAATTCAGGCGCGGCGGCCTCGGTAAGCGCAATCGCCTTGGCCGCCATGACATGGGGGAGCGGCCCGCCGATAACCAGGGGACAGCCTCTGTCGACCGCTTCGGCGAATTCGCCGGTGCACAGCACCAGACCGCCGCGCGGGCCGCGCAAGGTCTTATGCGTAGTGGTGGTAACCACGTGCGCGTGGGGGACCGGATTGAAATCGCCGGTAAAAACGCCGCCCGCGACCAGTCCCGCGAAATGGGCCATGTCCACCATGAACACCGCGCCCGCACTGTCGGCGATTTCCCGCATACGCTTGAAATTGATCGTGCGCGGGTAGGCACTGTAGCCCGCCAGAAGAATCAGCGGCTTGATGTCCTTGGCCATCTTCTCGAGCTGGTCATAGTCGAGAAGCCCCGTTTCCTCGTTGACCCCATACGTGTAGGCATCGAACATCTGGGCAGACACGTTGTGGCGATAGCCGTGCGTCAAGTGGCCGCCCGAGTAATAGTCCATGCCCAGAAGACGCTGATTGCCGATGTCCTGCCGGAGCCTGTTCCACTGCTCCTGCGACAGCTTCGACGGGTTCGATTCGCCCAGTTTCTCCAGCGCCGGGGTTTCCACCCGGGTGCTGAGTATCGCCCAGTACGCGATCAGATTGGCATCCGCGCCGCTGTGCGGCTGGGCATAGGCATGCTCGCATCCGAATACCCTGCAGGCCTGCTCGCACGCATACGCTTCGACCGCATCCACATTTTGACATCCGGCATAGAACCGGTGCATGGGAAATCCCTCGGCATACTTGTCGGTGAGCAGGTTGCCCATGGCAAGCTGCGTGGCAAGCGAGCAGTAGTTTTCGCTGGCGATAAGTTTCAGGTTCGTGCGCTGGTCTGCAAGCTCGTTGACTATCGCCGCCGCGATGCCCGGCGCTACAGTGGCGACTTCCTGGAGATTGGCGATGTAGCCCATCAGGGCGGCATCGAGTTTGTCCGGCGGCGTTGCGGCAAGATAGTCTGCAATGGGGGATTGCGACATGGTTGACCCCGTTTCACTATGGGTACGTCCACCTGCCCAGGCGCGCGACAGATGAAAAAAGGCTTCCCGGTGGTGCCCCACCATTAGCGCCAGTCGTCGGATATGAAGAGGTGAAAATAAATGGCGATACCCGGGGAATGGTAAATCGGAATAATCCGGGGTTGCAGCAAGAGGGGGGTGTCTGTAGCGGAGAGAGGGCCCGAATCCATCGCTCCATTGCTCGCCACGGCAAAGCCCCGGACGAGCGAAGCAGGTACTCCTTTGCCCATGAGCGATCCTGTCGCAGGCCGGAATGGCACGCGCTACACGTATTTTTGGACATCGCATCATGAGCGGCGCATAAATCCATCAGGCTATCGACCAATATGTATCACATCAAGCCGCATTCCATCCCGCATCTCCAGAACTTCCGGCTGAACACGTGCTTTTTTCTGGGGATCCTGCTCGTAGCGATATGCAAAGCCTATGGCCAGCCGGTATCCCTGCAAGGCTTTGTCCCTCAAAAAATTACAAAGGCCATGATATCCCACGAATACCGCCGGATCTACGAGCAGCTGGCCCCCCACAAGCACATTGACCAGCATCCTCTGTCTGTCACGTTTTTCACTACCCGGGGAACCGCCCGGCAAGATTATGCTCTTCCGGAATGGGGAGGAGGCGGCGCAATCGGGCGAGACTCGATTGTGGTCGCGCTCGATGCCGAGCCGTTTCTGTATACAGATTTTGCCCGCATAACGGTTCACGAGCTGGTTCACATCGTGATTGGCCGTATCTGCACCACAGCCGCGGTGCCCCGGTGGTTCCACGAAGGTGTGGCCATGGCGCTTTCCGGCGATGTTACCTCTGCCGAGCACGTCGCCTTGTCACGGGCAATATTTACCGGCAGTCTCATGCCCCTTGCATCTATCGATTCGGTAAACGCGTTCGGCCGTCACCGGGCCCGGCTCGCTTACGCGCAAAGCCATCAGGCAGTGCTCTTTCTTGTTCGATCATATGGCATCGAAGTGCTCAGCGAGATTCTCAGCCGGTCCGCTCAGCAGGGGTCGTTCTGGGGGGGTATGCGGGAGACTTTGCAGCTCTCCGAGCGCGAGATTGAAGGCATGATCCGGTCGTATCTGATCCGCAAATTTCGCTTGGTGTTTTTCTTTGCGGACACGTATTTGCTCTGGCTTGGAATAGTGCTTCTGTTCGCAGTCGGGTACACGGTTACCGCGATACGAAACAGGCGACGAGCTGCTGCCATGGCGGATGAAGAGGAAAGGGAGACCGCCGCGTCCGCGGGACAGGCAGGGCAATGAGGTCAATTGCCAGGTTGAATCAGCACTGGCCTAAGAAGTATTTTGCCCTCTCAGACATCGCGAAAACCTGACAATCCCGCACCTGAAAACACCATGAATCAAACACCCTCAGAGAAGCTCGCGGCATGGGTCGAGGAGAAGCTCCAGACCCAGAGCCCCGGTTTTCGCTTTCCCAGCGATTCGGAACTTGCCGCCTCGTTCTCGCTTTCTCCGCGGACGGTCGAGCGGACGCTCAAGAAATACAAGGACAGCGGGCAGCTTCTGCGCATACGCGGGCGAGGGACTTTCATTCCCGGCGGCGAAGAGCTTTCGCCGCGCAGTCCGCAGCCGTCGCGGTCATCTTCACAGTCTATCGTTGATGTGATGCGCGATGCCATTTGCAGCGGCAACCTCATGAAAGGCGAGCCGTTGCCTCAGGTAAAGTACATGTCGCGGAAATTCAAAGCTGGAGCGGCGACAGTCAGCGAGGCGTACCGGCAGCTTGAGCGTATGGGGTACGTGGTGAAGATCGGCAAGACATTCTGGGTAGGGTCGTTCGATACGATCGTGCGGCCGCGTCCCCACATGGAAGTCTTTGTTTTCAAGTACAAGTCACTCGATTTCGGCGACATATTCACCACCGATATGCTCGCGCCGGCCTTGCGCAAGATGGAGCGGGAACTGATCAACGCCGGCTTTATTCTGCGGTTCGAGAGCACCGACAACCTTGCCGATATCCTCCAGACGTTTCACCGGCAGCGGCGAATGCCCCACGGGCTGGTGTTCCACCGGATAGGGGAGCAGGCCTTTGCCGAGCTATATCCAGTAGTAAAACAGTTTTTCCAGAGCATGAAGAACGTGCGTGACGTTAAGACCCCGGTACTGGTGGACTGGGACCTCGGTGGCATTTTCGACAAGATTCCCCGGCGGGTGCAGGTGTTTTCGCGAGGCCACATATCAACCTCTACATCGCGCGCGGTGGGGAGGTATCTGGTGGGAAACAAATATCGCAGCATAGCGTTCTTTGTCGACCAAACGAAGCCGTTGTGGAATATCCCGGCCATGTCGGGTCTCTTGAAAACCTGGGTAGAGGTCCGCAATCTCAATCGAAGCATGCGGCTCAAGTATGTGATTCTCGGCGAGACGCGCGTAAAGACCGCTGGGGACTTCGGACGATGGTTCCTGGAGTGGCACGGGAGTCACTTGCAGCGCCAGCTCAGCAAATACGGCGACATCCCGGTCACTGATTTCACGCAGAACATCTCGCTTGCGAAAAGCATAGAGCAGGCACTTCTGGACCACCGGGATGCCGACCTGTGGATATTCTCAAATGCTGCGCACGCAGTCCGGGCCTGTGAGTGGTGTGATGAGCGCAGCCTCAAGATACCGCGCGACATTTCCATCATCTCTCTCGAGCACGATCACCTGTGCTACCACCTCGGGATTTCCTACTGCGATGTGGACTGGGAGAAGATCGGCTATGTGATGGCGCACACCATAACGGGGGCGCTTCCGGTGCTCAAGACCACGAAGGGATTTATCAGGACCGAAGCAAGGGTGGTGGAGAGGTTAACCACTAAATAGGGTATCAGTCCGACCCCAATCGCGTTCCTGGTGTCTGGTGGCAATGAATGAGACGCCGTCAGGCAGTGAGGTATTCCCACAGAAGCCGCACCCCGAACCCGGTCCCATACTTGGGCACTTCGCCCCTGGCCTCACCCTCGTTGAACGCGGTGCCGGCAATGTCGATATGGGCCCATGAAACCTTCTTGCCGACAAACTCCTTGAGAAATGCCGCGGCGGTAATCGAGCCTGCATAGCCGCGCTTCAATTTGGATGTGTTGCGCAGGTCGGCATGATCGCTTTTCATTGACTCAGAGTGCTCCTCATACAAAGGCAGACGCCACAAGCGCTCCCCGGTCTTCTCGCCGGCGTGGTACAGGCTTTGTGCCAGCGCATCGCTGTTGGCAAACAGCCCCGCTACCGTGTCGCCCAGCGCCATAACGACAGAGCCGGTCAAGGTCGCCAGGTCTATGACATGCGAGGGCCTGTAGTGCTTCTGGACATAGGCAAATGCATCCGCCAGCGCAAGGCGGCCTTCGGCATCCGTGTTGGTGATCTCGACGTTCGTGCCCGCATAGGATGTGTAAACGTCGCCGGGGAAATAGGCATTGCTTCCCACCGCATTGTGAGCGCAGGTGATAACCCCCACCACGTTGAGCTTCGGTTTCAGACTGGTAAGCGCGCGCATAAGGCCAAGGACCGCGGCGGCGCCTGCCATGTCGCATCGCATGGTTTCGATATGACCGCTGGGCTTGAGGTTCTGCCCCCCGGAATCGAACGTGATCCCCTTGCCGACCACCGCAATCTTCCGCTTCGATGACGGATCGCCCTTGTACTCCATGAGCGCCAGCCGCGGCGGATAGGGCGAACCCTTGCCCACGGCCCACAGAAGCCCCAGTCCCTTCTTCCGGATTGCCCGCTCATCAAGGATCTCGACGGACACGGATTTGTCCGCGGCAATCGCGCGCGCTTCAGCGGCAAGATGCTCGGGGGTAGTGACACTGGCATTGTCATTCACCAGATCGCGGGTATACCAGGCGGCCCGGCACAGCCTGAAAATGTCATTCGCTTCCTGTGAAGATATTTCTTTGGTGACAAACTCGATGCCGGTCACGGCCGCCGGTTTCTTGCTCTTGTATTTCGAAAACGAATATGCCCCCAGCAGGGCGCCCTCGATCGCGGCCCGCGCGCACGCGTCGCTCCGGCAGTCAACCGGCGTGTCAAGGACCGATACGGCCTTGCGCTTCAGCTCGGCAGCCTTCTTGATGCCGGCGGCAGCCGCCGCCCGGATTGTCCGGGACGTGCATTCTGTGCGTTCTCCCAGGCCGCAGTATATGACCGTGCGTTTGCCCTTGTACCTGACGGTGATCGTGTCTTTTTCTGCCTCGAAGTCCTTGATCGCGTTCTTCATGTCTCCCTTGAGCACGAAACCGATGTGTGTATCAGAGCCCGGCCTGGATGCGGTCTTGATTTTCATCGTGACACCTGTCTGTTCCGGTTGTGTGTACAGCCTGCAATCCTCAATAAATTAATACGGACACACGCTCGATACCCAGAGCCGGGAAACGAAACGCCCGGAGCATGGCAATCCGCCTGTTGGCGGAAGAATTACCGGCACGCATGTATTTTGGGACCTCTGGACAGGGCGAATCGCATCTAATGACTTCCATGCGGACTCATCGGTGAAGGTAACCTTCATATATCCTCGTTTTGAGAAGTTTCTTTCGGCGCTCGACGAGCTTCATGTCGACAGGGGCCTGGTGGAGTATTTCCTGGGAGATTTCACCACGCCGCCCTCGCTGGGTATCCCGATAATGGCTTCATGGACCCCGCCCGATGTCGAGCGGGAGCTCATTGACGACAACGCTGGGGACCCGATTGATTTTGATGCCCCGACCGACCTGGTCGCAATCAACTGTTTCACGCCGCAGGCCACGCGGGCGTTCGAGATTGCCGACGGGTATCGCGCACGCGGGAAAAAAGTAATCATGGGGGGCTTTTTCCCGTCGTTTATGGTGGATGAGTGCCTAAAACACGCCGATGCGGTCAATCTCGGCGAGGTCGAGCCGACATGGGAGCGCATCCTCGAGGATGCGCGGCGGGGTGAACTAAAGAAGAAGTATATCGGCGGCAACCGGTTCGACGTTTCAAAAATGCGCATCCCCGACCGCAGCATGTTCTACAACAAAGAAAACTATGACTGGGACGAGGACCTTGTCCAGATAACGCGCGGATGCTCCTATACGTGCGCGATGTGCTCTATTCCGGCGCACATGGGCAGCCGCATCCGCCTGCGTCCGATCGATAAGGTCATTGAAGAGATCCGAACACTCAAGTTCGAGAATGTGTATCTGGCCGATGATACGCTTTTCTTCCCGCAGCGCCGTATTGCCGAATATGCCGCCGAGCTGTTTAAGAGGCTCGAGCCGCTTGGAAAGAAGTACTTCGTGGCCTCGACCATGGCGCTTCGGTGGGACAAGGAATTCCTCGACCTTGCAGCCCGGGCAGGCATCTGCAATTTCTACTGCACCATGAATGTAGACCCGATCTCTATCAAGGCACTGCAGGGCGGCGCCAGGGAGCGGCAGATGCTGGTCGATCTGGTGCGCATGCTCGAGGACCGCAATATCAGGTTCTTCGGCTCGTTCGCTATCGGTCGCGACTGGGACGATACCGGTATTGCCGACCGGATACTCGACCTGTATATCAAAGCAGGCATCCGCACCTCCGAGTTTTTCTTTTTCACGCCGTATCCCGGATCCGTGCATTGGGAACGGCTGGAGCGCCAGGGACGGATATTCGACAAGGACTGGAGGAACTACAACGGCGCGCACGTGGTGGCCGAGCATCCCGCCATGTCGGTGGACCAGTTGCGCGAGCAGTTCACCAAAGTGTGGACCGAATTCTTTCGCCTTCAGAAAGAGCGTCATGCATCGCATCTCGAGCCGCTCACCTATGACAAGGGTCAGGAGATCGTGGGCAAGCCGCTCCAGCGCAAGGGCGTGCGCGGTCAGGCCGTGGTGACCGGTATTGGCGTGCTCTCGCCGATCGGGAATGATCCTGCAACAATCACGGCTTCGCTGCAAGACGGGCGCACCGGTATTGCGCCGATAACGAAATTCGACACATCGCATTTCCGCACACCGTTCGGCGGTGAAATCCGCGGGTTCAATCCGGCCGATCATCTCGGTCCCGAGGAAATCCGGCAGTATGAGGACCCCTATCTGCAGCGCGCCGTCACAACCGCTCGTCAAGCGCTCGCGCATGCCGGTATCCAAATTCATGACGGCGGTGTCCGGCGCGATATCGCCCTGGTGCTGGGGACCTGCAACGGCGGGCTGCTTTCCGCCGAGGCCGAATACAGCTGGAAGCACGGCAAGACCGTAAAGTCGTTCGACGAGCACATGAACCTTCAGGCCCAGTACTACGGTTTCGGCAAGGCGCTCGCGCATGCGCTGGGCATCGGCGGCGAAGTATGGCTGGTCACTACGGCGTGTTCGTCCACCACCGGCGCAATCGGCCTGGCACAGATGCTTATCAACAGAGGATACTACGACAAGGTAGTACTCGGCGGCTCGGATGCCCTCTGCGTAGCCAATATGTCGGGTTTCAACGGGCTTAAGGCAACCTCGACCGACCGTGTCGCCCCCTTTTCGCTTCCGGTCGGGCTGAATGTCGGTGAGGCGTGCGTGTTTTGGGTGGTTGAAGAAATGGAGAAGGCCATGGTGCGCAAGGCGCACTGCCTGGCGCGGCTCGCCGGACATGCGACCACCTGCGATGCGTATCACCCCACCGCGCCGGATCCGCGCGGCGACGGCGTGTATCGCACACTGGAATGTGCCCTGGCCGATGCACAGCTCTCTGTGGCCGATATCGGATGCATCAACAGCCATGGGACCGGGACCGAGGCCAACGACAGGGCCGAGAGCAAGGGTATTGCCCGGCTGATAGGGGACACGCCCGTCCCGGTTATTTCGTTGAAGTCGTTTTTTGGCCATTGCATGGGCAGTACCGGCCTGCTCGAGGCGACTTGCGGTGTATTGGCAATGAACGAGGGGTTTGTTCCGCCCACAATCAATTTCACCGAACCGCGTCCGGGATGCACCCTCGACTACGTGCCCAACGAGTCACGGCAAGCCCGCTACGATGCCTTTGTCAGCGCAAACTATGCGTTCGGCGGAAACAACGCTGCCGCGGTGATTACCAAATGGGACCTGCCCGCGATCCCGCGCGCGCTTGAAAGGAAACGGGTCGTGATAACCGGCGCCGGCGCCGTTTCTTCGCTGGGCATCGGCTGCAACACGCATCTTGCGGCCCTTCGAAATGGAGAGACCGGGATTGGCGGCATTGACCCACTGCAGCTTGAGGGCATGAGCTCGGACCGCGCGGGAATGGTACCTGAATTTCGCGGCGCGGATGTGGACCGTCGAATAGATTTCGATGCCATGAACAGGATCAGCCGGTTTGCGGCCGCGGCCGCGGTCGGCGCGCTCGCTCATGCCGGGCTCAAGGTGAACCGTCGAAATGCCACTGATTTCGGCATGGCCATGGGTGTATGCAACGGCCCTCCCGAGACCGAGCACATGGACAGCGTGTTTTCGAGCGACACCTTCGAGCCCAATATCAACAGCTTTTCCAATATCGTTGCCAACAGTACGGCCGGATGGGTGGCCAATGCGCTGTGCCTCAAAGGAGTGAACACCACTCTGGCGCCGGGCCCGCATGCGGGCTTGCAGTGCATGGCATACGCGCTGGAGTTTCTCGCCGGGGGCCGCGCGAAATGCATACTCGCCGCGGCGGCCGATGAAATCTACCCGCAGACATACTACAACTACAACCTTATGGGTTTTCTCTATCAGGGAAACGAGGAAATCGACTATCGTCTCCGCCTGTCGGAGAGCAAGCGCAAGGTCATTGGCGAAGGCGCCGCGGCGCTGGCTATGGAGACGCTCGATGCCGCCGCGGAACGAAAGGCGCGGATACTTGGCGAAGTACTCGGGTACGGGATGTCGGCGGATGCCGGGCCGTTTGATGCGCAGTGCCTTGGGACGGAGGGCCTGGCGCACGCCTGCGAGCGCGCGCTTGAGCGGGCGCGGGTGAATGCCGAATCGATTGACCTTATTGTGTGGGCGCCGCAGGGTAATGCCCAGGATCAGAAAGTGCTTTCGGTAGTGGAACAAATGGTCGGGAGAAGGGACGGGGCCGTGCCGCTGGTAACTACCACGTTCAATACGGGTTATATCGAAAGCGCATCGATTCTGGTGAGTCTGGGGGCCGTGTTGGCGGCGCTGGAGGACGGGGCCGGGCTCTGGCCGCAGAAAACCGGTGTTCCGGGTCTTGACCAGCGAGATTTTCCACCGCATCCGCGGCACATCCTGGCCCTGGCAAGCACCGATGTGGGATACAACTTCGCTGTAGTACTGCGGTCGGGCCCCGTATCGACCGAGAGCATGCCCCAGATACAGGGAGCGGGACAAGTGGCGGGATACGCTGCATGAAACGTCGTGTCGTGGTGACCGGGCTTGGAGCAATCTGTTCCGCGGGCCGCTCTGTGCAGGAGCTCGGGGATGCTGTCGCGGCCGGGCGCCAGTGCTTCTCGCGGATACCCGATCCGCGCCTGCAGCACCTGCGGGCCGCCTGCGCCGGGCTTATCAGCGATTTTGTGGCTGAGGAGCATGTGCATGATCCGCAGATTCGCGAACTTGATCGTTTCGTGCACTATGCCATAGCCGCCGCCTCGCAGGCCCTTTCACACGCCGGCCTTACCCCGCGCGACCTGAATGCTGACATGGGGCTGGTATTCGCGACGTGTTCCGGTCCCATGCAGACCATCGAGAGTCACTACGCGCGAATCATTCAAGGGAAACCGTCGCTATCCGCCAACAAGCTTTTTGCCAAGAAATATTACTCAGGCGCGCATGCGCTCTGCCGCACTTTCGGCATCAAAGGACCTTCGGTGACGGTGACGACCGCGTGTTCGGCGAGCGCCGGGGCAATCGGGATCGCCAGCGACATGATACGCTGCGGTATGGTCAAGGCGGCGCTTGTCGGCGGAAGCGATACATTCAGCTCGACCACCATTGCCGGGTTCGACGGCCTAAAAGCGACTGCAGAAGGAATGTGCGCACCGTTTTCAAAGCCTGTGGGACTGAACCTCGGCGAGGGGAGCGGGTTCGTAGTTCTCGAGGATGCGTCGCATGCCCGTGCCCGCGGCGCCACCGTCGTTGCGGAAATCCTGGGGTATGGCCTGAGCAACGATGCACACCATTGTTCCGCCCCCGATGCATCCGGCAGGGGCCAGGCCCTGGCCATGGAGCGGGCGCTTGCGCAGGCGGGCCTGTCCCGGGAAGATATTCCTTATGTCAATGCACACGGCACGGGTACCGCGGCAAACGACAAGGCCGAAACCAAGGCGATTGCACGCATTTTCAGGGAAAAAGCCGGTTCTCTTGCGGTGAGCTCCACAAAATCGATGATCGGGCATTGTCTCGGCGCAGCCGGATGTCTTGAAATCCTGGCTGCCATCGCGTGCGCGGAGCGCGGCGTGTATCCTCCCACCGCGAATTTCCGGGGAGCGCGAGAGGGGTGTTCGCTGGATTACGTGCCTGACATGGGCCGGGCATGGCAGGGGCGGCCCGTATTTATGAGCAACAACTTTGCGTTCGGCGGCAACAATGCCAGTGTGGTTGTCAGGGCCGGTTCGGAAAGGGGGGCCGCTGTTGAGGATGCGGCGGATCAACCCGATACGGCGGTCTGCATAACCGCGTGCGGGACAGTGACAGCGGCGGGGCTCGGGCCGGATGCGCTGATCGCCGCGGCACGGCGCGGCGAGAGCCTGGCGGGCGAGAAACGGTGGGGACCGGTCACGGCGCCCGCCGGTATTGTGCCCCCGATCGACGAGCGCTCCGTGGACAGGAGGCTTGACGTTCGCGGTATGGACCGGCCGAGCCGACTGGCAACGCTTGCCGCCAGGTGCACGCTTACGGCGGCGAGCTATCCGGACCGGCCAAAGGACCTGGCGCGGGTTGGATTCTACCTGTGCATCGCGGGACCGCCCTCCGGCCCTGAAGAGGAGCACATCACATCCCTTCTGCAGGAGGACTTTCGCATCAGTCAGGTGCAGGCGTTCCCCTACGTGGTGCCCAATTCGATCGCGGGCAACGTGTCGCGGGCCCTTTCGCTTACCGGGCACAACACGGTCCTGTGCGGCGGGAAAGGCATCGGTTTGCTGGGTATCGCCCTGGCGGCCAAGGCGATTGAGGCCGGCCACGTTGAGTGCTGCATGGCGGGGGCGGTCGACGAGCTGTCGGAGCGAATCATGGCGGACGAGATTTCGGCTGGTGCTGACGTGAACGGATCGGCTCCGCGGGGCGAGGCGGCGACCTGGCTTATGCTCGAAAACGCTGCGCACGCGAAGGCGCGGCATGCCGAGGTCCTTGCCACGATTCGGGGGTCGGCGTTCGCATCGGCAGCCGGTGAGAGCGCATCATGGGAGGAGCATTTCAGCCGCACGGTGAAGCGGGCCATAACGACCGCGGGGATCGCACCCGCTGACATCGGTGCGG
>WJMI01000092.1 GCA_014728015.1 Chitinivibrionales bacterium | reverse complement strand
TAGTTGAGGTAGATGCGGTTCAGGCCGAAGGTGTATTCGTTCTTCAGCGGCCGCATGTCGGTCTTTTTCAGGCTGGGGCCGTTGCCGATTATGAAGCATCGCTCGCCGACAAACATGTCTTTGAGCATGTCGATGTCGAGCAGCCGGGAGTTGTCGCCGATCAGATTATAGCGCGGCCCGCTGAGCGGATAGTTTTTCACCGTGGGCGGGGTCTTGCCCGCCCGCACGGCTTTCCGGATGCCCGCGTTGCGGAGATGCTGGCGCATCATGAGGTAGCCGATGTTCCGGGTGATAACCGAATGGACCAGCACAGTCTGCCCGGTTACCTGTGTGTCAAACGGCTGATACGGGCTTCCCGATGCCATGCGGGGGCAGTCTGCCGGGTTGACACGGCGCTGCCACTCGAGTGCGGCATCCGAACCCGTAGCGCGGCGGCAGTGGAGCGCATACAACAGATGCTCATAGAGAGTGTCGAATCCGCTGAGAAACGGGCCGGCGAACGCGAGGTTGAGCGTTTCCGGATCGATTTCATTGCGATGTTCCCACCAGGGGTTCGGTATCCGCTGTTCGAAGCATTCCTTGAGATCGAGGGGGCGCAGTTTCCGCGAGTCATACCAGCCGAACCGTGACCACCCGGTGGCCATCACTTCCCCCTGGCGCCGTACTTTGCTGGTACGCGCGAGTACGGGAGCATCGCTTCCTTCTCTGGCCTCCTGCAGCACCCGCAGCCACCCGTCCTTAACAAGCACGCACGTTGGGTCGAGGAGCAGAAAGGAATCGAGATCGCGGATGTACTTATACAGGCAGAGATTCTGTTCGAAGACCGCCTTCTTCTGCCATTTGGAAAACCGCTTGTGGTTGCCGTCGTAGGCAATACTCTCTTCTTCGTCGACAAGCTCCTGCGGGAACGGTATCGGCGGGAGCGTGGTGGACATGCGACAGTCTTTGGTGTCGGCCAGATCGAGAATATCCTGCATGACATACGGCTTGAGCCGTTTCTGACCGAGCTGGACATAGTAAACGCACGGAACGCCTTCCTCGGCCGCAATAAGGCTTTGCAGAAGGACGTGTGTCGCCTGCTGATCGCAATGGACAAGGTCGATGACCACGTTGGCGGTATCGTGTGTGCTCGATCGGGACACGGGTGAATCCTGCATAAGTGTCACTTCTTCCTGGCAATCCCCGCGGGGAGGTATTTGGGGTCCCACACGCCCCACGGCATGCCGTTCGCTCCCGAGCTGGAGTAGAAAGCCGCAAGTCGCCGGTGGAGCTCATTGCCCGGCTGTTTGATCTCATCCATAATGGCCGCTGCCTGCGCGAAATTCGAAGGTGCATCGCCGGGCAGCCCGAATATGCTTCGCAGGGTGTTCTCGCTGAAACACCACGTTTTCGATTCCTGGTGAAGCCGGTCGGTGTCAAGCGATGCCCCGACGGTTACCAGAGAGTGTCCTCCGGGCCGGAGCGCGCGAAAGCATTCGTCGAACGCGCGGCGGGCTTGAGCGGCCGGCATGCGGCTCAAGACGGACACGGAAACGATGGCGTCGACCGAGCAGTCCTCCACAAGCGTCATGGCATGAAGATCCGCGCGATAATAGACTATCTTGCCCGCGCTCTCGCGCAGCAGCTCCCTGAAATCATCTCTGGTATCCGCGAATGTGCCGCCGCTGCCGGCAGTCTCCGGCGATTCGGCGATCCGGACCACGTTCCATTGCGGTGGCGGCGTGCGCGGCGCGGGATCGACCGAGATGACCGTGTGCCCGAGGTGGGCAAGGAAGAACTGGAGCGGTTCGTTGCCCGCGCCGGCGTTGAGTATGACCGATCCCTTCGGGAGGAACGCTGCATTGCGCAGGATCCACGCGAGGTCGAGTACGGTATGCCATCCCAGGCCGTGTCGCGTTGCGTGCGTTATCTTGTAGATGGCATCGACCAGACGCCGGTTCTCCTCGAGCAAACGGAGGTAGAGAAGCTCTACCCGGTCGGCATCGGTCTGCAGTCCGTATGCCCCGGTGACCGCACGGGATGCTTCGGTGGGCGCGGTTCCTGGGGCGGCGCCGGGAACGGTCCCCGCCCTGTCGGCGGCCCGGCCGGCGTATGCGGCTTCGCGGGTCTGCGCGGGAGTGGTCTCGTCGCGGGGCTTTCCGATGTTGATCGTGTCCAGCAAATTCGCCGCGCTGTGGAACGCCGCAAACGTGTCGATATTTCGCCGCGCCTTCGCCCGGTACGCATCGATGTTGTCGATGACATGCCGCACGGCCCGGTAGAAGCTGGCGAAGTCGGGCGATGCGAATGTCGCGCCGGAGCCGTACGTGGCGAGCTGATCGGCCATCCACGTGTCTTCAGGCACCACGACTATCTTGCCGCGGCACAGGGCATCGATAAACATGCCTGATGTCTGGACGGGATACTCTATGCGCAGATGCGGAATGAGGATCACGTCGCATGATTCGAGGAACGAATCGAACTTGTCCGGAGTGAAATGGCCGATGTAGTGTTCGATGCGCTCGGATGCGCTGAGGAAGTTCTCGATGTCGGGGAGGGTGAGCGCGCTTACGAAGTGGATGTTGTGGCGCACCGAAAACGTGACGTGGCGGCAGGCCGGATCGGCGACAAGACGTTCGTACAAGGCCCGCGCGAACGGATAGCCCTGTTTCGGCAGCGTATATCCGCAGAATCCCAGTCGTATCCCGTCACGGGATCCTCCCGGCGCCCGTCCCGGATAATCGCCCCGGGCAAGGGGAATGGGGATGAGATGCAGCGGGCGCCTGAAATACGGCGCGTAGCGTTCGATCGTGCGCGGTGAATCGCAGCAGAGAACGACCTTGTGGCCCGGATCGAACCGTTCGAGCTGTGTGCTGATCGCGTGCAGGTCCTTGACATAGTCGGGGCAGTCGATATTGAGGCAGAACCGGTTGTTGACGTAAAAGAGCGAAAGATATGCGCGGATGTCGAGGTCCTTAAATGCGGGATCGTTAAGCGCTTCCGCTACAACCGAGAAGTAGAGCGGGTGCGCGGTATACATAAACATGGTGATACGGGCATTGCCGTAGCCGCGCTCCACCACGCGCCGGAGTATCGCGTGCAGCTTTGCGGCGAATGCCACGAGCGCTGTTTCCGCATCCCGCCGGTGCGCGGGATGGTCGTCGATGCAGGCGAGATAGACGAACATGCGCTCCGCCCCGAATTCCGTGAGCACGTCCGCGGATGCCTCGCGATTGACAAAGTGAAGCATCTCCAGGCCGCGGCGGCACGCTTCCTCGCGCAGGGCCCGCGCGTAATTCTCGTAGTGGCCGAGTTCGTTGAGAAATCCCGGATCGAGATAGACGAACAGTTCTTTCGCTGTCCCGCCGTGCGGTGCGGCCGTACCGCACGGCGGGGGCGCGACCGGTGTCTCGCTGCCGCTTTCGCCGCCGGCATCCGGGCCCGTGTCTTCCCGGACGGCATCCGGACGCGGCGGGGCGGAGACCCTCATGCGATCGTCGTCTCCGTCCATTCCTTCGATCGTGTAGTCAAGTCTGAATGTCGCCCGCTCCTGGCTCGTGTAAAAATGCCGCGCATATTTCGAGCCGTACATCCTGTCGAGATAGTCCTGGGGAAGCACCAGGTTCTTCTTCACCTGCCGGTAGACCCCGGCGTAATTCTTGCTGGCGCCGGTATTCGCCCGTGAGAGGCTGAAATCCCTGATGCCCAAGAATTTCTCCACGGCATTGTTGGCGCATCTGTCAAGGTCTTCGAGTCGCAGCAGCAACAGGTCGGCACGGGAACCCGCGATAATGGTGTAGCCCCGCGTGATCGGAAATTCCTGCGCGTACACATCGATGCCGAACGTGGCCTTCATCTCGTTGTCAAACCAGGACAGCGGTATATCGTGGTTGTACTCGTTCAGAAACCTCTGGGCAAGCTCCCTCACGCGTCCCGGGCCGCCCGAGAACGCTTCATCAGGGGCGCAACCGAGACGCTTTTCAAGGTTCTGAAAGAGCGCGGAGACGTTACGGCCCACCGGCTCCCGGACCAGACTGATAATCTTCCATTCGAAGCGTTCCGGTCGGTCCTCGAGCACGGCACGAAGCTCGCGGCTTTGCGCGATATGCGGCAGTACAGCGCCGGCGTTAGCGCGCTGTGCATCTGCGAGCCCGTGCGGCGTAAGGTAGTGCACGCGGTATACCGGAGAAACACCGTGCGATTTGAGGGATTCAAGGAGGGATGAAGAACCAACTTTGCCCATCTGGTAGATCACGACCAGACGCTGCCGGTTTCCGTTCGGACTGCTTTCCGCCACGATCAGCGGCCCCCTTGTTGTGATATCGACCGCATCATACTACTATCGGTTCCGGCACGCCGAACCTGAAGCGCATCCGGAAAGAAGGACATTATGAATGCCGAAGCGCACTGCGCGTTCCTGCGAACAATATGGCAATTTATTAGAGGACAAGTCAAGATGGCGAGCGCGCGTGTTGCCCGGGCAGCGGTGCTGTTGTTCAATGCGGGACAGGAGCCCGAAGGCCGGCTGTTTTTTCCGGCCCGGCGACCGTGACTATATACACGCCCGGCGCCAGATCGTGCACGGTCACTTTGAACGGGTCGGCGGCCCGCGGATGCAGCCTGGATTGCCGGACCAGTCTGCCTGATGCCGAATGGATGCGAATCACCGGCCGCGCGGTTTTGTCAGGAATGCGCCCGCTCATGCACAACGGTCTGCCGTCCACCTTTACGAAGGCTTGCGGTGGATACCCGGCGGATCCATGGCCGCGAATGGTCCCGCGCGCATCCGCGGTTGGATTGGTCTGGTTGCGCCACAGCTCTGTGGGCACAATCGGATGCAAAGTGACGAGCGAAAGCATACTGCGCACGCTGTGTCGGTCCCGTAGCAAAGGGAGCGTCCGGTTGCGCGCGAGGCAATCGTGTATCGAGATGCTCACCTGACCTCCCGGGGCAGTGCGCGGCTACACAAGATCCATCATCATGTCCGCCAGTTCCCCGGCCTGCGCCGGCGTTTTCGCCTCGGCGTAGCATCGCAGGATCGGCTCGGTGTTCGAGGGACGCACGTGCACCCAGCCGTAGTCGCGAATCAGCTTGATACCATCCTGCATGTCAATTTGCTCGCCGCCAAACGTTTCGGCAAGCCGGGCAATGGTGTCCGCGGCATTGGTATCGCCCAGCGGGATCTTCTTTTTCACGATAGGATACTGGTTCCATTCTCCGGCAAGGGCGGTGAGCTTCTTTTTCTCTTTTGCCATGCGTTCGAGAATAAGCGCCAGCGCCACGGGACCGTCACGGACCGTCGATACCCGCGGGTAGATAACGCCGCCGTTTCCCTCGCCGCCAATCCCGCAATCGTGTTCGCGCATGGCCTGCACCACATTCGCCTCGCCGATTTTCGTGCGGAAGAGCTTGACCCCGAACGCCCGGACAATATCGTCGATAACCATGGATGTCGACAGGTTCGTGGCCACCGACGTGGCATTGCGGGCGAGGACCGAGCCGAGCGCAAGCGCGAACGTCATTTCCTCGGAGATCGGCTCGCCGTTTTCGCCCATGGGGGCCAGACGGTCGGCATCGGGATCGAACGCGAACCCGCCCCAGAAACCGCTGCCGGACGTGAGAAGCGCGGCGAGATCGGCAAGGTGTTCGGGCCGCGGCTCGGGGTTGTGCGCAAAATTCCCGCCAAGATCCGTGTGCACGCCTTCCCAGGCGACGCCCAGTTTATCGAGGAGGCGGGGGAACACGGCGCCGCCCGCGCCGTTGACCGAATCTATCGCAATGCGGATCCCCGCGTTGCGTATGGCTTCGCTGTCAACCGCCCCGACAATGGCCGCGACATGCGCATCCGCGGCATTGAGTGTTTCGGCGGGGGTATCGTCGCTGCTGTCAAAATCGCTCTGCCGCGGGAAATCGCCCGCCGCATATTGCCGGTACAGCGCATCGCATTCGTCACCGGCATACAGCCGCCCGGACCCGTGCACCATCTTGTAGCCGTTGTAGGGAAGGGGGTTGTGGCTGGCGGTGATGACAATGCCGCCGGATGCGCCGAGGTGTTTGACCGCGAAACAGGTCGTGGGCGTGGGTGCGATACCGATGTCCACCGGTATGCCGCCTGCCAGGCGTATCCCGCGAAACGCGGCACGGGCGAGGTCCGGTCCGGTGGGACGCGTGTCCCGTCCGACCAGCATCCTGCCGCCGCCGGCAGTTTTTGTCTGCAGAAACGCCATCGCTGAATACAGCGAAGGACTCAGGGATTCTCCTACTTTGCCGCGTATGCCCGACACCGACATGATTGGCTGGTTGTCCATGGGGGCTGCTTTCTGGATTTGTCCGGACGGCCTTGGGGTAAGTATTTTCAAGAGAGAAAATACTTCGCGCATCGAAGTGACCTATTTGCGGGGAGACACAGCGCCGTGTCGATAGAACTATTGTGGCTGATTCCGATTGTTGCCGCCGCGCTTTTTTTGCCGGTTATTGTCATGACGAACCAGCGCCGGCACCGTCTTGACCACGGCGCCGACAACCCTACCCGGGAGCTTCTGCATGAGGTGGAGCTGTTCAATCAGGCTCCGGTGGGCCGGACCATGCCGGCGGAAAAACGGCTCAGCGATATCGAGCACACTATCAGCAGGGTTTCGGCCGCCCTGTCGAGCCAGCAGAAGATCATCGAGGGGTTCAGGGGCAAGGATGTCGGCCATGACGGCGACCTTGTGGAGCTGAAGGAGAAGCTCCGGGAGCTCCAGAAGGAATACGATATTGTCATCAGCGAGAATTATTCCCTTCGTGCACGTGTCAAGCAGCTTTCCGAACGGCAGCGTTCCGCCGGTTCAATGCCCGCCGCGCACCAGGAGCCTCGGGATGAAATCCTCGGGCCGGGGCAGGAGCGCGAACGGGCCAAGCCGGTCAACATGCAGCTTTACGATGATACCCGCATGTTTCGCGTATCAGACATCACCGGCGCATCCGAGGTGAACCTCTCCGAACTCGGCTAGAACAAGCGTTTTCCGCAAGTCCTCTCAGCTTCTGCCCGGCAGGCGCGATTTCAGCGCTTCAACAACAACATGTAGTGGTCTCTCCTCTCTAAAACCACAATATCTTTTGTTCTTATGGCCATAAATCTCTGATTTAGGCCAAGATGGGCTGCATCACGCGCAAAATCCCATTGACACCGTTGTGGGGATGAAGTATGCTTAAGGTGGGTAATTGGATAGATATTGTGGGTAATAGTGGGTAGATAATCATGACGCGTTTCATTGGTGAGTACAAATACACGGTCGATGCCAAGGGTCGCCTTAACATCCCGGCAAAGTTCCGCAAGGCGATTTCCCCCGAGGCGGGCGAAACATTCGTGGTCACCCGTGCGCCTGACGGGTGCTTGCGGGCATACCCCCGGGACGACTGGGCATCGATGGAGCACCGGATACTGTCCCGGCCCGAAAAGCCCCAGTCGTTTCGCACCGAACGTTTGATTTACAGCACGGCATCCGAGTCGACGCTCGACCGCCAGGGAAGGATAGCCCTGTCTCCCGTGCAATTGCAGCTTGCCGGTATTACCAAGGAAGTGTTTTTGTTCGGCGGCCCCGGGTACGTGGAAATCTGGGACCCCCGCCGGTTCGAAGAATATGTCACGTCGGGCGATGATTTCGATACCGTGTTTTTCCAGTCGGTTGATTCGGGACCATCGGCACCGTGACGGCGCGCGATTTGTATCATGTACCAGTACTCCTCGAAGAATGCCTTGAAGGTCTTGCCGTGCAACCGGGGGGAGTCTATGTGGACGGTACTCTCGGAGGAGGCGGCCACTTCGAGGAAATCATTCGTGCGCTGGGCCCGGAAGGTACTGCGATTGGTATTGACAAGGATCCGGAATCAATCTCGCGGATGAGGAAACGGGTGAGTTCGACCCCAGTCACTGTCATCATCGAGCGCGCTTCTTTCTCCGAAATGGATTCGGTCCTCCGCTCGCACGGCATTGGATCGGTCGACGGAGTCCTCCTGGATCTGGGGGTATCGTCCCGCCAGATTGACGACCCGTCGCGCGGCTTCTCCTACCGTCACGATGCATCCCTGGACATGCGCATGGATCCCGCCGCCGGCCGTCCCGCGCACGAAATGCTCTCATCATGGGATGAGCCCGCCCTTGCCCGTGTCCTTTCTGATTTCGGCGAGATACGCAACCCGGAACGCATGGCATCCGCTATTGCGCGATATGCGCGCGTCCGCCCGCTTCATTCATCATCAGACATGCTTGCCGCCCTGGAGCTGGAATACGGGACAGTCCGGCCGAAGGTGCTCTCAAAGGTGTTCCAGGCGCTCCGCATTGCGGTCAACAGTGAGCTGGACGAGCTTCAAACAGGCCTTGTCAAGGCCCTGGACAGTCTCAAGAGGAATGGCAGGCTTGTTGTTGTTTCGTACCATTCGCTTGAAGACAGAATAGTCAAGAATTTCATTCGCGATCAGGAGCGTGGCTGTATCTGCCCTCCTGAGGTGCCTGTATGCACCTGTTTCAAACGTGCGCAAGTTAAGCGCATAAACAGGAAGGCAATACGCCCGTCACAAGAGGAAATCGCCGGCAACCGTCGCGCCCGAAGCGCGCGGCTCAGGATGGCCGAAAAGGTTGTGTGAGGGAATGATGGCCGCAAAAAAACGCAAGAAATACACGCGCAAACCGGCCGGGCCCCGTAAGCCCGCGCCCTTGCCGGCGCGGTACGTGCTCGCGGGCATTGCCGTAGTGTCGTTGATCGTGGCATTCCCCCTGCTGACCGTCTGGAAACAGGTGTACATAACGAATTCATCGCGGATGCAGGACCGCCTCGCGGACAGTGTCGCGGTCCTTGCGCAAGAAGCATCACGTCTTCGGCTTGCCGCGGAGAAGCTTGCGGCCAACGAGCGTATCGAACGAATCGCCCGTGAGTCTCTCGGGCTTGAATACCCGGCATCGAGACAACTGGTAATAGTCCGTCCTGCAGCCGGGCCGCGCGCGAGTTCCTTGGGGGGATGGCGTTTCCTGACAGTCCTCCGTAAATCGCTGAACCAGGAACAGGGGTAGATGGTCGTTCTCAAGGCGCGCATTATCGTTGTCACTACGGTCTTCGCCCTTGTGTTCGGGCTTGTTGTCGCCCGTCTTTTCGATGTCCAGGTCCTCAACGGCCGCAAGTACGCGGCCGAGAGCCGCAGGCAGACGCACCAGCGCGTGGTGATTCCGGCGCGCCGCGGCACTATTCGCGACCGCAACGGCGATGTTCTGGCATCGAGCGTCTCGGCCGCCGGGCAGTCTTCGCGCCGCGGCCGTAACGGAGGGTCCGGTGACAGCGCGCGGCCGGGCATCGCGCGTGTCTACCCTCACGGCGGTCTTGCGGGAAGCGTGCTGGGGTATGTCGGGGTCGACGGATACGGGCTGGGCGGGGTGGAGTACGCGTTCGACACCCTGCTTCGGGGGCAGAACGGATGGAGCATACTTCAGAAAGACGGCATTAACAACCGGTACGCCCGCATCGACCGGCCGCAGGAGCCGCCGGTTGACGGGTGCGATGTCTATCTGACCCTTGATGTGAAGATCCAGAAGATTGTCGAAAACGTGCTGTCCAAGACAGTCGCCCGGTACAGGGCACAGGGCGGGGCGTGCATCGTGATGGACCCTGTCACCGGCGACATCCTCGCCATGGCAAGCGAGCCGGGATTCGATCCCAACAGGCCGGCGGAGTATCCGATCCGGCAGCGCGGCAACCGCTGCATCGGATACAACTACGAGCCGGGTTCCACCTTCAAGGTGATCACGGCCGCATCTGTTCTGGAGGAGGGGCTCAAGAGCGAGGGTGACACCATTGACGGCGACCAGGGGGTGTACGAGATATACGACCAGTCGATACGCGATCACAAGCCCTTCGGGCGGCTGTCATTTCGGGAGGCCCTGGCGTATTCCAGCAACGTGTGTTTTGCTAAAATCGCCGACGAGCTCGGCAAGGACCGCCTGTTCCGCTATACCAAGGACTTCGGACTCGGCGCCAAGACCGGCATCGAGCTTCCGGGAGAAGAGAACGGCATCATGCATCCTCTCGAGAAGTGGTCGGGCCGTACTCACGTCACCATGGCTATCGGCCAGGAAGTCTCGGTGACGCTTTTGCAGATGGCGCTCGTGTTCTGCGCGGTGGCCAACGACGGGGTCCTCATCGGTCCGCGAATCATCTCCAGGATTGAAGGGCGCTCCGCCGGCCGGGGCCTGTCACGTGATGCGCGCCGCGTGCGCCGGGTGGTGTCGCGCTCGACCGCGCGCCGGCTGCGAACCATGCTCGAGGCGGTCGTGCAGGAGGGCACGGGCACCGCGGCGCGGATTCCCGGGGCATCCGTGGCCGGCAAGACCGGTACGAGTCAGAAAATCGACGAGGAGAGCGGGGAGTATTCCCAGGATCGCGTGTGGTCATCGTTCATCGGTTTTGCGCCTTCCGACAAGCCGGCGCTTCTGTGCGCGGTGGCCATCGACGAACCCGCGGCCGGCGAGGGCGGCGGCGTGGCTGCGGCGCCGGCGTTTCGCGCCACACTGGGCCAGATAATCAGCCAGCCGGGGCTCGAATTCGCCGAGCTGATTATCGAGGGCTCGCGGGAGGACAGTGCTGATACGGGCGTGGTCCCGCGGCGCCTTCCGGATGTCTGCGGCATGGAAACGGGCAGGGCGGCCGCGTTTCTGCGGGGGGAATCAATCGCGTTCGAAATAGTCGGGACGGGGGAGACCATACGGCATCAGAGCCCGGCGCCCGGCAAGGTATTCGGCGCGGATGGCTGCCTGATTCTGTACGCGGACAATCCCGGTGAGCCCGCGGTGGTCCGGATGCCCAGTTGCATAGGCAAGGACCTTCGGGATGCGGTCAACGCGGTAAATATCAAGGGGCTGCAGCCATACGTGCGCGGCGCCGGCGCGGTCCGCCGGCAGCATCCGACGGCGGGCGTGGCGCTGAAGCCCTGCAGTGTCTGTACACTCTACTGCAGTTTCGACGGGTGAACCTGTTTACAAGGGGACGTACCATGGTCGGCAGTTTCAAAGAGTATATCCAGGCCCAGGCGAGCGAGATCCTGGATGCGGTTGGCGATGATGTCAAGTGCGACCCGGATCGGTTCCGCCGCGAGGCGATTGCCTGGATTGAGAGGAACGCGGAACATTTCCGCCGCCGGTGGGAAAACCGGCACGCGGAGTAGTTGCGCTGTCACGGCGCAGGGAACGAGCGAAGGGACCCAACGTGGACTGGCAGGACCTTATCAGCGGCAGCGCGGTCATCGACCGCGGCGGGCAGGGCAATCCCCGGGTGACCGATGTCACCCATGATTCCCGCCAGGTCAAGCCGGGTGCGGTCTATGTCGCGATTCCGGGCCTGCGGGTGCACGGCGATGCGTTTATCACCGAGGCCGTCGGCCGGGGGGCCGCGGCGGTCGTGTCGGAAAACGCCCAGCGCGGATGCGGGGCGCCCTGGATCCAGGTCCGCGCGCCGCGCAAACTGCTGGGAACGCTGGCCGCAAAACTCTGGAACGTAAGGTGGGAGGATATGGTTTCTGTCGGTATTACCGGTACAAACGGAAAGACCACGATCGCGCACCTGTTCCATCATCTGTTCAGCGAGACATACGGCGCGGAGAGATCGTGGATGTTCGGGACGATTTCGTACGCGATGGGCGCGAGCTCGCGGGAGGCGCGGTGCACCACCCCCGAGAGCGCGGACATCTTCCGTTTCATGGGCCTGTCGCAGCCCGGTCCGCGGGCCCTGACCATGGAGGTATCGTCGCACGCGCTCGCGCTCGATCGCATCGAGGGGTTTTTCTATGATGTCGCCCTTTTCACGAATTTGAGCCAGGACCACCTGGACTTCCATAAGAATATGGAAGACTACTATGCCGCGAAGAAACGTTTGTTCACCGGGCATATGCGAAAGGACGGGGTCGCGGTTATCAACATCGATGATCCCTGGGGCGCGCGGCTGGCGCGGGAGCTGAAGGGGATACGGCAGATTACCTACGGGAGGAACGGAAACGCAACCGTGCATATCGCCGACTGCACCTGCAGTTGGAAGGGCACGAAAGTCAAAATCAACAACCAAGGAGAGACGGTGAGCTTTCAAAGCAATCTCAGCGGGTTTTTCAACGTGTACAACCTGGTCGCATTCTGGGCCGGCGCCCGCGCGCTCGGGCGTTCTGATGAGGAAATCAGGAACTGCGTCAAGACCGCATCACCGGTGCGCGGGAGGATGGAGCGGGTGTCCATTCCCGCCGACTATACGCTGGTGGTCGACTACGCGCACACGCCGGATGCGCTGGAGAAGGTCCTGTCCGCGGCGCGGCCGTTAACCAAGGGACGGCTTCTGTGCGTGTTCGGCTGCGGCGGCGACCGCGACAAGACCAAGCGCCCCCGCATGGCCGAGGCCGTGGCGGGCAACTGCGACGAGGCCGTGGTGACGTCGGACAATCCCAGAAGTGAAGATCCCGAAAGCATCATCAGGGACATCCTCGAGGGCATGCCGCTCGATTTTCCGCACCAGGTGGTCGTCGACCGCCGGGAGGCCATTCGCACGGCCATGCAGACGGCCCGTACGGGCGACTGCATCGTGGTGGCGGGCAAGGGCCACGAGACATATCAGGAAGTACAGGGCGTGCGGCATCATTTCGACGATGTCGAGGTCGTTAATGGGTTGCAGGCCGAAATGAACAAGGCGAAGGTGAATGCGTAGGCGCCGGAAACGCTCTATTACTCTGGGCCACCTGGTCAGGTGGGGCCGGGCGCAAACCCGCATGAGCGATGCGCGGCTGCGCATGCCGCTCGGGGATCTGTGGATGGATTCGCGCAAGGTAAAGCCCGGCGACGTGTTCCTGGCGCTGCAAAGCGCGAGTGACGACGGCCATCGCTATGTTGGGCGCGCGTTCGAGGCCGGTGCCGTGGCCGCGATTGTGGACCGCGCGCGTGTGAACCAGTATCCTGCCCCGGTGCGGAAAAAGCTTATCGGCGTGGCTGATCCGCTCGCTGCGGTGGGCCGCATGGCGACCGCCTATCGGCGACACCTCAATATTCCGGTTATTGCGGTGACCGGATCGAACGGGAAGACAACGACACGGCGGTTCATCGCGGCGGTTTTGCGGGAGCAGTTTGTGGTGGGCGAAACCGGGGGCAACTGGAACAACCATATCGGCGTGCCCCTGACCATACTCCGGTTCATGGGGGACGAGCGTATCGGCGTAGTGGAGCTTGCCGCCAATCACCAGGGGGAAATCGGCACGCTCTCGCGCATTGTGGAGCCGGACATCGCGGTGATAACCAACATCGGGTACGCGCATATCGGGCTGTTCGGCGGCCTGAAAGAAACGGTGAAAACGAAGTTCGAGATTACAAAGGGTTTTCGCCGCCGGTCGAGCGTGTTGCTGGTCAACGGCGACGACCGGCGGCTGAATGCGCGGCGCGCGCGGGGCGGGTGGCAAACGGTATCGTTCGGGATGACCTCGCGATGCGCGGTGCGCGCCGGGAACGTGACCGTGTCGGAAAACGGGAGCACATCGTTTGAGGTTGACGGCGGGCGCTACCGGCTGTCCATGCCCGGGCGTCATTTCGTCTACAGCGCGCTGCCCGCGATTTTCGCGGGCGCGTGGTTCGGCGTGCCGCGGGAACGCATGGGGCGGGCGCTCGCCGCGCTCGAGGCCGATCCCCTGCGCGGCCGCATTGCGCGGAAGGCCGGCGTGACGTTTATCGTTGACTGTTACAATGCAAACCCGTCGTCGATGCAAAGCGCCATCAAGCTTCTGGCCGATGTTGCCCGCGGCGGCCGCACGGCGGCGGTGGTGGGCGATATGCTGGAGCTGGGCAAATACTCGACCAGGCTGCATCGGCAGCTCGGGGCGCGGCTGGCTGCCGCCGGGGTCGCGGTGCTGGTCGCGGCCGGCGCGTACGCGCGGCATGTTGCCGACGGCGCGCGGGGGCAGGGCATGCACGCCGGGAGCGTGCGGTGCGTGCCGGATGCATCCCGGGCCCTGGGCGCGGCAAAAAGGGTTTTGAGAAAAGGGGACACCGTCCTGTTGAAGGGGTCGCGCGCGATGCGGCTCGAGACGGTGTTTCAGGGATACGGCGGTTGAGCGAGAGACGCTGTCATGAACAAGCAGGTGCCAAAGGAGTACATGCCGAAGCAGGTTTCAATTCTCGGGGCGGCGCGCAGCGGGCTGGCGGCGGCGCGGGTGCTTCTGGATCAGGGAGTCGACGTGTTTCTCAGTGATGCGTGCGACGTGCGCGCGCTGGATTTCACGCTGGCATCCAATTCCCTGGCGCACCTGAGGCACGAGGCCGGAGAGCACACGGACAAGGTGCTCCAGTGCGATGCCATCGTGACCTCGCCGGGCATCCGATCCGATGCGCCCATACTCCAGCGCGCGCGCAAGGCGAAGATACCGGTCTGGTCGGAGATGGAGCTGGGGTTCCGTCTCAGCCGCGCGCCGTTTCTCGCGGTGACCGGCTCGACCGGCAAGAGCACCACGGTAAGCCTTCTGGGCGCGATTCTCGAGGCCGCCGGCAAAGAGCACGTGGTGGCGGGCAATATCGGGGTGCCGGTGTCCAGCATGGTGTCGTCGGTGGGTCCCGACGGGTTCGTGGTGGCGGAGGTATCGAGCTTTCAACTGGAAAACATCGATGCGTTCAAGCCGAAGGCGGCGGCAGTACTCAATCTCCTGAAAAACCATCTTGACCGATATGACAACGAAGAAGGCTATTACGATGCGAAGAAGGCCATCGCGCGCAACATGGATACGGGTGATTGTCTCGTGCTGAATGCCTGTGACGAGCGGCTGCGCGAATGGTCGCTGACCGTCCAGGACCGCACCGCGATCGTGTTTTTCGGGCGGGAGATGGGCGATGTCGACTGCGTGTGGCACGCGGACGGCATCATGTACCGGCGGCACGAGGGCGCGGTTGAGAAGATGTTCGATCTTTCGGACATGAAGCTGCGCGGCGGGCACAACCGGGACAATGCGGCGGCTGCCGCTGCCCTGGCCGCATCCGTGGGTATCGACACGGCATCCATCGCGCGGGGGATTACGGGTTTTGCCGGGCTGCCGCACCGCCTGGAGTTCGTGCGGGAAATCGACGGTGTTTCGTACTACAACGATTCCAAGGCCACGACCGCGGAATCGGTGGCGTGCGCGGCGGCATCGTTTGGCGCCAACGTGCACCTCATCTGCGGCGGCAGGGACAAGGGATGCGATTTCGCGGGCATAGGGGATGTCATAACCGAGCATGTCAAAACCATTGCGGTGATCGGCGAGGCGGCCGAGCGCATCGCGCGGGAGTGGGCGGGGATCACCACGCTGACGAGGGAGGATTCTCTTGAAGCCGCATTGCTGCGCGCGCGCGGCACGGCGGCCGCGGGTGATGTGGTGCTTCTATCGCCCGGCTGTTCGAGCTTCGACATGTTCTCGAGCTATATCGAACGCGGCGACGTGTTCAAGAAACTGGTAAATGCACTGGCGGGCACTGGAGGCGGGGAGACGTGAACAAGGGCTTTCTGAGAATAGACTTCGGTATCCTCATCTGCACGCTTCTGCTTCTGGGATTCGGCGTGGTGCTGGTGTACAGCTCGTCATTCCCCCTGGCGCAGCAGCGGTTCGGCGGCGCGGATTTCTTTCTGGCCCGCCAGGTGGTGCGCGCGCTTCTCGGGGTGGTGTGTTTTATCGTGTTTATCAACATTGATTACCACGTGTTGTGCCGGTACAGTCACGTGCTGTTTATCTCCGCGCTCGCGCTCCTGGTGCTGGTGCTGGCCATGCCCGAGTCCATGGCGGTCAACGGGGCCAAGCGCTGGATACACGTGGGATTCATGCGGTTTCAGGTTTCGGAGTTCGCGCGCATTGCGCTGATCGTGGCGCTCGCCAGGCAGTTCGAGGAGCTGGGCGATCGGATTCGCGAGGGGCGGGTGCTCATGCAGCAGATATTCAGGATCCTTCTGGTGTGCGGGCTGATTGTCCTGGAGCCGGATTTCAGCACGGCGCTCCTGCTTGCCGTCATTTCGTTCGCGCTTCTGTTCGTGGCCGGCGCGAGCATCTGGCACCTGTCGGGGCTGGGGCTCGCGGTCATTCCCGCGGTGCTTCTGGCGATCGCATCGACCCCCTACCGCCGCGAGAGGATCCTGGGGTTTCTTCACATGTCCAACCACAAGCAGGATATCGGGTACCAGGCGTACCAGGCGCTTATCGGCCTGGGCAACGGCGGTCTTTTCGGCGTGGGGCTGGGCGGCGCGGAGCGCAAACTGTTTTTCCTTCCGGAACCGCACACCGATTTCGTGTTCTCGATACTGGGCGAGGAGATCGGGTTTGTCGGGGGGCTGATAGTACTGGGCATTTTCGCGTTCATGCTCTACCGGGGCATGCGCATCGCGCTTCGCGCGCCCGACAAGGCGGGCCAGCTCATGGCGTTCGGCATCACGTTCGCTCTCGGCGCGTATGTCGTGCTGCACGCGGCGGTCAACATCGGGCTGGTCCCGACCACGGGGGTGCCGCTTCCGTTTCTCAGCTACGGCGGCATGAGCCTGGTGTTCACCTTGAGCAGCATGGGGATTCTTTTGAACATATCGAGCCAGGCCAGGCAGAGGGAGTTCGTGCCGGCGCCGCGCAGTCCGGATG
>WJMI01000091.1 GCA_014728015.1 Chitinivibrionales bacterium | reverse complement strand
GGCGTGGTAACCGGCGGCATGACCACCACGCTCGTGTTTTTCTCCCTCACGCTCACCGGGTTCAAGGCGTTCTCCCGCATGGGAATCGCGGTGGGCAGCGGCATTCTGATCACCATGACCGCCGCAATGGTGCTGCTTCCCGCGCTGATTGTCTGGGACAACAAGGGCTACTCGGTAGTCGGCAACACCCTGCGCGCCATGCGTCTGGGGTTTGTGGTGAGCGCATGGAACGCCCTCGGTCGAGTGATCGGCTCCTTCTTCCGCCTGCCCGTGTTCAGGGCCGCGACCGGTCTTTTCCAATTCACGTTTCTTGACAGTATTGGAAGATTGCTGGAGAAGCTGCCGATCGCCACTGCAGTATTCATCGTCGGCCTGGCGCTCATGGGCATCTCTATCCAGGCGGGCAAAGGTATTGAGTTTGAATACGACATGATGGAGCTCGAGCCGATCGGCATTCCCACGGCAATCGTGCAGGACAAGATACTTGACAAGTTTGAAATCGCCCCCGACTACGCCATGCTGCGGGCGCACGACCTCGACGACTGCCGCGAAAAACTCCGACAGCTCAAGAAGATCGGCAACCGCACGGGCGTGATCGGCAGCGTGGACGGTATTTCCGAATTCGTCCCCACGCAGGCTGATCAGGAGCGCAACCGCCCGGTGATCGAGGCATTTGCCGGCAAGGTTGCGGCCATGCAGGTGCCGCACGAGACAACAGGCAAAGACGTCGCCCGGCTGCGCGAGGAGCTGACGCGTCTCCACCAGAATATCGTGGAAATAGGCGAGCTTTCGATTATGGGAAGCGGACTCGAGAACAAAATCATCCGCAAGTGCGATCAGATTGTCGGCAAAAAGGACGAGGACTCCAGGATACTGGCCCTGGTCGAGAAGCTTGATACGGCCGCCGGCAACCCCGGCATGCTGCAGCCCTATCAGCGGACCATGGGTACCATTCTCCAGGACCGTCTCGTGCGCATGGCATCGATCGAGGAAATCACGCTGCAAAACCTTCCCGAGACAATCACCGAGCGTTATGTCAGCCCGACGTCCGGCGATATGCTCGTTACCATCTATCCCAAGTCGAATATCTGGGACGAAAACATCTTGCGCAAGTTTACCGAGGAAGTCTCCGACGTGTCCGAGCGCATAACCGGCACGCCCCCCATGATGCTCATGTTTATCGACCTCATGAAAGAGAAGGGGCGGCTTGCCACGCTCATCGGGGCAGTTGCAATCCTGGCATTTCTGCTTCTTGACTTCCGCTCGCTGAAATACACGCTCCTGGCGATGGTCCCGCTTGCCGCAGGTGCTGTGTGGATGATCGGCCTGATGGCGGCCTTTGGCATCAAATTCAATTTCGCTAATTTCATGTGTCTGCCGCTCATCCTGGGCATTGGCATCGACGACGGCGTACATATTTTGCACCGATACGCCAAGGAGGGACGCGGCTCCCTGCCAATGGTTATGCGCTACACCGGCCGCGCCATACTGCTGACATCGCTCACCACCATGATTGGTTTCGGGTCGTGGGCAACGGCATCGCATCGCGGAACCGCCAGCATGGGCCAGGTGCTGTTCCTCGGCGTGGGCACCTGTTTTCTCAGCTCGGTATTCATGCTTGGATCGCTCATAACGATTGTGGAACGCGTGTCTACAAAGGAATAATCAGGAATCACCGACTACCGACACACCAAGGAGGCCGCCTATGCTTCGCTCCGCCCTCTCATTCCTGCTCATCGCCGCTCTGGCCGGCTTCGCGCTCACGGTCGACGAAATCCTCGATAAGGTAGAGGCAAACGAAAACCCGCAGACCAGCCGGGCCGAGATGACCCAGATCGTGCACCGCGCCGACGGCCGGAAGAATGTTTCGAAGCTCATGTCATACAGCTATGACAAGGGCGACAAGGGCCTCATGGAATACATCACCCCGGCGCGAATTAAGGGCATGAAAATCCTGACGCTTAACGACGGTGACGATATCTGGATGTACTCCCCGCGCACGTCGCGGGTACGAAAAATCGCGAGCCACCAGAAAAAGCAATCGGTCAACAACTCCGACTTCTCCTACGAAGACATGTCCATGAGCGATACGCGCGCGGACTATACGTGCTCGCTTGAAGGTGAAGACACGAAGGACGGCGTGGCGTGCTACAGGATAGCGGCCGTCCCGAAAGACCCTGATGAGGTGTTGTATTCCAAGATGATGCTGTGGGTAGACACAAAGAAGTGTATCGGCATTGAAGTCCACTATTTTGACGAAAACGGCGAGTTGTGGAAAAAGCTGTTTGTCAAGGATGTTGAAAAGGCCGGGAAATACTGGACCGCGAAAAGCATTGAGATGCACAATGTCCAGAAAGGCACCAAGACAATCATGCAAATGGACAAGATAGAGAACGATATCGACCTGGATGCCTCGATGTTTTCGGAGCGATACCTGAGGAAATAGAAAGCAGGGCCTACTACCGGCCCATCTGCCGACGACCGATCACCGACTACAGGTAACCGTTCCGGAGAAGAAAGGAAACCCGCCATGCCAAGAGCACTGCTCCTTTGTATACTGTGCACATCCGTGTATGCCGGCCTTGACAACATGGAGTTCGGCGGCTACCTGGAAAACAGGCTGACGCTCACTATTGCCGATGACGAGCTGATGACCGACGTGGCACAGGCCCGCCTCGAGGGCTCGTGGGACTACCGC
>WJMI01000090.1 GCA_014728015.1 Chitinivibrionales bacterium | reverse complement strand
CCTTTGACGGCATTCCCGCCACCCTTGCCGCGCTGGTGGATGCCGCGCGCGCCCGCAGCAGGTATGTGCTTCTTACCGACGGGTCCACGGGAGCGCTTCCGGACCACTGGCTCGACGTGCTGGGCGGATTGTTCGCGGTGGGCGGGCTCTCGCCCGACAAGAATACCCTGGTGCTCCAGCCGAGCCAGCTCCCCATGGCGGAGCTTTTGCAGGAGATCGCCGGTGATGCGCAGGCCGATGATGCATTCAGGCGGAACATGCTTCGGCTGCGCGACAGTGCCCCGGCCCGCGAAGCGGTTATTCCCGGGGCGTTTCGCGGCGAGCTCCGCGCATACCAGCGCGCCGGGCTGTCGTGGCTGGCATTTCTTGAAACGGCGGGCTTCGGTGGCTGCCTCGCCGACGATATGGGGCTGGGCAAAACCGTGCAGACCCTTGCCTTGCTGGCCGGCGAGAAACCGCATCGCCGGTCGCGCGGCCCGTCCCTGGTTGTCGCGCCGACCTCGGTGCTGTTCAACTGGGAGCGAGAGGCCAAATGCTTTGCTCCGCAACTCCTGGTGATGACCTATCACGGCGCGCACCGGCGGAGGTACGGCCGGAAGGATTTCGAATTGGCTGATGTTGTTTTGACCAGCTACGGCACGGCGCTTCGCGACCGCGACATGCTTGCATCCGTGCGGTTCGACTATGTTGTGCTCGACGAGGCCCAGGCGATCAAGAACCCGTCAGCCAAAATGAGCCGGATGGTACGGGAGCTTGATGCGCGGCGGCGCCTCGCGCTGACCGGCACGCCCGTGGAAAACAGCCTGACCGAATTGTGGTCGCTGTTCGCGTTTCTCAATCCGGGCATGCTGGGTACGTATCGCGGTTTTGTCCGCGCGTTTGCCGCGCCGATACAACGGGAGGACAATACCGATATTGCCGAGATCCTGCGGCGTCTGGTCGCGCCGTTTGTCCTTCGCAGAACCAAGAAACAGGTCGCAACCGACTTGCCGCCCAAGACCGAGGATGTATTTCGGGTGGAAATGACCGCGCGGCAGCGGTCGCTGTACGACACGACGCGCGACCTGTACCGCACGCGTGTGGCCACGGCAATCGACCGTCATGGCCTGGAAGCGTCGCGGATGCAGGTCCTGGAGGCGCTTCTCAGGCTGCGGCAGATTTGCTGTCATCCCCTCCTGTTTGATCCGTCGTATGGCGGCGACTCCGCCAAGTTTGTCCTGCTGGATGATTTTCTGGCGCAGACCATACAGGAGGACCACCGCGTGCTGGTCTTCTCGCAGTTCGTGCGGGCGCTCGAGCTGGTGAAAGCGCGGCTTGCCGGGCAGGGGACAGCATGCGAAATGCTGACCGGAAAATCGCGGGACCGCCGGGCGATTGTGGACCGGTTCCAGAGCCCCCGGGGAGCGCCTGTTTTTCTCGTGAGTCTCAAGGCCGGCGGGGTGGGGTTGAATCTCACCGCGGCCGACTATGTCGTGCATCTCGATCCCTGGTGGAACCCCTCGGTGGAGGACCAGGCATCGGATCGCGCGCATCGCATCGGGCAGAAACGTCCGGTGTTCGTGTACAGGCTCTTGACCGTACGCTCGGTTGAAGAACAAGTGGCCGAGCTGCAGGCGCGCAAACGCGAAGTTATCGGCCGCATTGTCAGGGAGGAAGACTCGTTTTTCAAACATCTGCGCCCCGAGGACATCATGGGGCTCTTCGAGGACCGATGATGATGCGCATCCTTGTGTATGCGTGCCTGGCATCCGCAGCAGCATGTGCCGCTTCCCCTGTCGGCGACGGACCGTTGGGGTTCAGGCGCAGCGGTGCAGATTGCAGACCGGCACGGAAGGATCGTGCGCGTGATACACGACCACCGGACCGATACGCGCAGGCGCGTGATCGAGATCGCGACCCGGGGGATGCCCCGGGGTGTCTATTATTTTTCACTTCAAACGGCAGTTGACACAACGATGATTACCGCGGTGATCGGCGAATACTGAAAGGAACGCAGATGAACGGTCACGATACCACGACACGCACCGAGGTGCTGGCGGGCATCACGACATTTCTTGCCACGATGTACATCATCGTGGTGAACCCCTCGATCCTGAGCGCGGCAGGCATGCCGTTCGCATCCGTGTTGACTGCCACGGTGCTGGTCTGCGCGTTCAGCAGCATCATGATGGGCGTGTACGCCAAGAATCCTATCGTGGTCGCGCCCGGCATGGGTATCAACGCGTTCTTTGCCTACTCGGTGGTCCAGGGAATGGGTGTCTCGTGGCAGACCGCGCTGGGCGCGGTATTCTGGTCGGGGATTGTGTTTCTCGTGTTGTCTGTCTTCAGTATCCGCACCTGGATACTGCATGCTATCCCCCGGCAGCTTCGATACGGCGTTGCCGGGGGCATCGGGCTGTTTATCACGTTTATCGGGTTGAAAAATGCCGGGTTCGTGGTGACCGACCCGGTCACGGTGGTGGCGCGCGGCGCGCTCGATTCCATAACGCTGACATTCGTGTTCGGCCTTGCGCTGACCTCGGTGCTGGTGGCCCGGGGAGTGAAAGGCGCGCTGATCATCGGCATTGCGGTAACCACGGTCGCCGCAATCCCCGTGGGACGCCTGTGGGGAGATGCATCCGCTGTCAACAACGGCGCGGCCACCCTGGTGACCTACCGCGGCCTTGTCGCCCCGCCGGACTTCACGGTGTTTTTCAAACTGGACCTCGCCGGTTCGCTGAAACTGGCCATGTGGCCGGTGGTGTTCGCGTTCCTGTTTACCGACCTGTTCGACAGCCTGTCCACGTTCATGGGCGTGTCGGAGGCCGCCGGGCTCATCGACAAGAACGGCGAGCCGCGCAATGTCAAGCAGTCGCTTATCGTGGACGCCTGTGCTACGGTCATGTCGGGATTGTTCGGCACGAGCGCGGGCACGAGCTATATCGAGTCGGCCGCGGGCATCGAGCAGGGCGGGCGGCGCGGCCTGACAGCGGTCGTTGCGGGCGTCCTGTTTCTCCCGTTCATGTTTTTCTCGCCGCTCCTGTCGGTGGTACCTTCGGTGGCGACCGCGCCGGTGCTCGTGCTGGTCGGCGTGTTCATGATGGGTCCAGTGCTCAAAATCCGGTGGGGCCGCCTCGATGATGCCATTCCCGCGTTCCTCGCGCTGGTCCTTATCCCGCTGACCTATTCTATCACTGAGGGGATAATCTGGGGCTTTCTGAGCTGGACTGTGATCAAGCTCTCGACGGGCAAGGCGCGTGAAGTAAGCCCGGCGCTTCTGGTGATTGATGCGCTGGCAATCGTTTCGTTCTTCGTGTGATGCCCGTTCGAAACACCGCACGGCGGCATTGCCGGGGACATTTTCCGCGGCCGTTTCCGGGAAAAGGGCACAGCTGCCGCACGGGAGTCATGCGCTCTGCACAAAACTCCACTGGCACTGCGATGCCCGCCTGTCGACGGGCATCAGATTGGCCTGCGGGGAGCTAGAGACCGTAGGGCGCTACGCGGGCGGGAAGCTCTCCTTGACGGACAGGGTAGAAAGGGATGCGTTCTTCACGACCAGCCTCATGGGAGGGGCGGTTTAGCGCGGACGACGCTCTCTCGCTTCGGAGATGCGAATGTTGCGCTGGTTGAACTCTTTGCCGTCGAGCTGGGCCATGGCCGCGTCTGCAGCCTCGTCATCCATTTCGACAAACCCGAACCCGCGCGAGCGGCCGGTCTGACGGTCGGTGACAATGGCGACTTCGTGCACGGCGCCCATAGGTTCGAAGAATGTACGCAGTTCGTCTTCCGTGGCCCGAAAAGGCAGGTTTCCTACAAACAGTCTCTTTGACACTCGAAAAGTCCTTTCAAAACTCGGTTACATCTTTCTTCCGGGATACCAACCGAAAAGCATCACGGAAGCTGCCCTTGAATGCATACCTTGTATTCCGCGGCCCCCAGCAGGGCGTTATCTGCGGGCGCGGCGCGTTTCCGCCTGCGTAGTATTACCTCCTTGATCGGTTGTGGGACATTGTTGGATATGACAGAAACGGTAAGGTATATACGAGAGCGTTACTTTCGCGGAATCGACACGGGCGTGTTTTCTGCGGGTGCGTATCTCCTGGCCGGGCGGTAGTGACATAGACATCGGACGTACGTGCCTTTGGTCGTAAACACAATCTAATATCATTATCGCCCGATGTCAAATGCATTTTATGCACTATTTTCTTTTCGACCGCCCGCCGGCAGGGGGCTGCCGGAAGGGAACATGACTTGAATGGAGGTGTGTCCATGACACGTGGTACCCGCCCGACCCTCTCTCTCGCGGCGGCAGTGCTGCTGCTGGCGCAGTGCGGAACGTGGCGCCCGGTGTCGATCGATGCGGGAGAGAGCGTGGTTGTCGTGGCGGCAACCTCTTCGCGTGAGCACGCGCAGGGCGCGGTGAGTGTCGCGGCACGTCGGTCCGGCGAGTTCAGGAGCGCGCACGATCTTCTGACCATCCACTACGAGAGCGCGGTGGTGACAAGCGGCAGCCGGGTATATGTTGTCGAGGGCCACGGGGCCGACAGCCTTGTCCTTGTCGACGGTCCCGCTCTCGGGCCGGAGAACCTTGCGTACCGGCAAAGCCTGGGAACACCGGCCGATGCCCGGGACATCGCGGTGGCCGGGCGGGACAAGGCATACGTGAGCCGCCGGGCAAGGAGCTCCCTTGCGGTTGTCGAGTGCGCCACGGGAGCCGTCGTGGATGAGATATCGCTGGCCGGAGCGCCCTATGTGCACGGACCCGACACCGTTCCGTTCATGGGCGATGTGCTGATTTCCGAGGGGAGCCTGTATGTGGCACTGCAACGGCTCGTGACCGAACAGGGCCGGTTCGGCGGCTACCCCGGCGTAAAGGATTCATCGGGAATGATCGCCGTGGTGTCCATATCGACCGACAAAGTGACCCGCACGATTCGTCTCAGGAAAAAGCGTCCCGTGACCATGGATACGTGCGGCGGATTTCTCTATGTGGCATGCGGCGGCTCGCCGTTTGATGCCACCGACGGCGGCATTGAGAAGATCAGTCTGTCGACCGGCGAAAACACCGGCGTGGTCATCACCGAAAAGCAGCTTGGCGGCGATGTTTCACTAATCATTACTACCGGGGCAAAGACAGCATATGTGGCTGTCGAAAAGACCAGTTCCACTTTTCAAAGGTATTCCGATTTGATACAGTGCGATCTCGATGCGGGCAGTGTTGGCGCTTCAGTGCCCGGTTTTTCCGGCTCCCTGGGAGGGCTGGCATTCGACGGCGAATATCTCTATGTGGGAGATCGCAGCGAGAACGCCCCCGGCATAGTAGTCATCGAGCCCCGCAGCAACACCAAAGTGGCGGGGCCGATATCGGTCGGACGGTTTCCGCCTGTGTCCATTGCGGTGATGCGGACCGAATAGCACGGGATTTGGCCCGGCAATCCCTGTCGGGGCCGGAAACCTGCGCATCCGCGCCTGCCTTTTGTGATCCCTGTCACACTCTGTTGCCTGTAAGTCACTGTCTTGTAATAGAATACAAAACCGGAAGTCTGTTCTCCTTTAATAGGCCGCTGTTTTCGGTATTCTATGCGTCACAGGCAAGCGATCCACACAAAAAGGGGAGTGAGGCATGGAAGCAGTTGTCAGTGCGTGCAGGACTATTTTCGGCTCGCCGTTTTTCGTCTCGCAGAGCATAGTGGACTGGCTTCAGCCCCAGGATGTTGCGGTTGCTTTCCAGCGGGCCATTGAGAAGCATGTCCCGCCCGGTGTGGATATTCTTCGTGACGGCGGCAGGCTTCATGTTCCCACGATACGCAGGTTTATTCGCGCGTATCAGGTGTTGACCCGTTTTCTCGAAGAGCGCGATGCCAACGGCCGAAGCGCGGGGGTGGTGTTGAACCATTGTCACGGACGGCGCCAGTTCCAGAGCTCCCACGCGGGGGGAGCTTCCGAACGAGAAGCGACAGTGGTTGGCGGGCGCCTTACGCACGGTGATGAGCTCTACTACGACGGCAGTATGATTCCCACCAGGCTCCGCTTTGGCAGTTACCTGTACTATCGCGGTTTGATCAGCTATGAAATGCTTTCGGATGCGCTGGAATGGCAGAAGCGCCGCCGCCCGCTCATGGGTCAGATCGCCATGAAGAGCCGTTTTCTCTCGCCTGCTGATTTCGCCCAGGTGCTTTTTTACCTGCGGGTGGGGGAGTCGTTCGGCAAGGTCGCTGTCGAGCACGGCAAGCTCACCCATGGCCAGGTGAACAAGATCGCATCGGTGCAGAAGAAATTCAACAGCAGGATCGGTACGTATTTCGTGGAGAACGGGATATTGTCAGAGGGAATTATCGAGCGTTGCTTCACTCATTTTTGCGCGCACAATGAGCTATATGCTGAGTGACGGCCGGCACGTGGGTTGTCGGTCCTCTGTTTTCGACACCCGGCGGCAGGCGGTACTATCCAGCAAACCGGTCCCCGGCAAGCGCTCCTATCACATGCGCGATGTGATTCGCCAACTGAAGAAGAAAACGAATCCATACTCCAATCAGCCTGCGACTGCACGGCCAGAGGCAATATTCTATTTTATTGCTTCTTGTCATGAAAAACGCTCCACCACACATATCCTTCGCCGTGCTGGCGCTCCTGTTTGTCTCCTGCGGTTTCAACCTGTACAATCCTACAGATAAAGGCGCGCCGGGCGGGCTTGATGCCGAAGGGCTTCGCCTGGAAGGGGACCGTCTTTTACGCGACGGCGACCATGCGGGCGCGGCGGACATGTACCGGCAGGCGATCGATGCGGATCCCAACCTGGGGTACGCGCGCCTGGGCCGTGCCAAGGCAGCGTTTGACCAATGGGGATTCTCCCAGACCAGACTGCTCGAGCTTTTCTCGCGTGACAGTTCGTCGCAGGATGCCATGCCGTTTCAGACAGTGGTCGCGATATTCAACGACTGGGAATTGACTACGCTCGACTCGCTGTACGCGCCGGCGCACGTGGCGGTCGACTACACCGACGGCGTGCTGAACCCGATGTTCTCTTCGGGGTTTGCGGCGAGCGACGGGTTCGATACGGCATGGATCGCCGCGGATTTCTCCCTGCTCCTGGGGTTCCATGCCTTCATCAGCCTTCTCGATTTCGATGACAACGGGCGTATCACCCAGGACGATCTCCCGTTTCAGGATTTGAACCTTGTTATCACGGAGGACACGGTTATCATCGAAGGCCTGGATGCGCTTCTTGCGGACCCGGCGTACCGGCAGGCCTGGGAAAATAACGCGAATGAAAGCCTGGCCGAGGCTGATATTGCGGCAAACGTTTTTCTCGGCACATTCGGCGACAGCTCGCAAACCTACGATGAAGTCGACACCCTTATGATGCATCTTCAGGAAACCCTCGCCCCGCAATGAACAGTCGCGCATTGGTATCGGCATGCGTGGTCCTGGCGTGGTGCGTTCTTGCGCGCGCCGCGGACCAGCTTATCGAGTACCCTCTCGCGTTTCCCCGCGGGAGGGCCATGGGAGGGACGGGGATGTCATATGGCGGCTCCGATGGGTCTGTGTATGCCAATCCCGCGTGGGCCGGATCGTTTCGGCGGCTGTGCCTGACGTTTCCCGGGGCGAGCGTGAGTGTTGACAACAGTTTCTTCTCGTTTCTCGCGTACATGGCCCAGAACAGCGAGCAGTTTGATTCGTCAAGCGGCGCGACGGAAGCCGATCAGAACGCGTTTTTCGCTGACAGCGTGATGCGCAGGTTCGATGGAAAATGGTTTGGTATCAGCTCGGAGATAGTGGATTTCTCTTTTCTGGTTCGCGGGTTCGGACTGCTTTTCCGCAACCGGTTTTCAGCGGATTTTTCCGCAAACCGCGGCCTTCTGTTTCCATTCATGCTTGCCGAATACGGCCAGGAGCGCGAGCTGCTCCTGGTGTACGGACGGAAGTTCGCGAATGACCATGTTCAGGTGGGCGCCGGTGTGAAGGTCCTTCAGCAGCAGAAACGCGTGGTGAGCCTGCCCAGCACCCAGATTGGTCGCGTGGGCGATGATTTCTGGAGCTTGTCGGAGAGCGACTGGCGGCAAGGGCTCGGCCTGGATCTGGGCGTTGTTGGGAATATCCCGGGAAGGCGTCATGCCGCGCTGTCGGTGAGAGATATCGGCCTGAAAACCAGGGAGCAGGGCGTGCCTCAGGTATCACTCGGATATGCCCGGGAAATCCGAAGCGGCTCGTATGAAGACCACCATTTTGTGGGGGGCATAACAGGGGCAGCGGAGTATGTCAATATTGCGGGATCAGGGCCTCCGCTTTCCAAGCTCAAACTCGGCGGGGAAATCGAGTTCAACCTGTTTCCACGTGACTGGCTGAGCACATACCTAAGGTCCGGATTTGACGGGGGTTATATCACGTTCGGCGCCGGAATTCGCGTGCTCAAGGCCATTGTTCTCGACTACGTTACATCTGCCGAAGAGACAGGTGGTTATGTTGGTCAGGATGCCAGAAGAAAGCACTTGTTCTTCGGCAAAATCCAGGTTGATTTCAATCGATTCAAGCGCGGGAACGGCGCTGATGTCGAAGTGCTTACCGATGAGGCGCCTCTGGATACCGTGCGTGAGGAGTCCCGCAAGACGACTGAGCCGATGGACACGCTTCCCGGGCCTGAGAACAAAGACCCTATGGAAGATCTGGATGCACTTCCTGAAGCATCAGAATCGGCTTCTGAACCCGCAGAAATTCCGGAAATGCCGGCTGAGCCTGTGCTCGAAGGCACTGAATAGGGGAGCCGGGGCTGTTCTCAGCGGGTCGTTCGAATCATATCAGCGCGCAGATTTCTTCAGTCTTGTGCAAACCAGCTGCAAGTTTCCTTCGCGTTACCTCTGCGTTTTCCTGAGCGTATAACTACTGTGAATCTGCTGCAGTGGCATGCTCACATGGGAAGGTGGAGCTGTGCGTGCGCTGCCGGGGAACGCGAATCTTCCTGAACTCATCAGCTCCAACACGAGCGCGCATTAGGCACGAAGTGCGCATACGATCGTTTGGAAAGCGGTTTTTGGAGCCCTCAGAGCGGTAATTTTGACTGTGGCGCATAATAGATATTATGTAAACTTTCATTCGCTTCGCTTTCTCTTACTCTCGTTTTTTTATCCCGGCAAATTATAACAGGAAAATGGAGAGTCACTGGCATGGCTATATCCCCTATTGCACGCTCGCACCGGCATGAACCGGTCAATAGTCAGCGATGCCCTTTATGCGCCCAAACTTTTTCCGAAACCCCAGCAGTTCCTGATCACTGGTTATCATTTCGGACTCGGTTGAGATCGCCAGGTGAAGGTACGTTGCATTATGGACGCTCGTATTGATCTTGAGTGATAGGCTCAAAATCCCATGCTCCCCATGATCTTCGGGCCTGATAACTTCTGTGGGGATAAACCGCGGGGCCGTGGCCAAGCAATCGATCACGACAGTGCGTTTCATCGCTTACTCACCTGCCGTGATAAGTATTTGATTTTACGAGTATTATACATCGATAAAAGTTTCTTGTCAATGCTTTTAAAGATACAGACATATCCATATTGGGCGTCGAAATATCCGGGAATCTGGTGGGTCAGTATAGTAAGACCATGAATTTCAGACTGATCCTGCACGATTGCTGGAGCTGCACGAAAGAACGGGGCAAATCAGGTTTCAGTCTGCGATACAGAAGCGTATGAGGTAGGTCACTAGCAGTAACACTAAGGAAATCAGTCAGATAGCCTGGTCCGACCTCAGACGACCCCAGACAACTCAGTACTTCCCGCCGTCCTCCCTGATCAACGGCACAAACCTGACCGGCGTCACGCTTTCTTCCACGAGCTTGCCGCCGGTTTTGGTAAGAAGCACCAGTTCTTGTTCCCAGGTGCCTTTGCCCACCGGGATTATCATGCGCCCGCCCTCCGCGAGTTGTTCTTTGAGGGGTTCCGGCACATGTGACGGCGCAGCGGTGACAATGATTGCATCGAACGGTGCGGCTTCTTCCCACCCGCGGTACCCGTCACCGATACGCACCGCGATGTTGTCAAAGCCGAGCTCATCGAGGAGCTTCTTCGCGCGCTTCCCGAGCAAAGGGACAATCTCGATGGTGTACACGCTATCGACAATTTCGGCAAGCACGGCAGCCTGATACCCGGAGCCGGTGCCGACTTCAAGCACCCGCATGGTACTGTCAAGATCGAGCTGCTCGGTCATGAGCGCCACGATATACGGCTGCGAAATGGTCTGTCCCTCGCCGATGGGAAGCGGCCGGTCTTCGTAGGCAGAGCGCCTGTGTGCTTTGGGAACAAACAGATGCCGCTCGACCGCGCGCATTGCCTCGAGCACTTCCGGATCGCTCACTCCCCTGCGCTCGATCTGGGTTTGTACCATGCGCTCGCGTTCTTTCGCGTATTGCGCCTCGTCAGCCTCACCTGCGCTGCAATTCATGTGGACCATGGCCGGCAATACGACTACGAGTGCAAGCATTCCGGTGTGGCTTTTCATGACATGTTCGCCCGCGTGACTTGCGACCAGAAGACACCACGCGAATGCAGACTGGATTGAGGCTGCGAACCCGCTTTTCCAGGTGCCGTGTCGACTTGGTAGTTCATTTCCCTACCTTGGCACACCAACAGGAACAATGTAAAGAGGTTCTTCCTTGCCGCTGCAACCCAGGACCTCACTTACCCTTTCATCATCGAACGCACCCACAGGCACCGAGCCCAGGCCCAGCGCCGCAGCCTGCAGATGAACGTTCTGCGCGGAATGGCCGGCTTCCATGTGGATATATCTCAGCCCGCGGTTGCCATACCTTACCGTCGTTCTCGCCGGGACCGCTGTAAACACGATTATCGCCGGCGCTGTCCGCACACAGCCCTGCCCCAATGCCGCCCGGGCAAGAGCAGGGCGATGATCGCCTTTTTCGACCGCCCGAAGGGCATGCTTGTCAACATCGTAACGGTATATCGCATCTGCTGTTACAACGTACGTTTCAAGCGGGTACGTAGCTCCTGCCGAGGGCGCTGCCCGCAGCTTGCGGCTGGTGTCGGTAATTCCCTGCGCTGCCCAAAGAAGCTGCGAAAGATCTCTGTCGGATAGAGCATGCGGTCGAAACGACCTGACGGAACGCCGCTGTTCGATTGCCTGTTCGAGTGACATTTCGCCTTTGGTTTGCGGCAGCGGCAGTTCTTTCATGGCCCTCTCTCCCTGGTTGTGGTCTTTTCCGGCGCAGGCGGAACCCCAAAAAATACCGCCCGCAGCACAGGTGATGATGAACCCTGCGCAAAGCGAATTCAGTCTTGATAGGGCCAATAATATCATTGATCCAAAACTACATAGAGTACGCAATGTGCCCTGAATGCCACAAGCGGAGCGGCCATTTGGCGGAGCCCGGCGCAGCGTAGCGAGCAAGCACCATGCATTTGTTGGTTGCCCTCCGACCGACGGACTAACGCGGAGGGAGGCGTTTGGCCACCAGTTGCCCCTTCAAGCGCACGATTTCATAGGCCATAGTAGCCGCAATGTCATAGAGTTACGCGTTCTTGTTGCGACAAATGGCGCAAGTTTGTCACAAGTCGTGTCACAAGTTTGTCGCGACTCATCCTTTGAGAACATAGATCTGCTGGTTCGTTGACCCCCGCACTTCCAGAATGCCCTTTTCGACCATTCCCCCGAGGTCCCTCTGAAGGGTTCGGCGGCTTGCATCTCTGAATTCTCCTTCGAAGCGACGGATGGAGATCTCGCCGGAATCAATTACGATTTCCAGCGCCCTTTTCTGGCGGGCATTCAGCCGATGCTGCTGCCCAAGCACATCCCGTCTGATGACTCTTTCGCCACGATCCTTCACTTCCAGCATCTGAGTCTCAAGGCCTGATACAAAGTATTCCAGCCATACGGTCATGTCCATATCATGTTCGCGTACGCTCTGTATGGACCTGTAGAACCCGGTTCTGTCGCGGTCGTAGTATTCGCTAACGGTGAACAGCCGTTTGAAGTCATACCCCGACTTGTATAAACAGAGCGTTGACAGAAGACGCGATGTTCGTCCGTTTCCATCCAGAAATGGATGTATGTGCACGAGTTGAAACTGCGCAATGCCGCTCACCAGCACGGGGTGGATATCGCTGACCGCGTTGAGCCATTTGACCAAGGCAGACATCATGACGGGCACATCCATGGCTGATGGCGGCGTATAGATGACCTCGCCGGTGGCCGAGTTGGCCACATAGTTTTGGATGCGCCGATATTCCCCGGGCGCGGCATTTCCCCCGCGCACGCCTTCCACAAGATGTCTGTGGATTTGTCGAACAAGCCCCTCGGTTATGGGGTCGCCGTCGTCCAGGCACTCAGACACGAATTCGAAGGCGGAGCGGTAATTGAGCAGTTCACGCGTGTCATCAGGATCCGCATCGGGAACGCTTTGCCCCTTGAGCAGGCGCTCAGATTGCTCCAACGTGAGATGAGTGCCCTCGATGTGGGTCGTGTGATGGGCTTCGAGCACCAGCGCCCTGTTGACCATCTGGGATACCCATTCCTCGGAAAGGTGCGCTGCCTCCAGAAAGCCACGGGCGCGCTCGATCTGCGTTATCGCAGATGTCATCCGGTTGGTTATGCTGAATCTCGGGGAGAAATCGTTCATAGCTTCCCGCGCTTCTTCATTCCATCACAGAACGTTGCGAACTGCCTGCGAGCAAGCTTGAACGGAATCGTCTTGCCGTTTTCCCAGCGATTGATCGTGGCAAAGCTTACACCCAATTCGTGCGCAAGTTCTTCTTGGGATAGCCCGAGCTTGTTTCTAACCTGTTTTACCAATTTCGGAAAGGCCCTAGTCTCTTTCATCATGATCCTTCATCGCACGGAACCGGCGATTTGGCAATTATGTGCCTGTGGTTTGAATATAACACCTGCTATGTCACGTGTATACGTATTTCCTGAACTTCTGGGATCCGTGCGCTTTCTATCAATTCTCGCTACCTTTCAACTGGTGGCCAAATGGAAACCAACGGTTCGGCCGACGCACGAAGTTGTGGCGGGTTTACCCCGCCAAGTGGAAGGCGCTGGACACGAAAGGACATGAGGCTGGCTCTTGCCAGGGCGTAGCTTAAGCGAAGCCTGGTGCTGCCGAATGCCGTGAATGCCCCAGCCGGAACGGTAATGGCGTGCTGGGCGTGTTGTTTGATGACTTGTCACCAGTTCGCACCGGAATCACCCATAGGGAAGACTAATCGCAGCCCAATGCATTGAAAGCCGCGTCATCGAATCGAGAACTGACGGAATCAAAATTCACGATTCTTAATTCTTCCGCTTCACGAATCTGGAACGTCCCTT
>WJMI01000089.1 GCA_014728015.1 Chitinivibrionales bacterium | reverse complement strand
GGGCTGTTTTGCGCGTTTGCGTGCCACGCCCTGTCCACCCTGATGATTTTGTTCGGGCCCAATTTCTGGTGGCTGTTTTTCGGGACCCTCTTGGTGGCGGTGGGCAATGGTATTGTCGAAGCAGTTATTAATCCGGCGGTCGCGTCCCTGTTCAAAACCGGCAAGACCAAGTGGCTGAATATTCTTCATGCGGGATGGGCCGGGGGCATACTGCTGGGCTCGCTCGTGGCGATTTTCCTCGGGGATGCGCCGTGGCGACTCAAGGTCGGGCTTATTTTCGTCCCCATGCTTATCTACGGATTCATGCTCCTTCGCGCGGTATTCCCGGCGAGTGAGCGCGTGCTCGCGGGCGTCTCCTATCGCGAGATGCTCCGGGAGATGGGCGTGGTCGGATTCGCTCTTGTCATTTTTCTCGTCACCAAGGAAGTCATGAATATCTTCGCGAACCTCGGCTGGGCCTTTGTCGGCTGGGAAGACACCAAGATGCTGGCGTTCGCGCTGATACCCACCATTGTTCTTATTATCCCTATCGGCGCGTATGTGCGTTCGCCGGGCCGTCCGCTGTTTCTGATACTGCTTGCCTTGATGTTCCCGCTCGCTACGACAGAGCTGGCCACCGATGCCTGGATCAAGGAGCTCATGACCCCGGTGGTCGAAGGCACGTTCCACATTGACGGGGGCTGGGTTCTTGTCTATTCGGCATTTATCATGATGGTACTTCGCTTCAACGCCGGCGCCATCGCCACACGTATCGGCCCGCTCGGCCTCATGGTGGTCAGCTCGCTCTTTGCCGCGGCCGGGTTGTTCTTCATGGGAAGTGCCGTAAGCGTGTGGATTATTTTCGCCGCCACCGTGTATGCCATCGGCCAGTCATTTTTCTGGCCCACGACGCTGGGCATTGTCGCAGAGCGATTTCCGCGCGGCGGGGCGCTGACGCTTAATGCCATATCCGCGGTGGGTATGCTTGGGGTGGGCATTCTCGGCACGCCGTTCCTCGGTCTCCTGCAGGATAAGAACATTAACGCCGAGTTGAAACAGCAGGATCCGGCGGCATACGAAACCGTTATCGCCGCGGAGAAGCAATCTATCTACGGCAAGTACCAGGCTCTTGATCCCGCGAAGGTCGAACAGCTCAAGTCAAAGGTCCCCGAGAAAGAAGAAACCATCGATGAGCTTCGGACCGACATGACTGCGCTCATTTCGCAGATGGACAGCCTGAAGACGCTTGACACGAAAGATGCCAAAGCCAAAGTGGAGGAGCTTCAGGAGACGGCAGAGCAGAAGAGCGCGCGCATTGAAGAACTCGCGCAGGAGCGGGAAAAGACGAGCGAGCGCATTTCGCTTATCCAGCGAATCAAGGATAACGCAAAGCGTTATGCCCTGCGCATGGTAGCGATCGTCCCGTTTATCATGGGCGTGTGCTACATTATCCTGATTCTGTGGTTCCGGAGCCGGGGCGGGTATAAGACCGTCCACATAACTTCGGAGGAAGCCAAGAGCTGACCCAGAAATGTCTCAACTCGCAGAGGAAAGGCCTGCCGCGAACAACGGCAGGTCTTTTTTCGTGCGACATTGGGGACGAACTTTTTTTATTATTCTATTGAATAATCCTAATCAGAAAGCTCTGTGTAAATAGCATGCCGATAGACTAATAAAAAAAGTTCGTCCCCAATTCACGAATTCACTTCAACAACCTCCCCTCCTCTATATCTTATCTGCTGTGCGTGAGGAACCAGTCGTACAACTCGTCAAATTGGTTGTTGTAGCACTTGTGGTGATTGCACTCCATGCAATGCCCGGGACACGCTGTGGCGAAATCGCCGTAGTGCTTCTGTTCGCACTCGATGCACGCGGCGCTGTCCCGCACAGCTTCCCAGCGCGTGTATTTCACCTCGGCGCCGGCCGCTTTCAGGGCGGCAACGAGCGCATCCGACTTTTCTACCGGAAGGTATTCGTCGCAGTTGCCGTGGAACACCCACACGGGGATATCCTTTACAACCGAAGCCTGTGACGGTTCATAATCACCGCATTGGGGCGAGATTGCCGCGAACCGGCTCGGATATTTCACGGCCATTTTCCAGGTGCCGTACCCGCCCATGCTCGGACCCGCGCAGTAGATGCGATTGACATCAACCGCGTAATGCTCGACAACATGATCGAGCAGCCTGTCGACAATTTCCAATACATAGTCGTTCCACCATATCGCCCGATTCATATTCGGGCCGGGCCAATCGGCCCAGTCGAGGTCGCCCGGAAGCTGCGGGGATATCACGATAAAAGGAAAATCCTCTTTGGCATCGGGATTGGGGGTTTCATTACCCTTATCATCCATGAGCGTGGGCTCCAACTGGCGGTTCAGGCAGCACTGAAGAAGCGCGGCGGGATCCGCGCCGGTCTGGCCGAGAGGATGGAAATACAGAAGTGCCGGGTACTTCTGCGAAGTCTTTTCCGGATAGTCGGCGGGAAGGTACAGAAGGTATCGGAGCCAGCCGAACCGATAGGCATGCTGCCCGACCTTCACGCAATCCCTGACATAGTCTTGTGCGGCTTTCCCAGTTTCGGTCTCCGGCTGCGCCGGACCTTGCCGTTGCGTATCACATCCTGAAAACGCTCCCAGAAGCACACCGCATGCGAGCAGTAAGGCGATGTGTTGAGATGTGTGTGTCATGCGTCCTCCTTGCCGGACCAGATTCATTGGTATAAATGTAAACAGGGCGGACGCACGGACGCGGCCGCCCCGGTTCTCATTGTGAAAAAGCATTCTGCCGCGCGATCCGCGGCGTACTTCGCGCCACGGTGCTATTCCTCCGGCACGTCAACCCATTTACCGCCATCGTGCGACTTGATCGCGGCATCGATTACCTGCTGGCACCGCATGCCGTCGTGGAAGTCCGCCTGGACATCCGTGCCTTTCTCAATAGCCTTGATCAAATCGCCGACTTCATGGATAAATGTGTGCTCCCACCCAAGAATATGGCCGGGCGGCCACCACATGTCAATATACGGATGCACGGCTTCGGTCACGATAAGATTGCGAAACCCCTGCACGGCGGGATCGTCTTTGAGCGAGTAGTATTCAAGCTCGTTAAGCCGCTCGAGATTGAAATTGATCGCACCCTGGCTCCCGAAAATCTCGAACCGCAGGAAATTTTTTCGGCCGCAGGCCATGCGGGATGCGAGAAACACGCCCAGCGCTCCCTCCCGGAACCGCGCCATGAAATACGCGGCATCATCGGCGGTAACCTGCCCCATGGTGCCGTCGGGTTTCTTGCGCTCCTTAACAAACACTTCCTGCGCGCAGCACACCGAGGAGATTTCACCTACCAGGTACCGGCCCAGGTCGACAATATGCGCGTTCATGTCGCCATGCGCTCCGGACCCGCCCTTTGATTTGTCGTGGCGCCACAGGTACGGCACGTTCGGGTCAATCTGCCAGTCCTGGTAGTACACGGCGTTGAAATGGTATATAGTGCCCAGCTTGCCCTCTTCGATAAGCTTCTTGGCAAGGCACACGGCCGGCACGCGGCGGTAATTGAAGGCAAGCATGTTGCGCACATTTGCCTCGCGCGCGGCATCGCGCATCTCGCGGGCCTCCTGCGCATCCATGGCCATGGGTTTTTCGCAGATAATGTGCTTGCCCTTTCTGGCCGCTTCCACCGCCACCGGCTTGTGAAGGAAGTTCGGTGTGACAATATCTACAAGGTCGATATCGTCGCGCTCAATGAGCTTCTTCCAGTCGGTTTCTTGCGTCTGCCATCCGTAGCGCTTGCAGAACGCATCCAGATCGTTCTTGTTGATATCGCACGCCGCCTTCATGACCGGCGGCGCGTCGAGATCGAAATAGTATCCCACATCGAGATACGCGTTGGAATGCGCGCGCCCCATGAACTGGGTGCCGACGATGCCTACATTGATTGCCTTTCCCATAGCCCTGCTCCCTGCTAGTTGGTTAGACCGAGTATCTTTTTGTTCAATTCGTCATTGGATTTTCCGCCCGCGAAATCATCGAATGCGACTTCAGTGGCATCGATAAGATGCCCGGCGATAAACGGCGCGCCTTCGGCCGCGCCCTGCTCGGGGCTTTTCACGCAACACTCCCATTCCAGCACCGCCCATCCGCGGTATCCCGCCTCGGTAAGAAGCGTAAACACGCGGCTGAAATCGACCTGCCCGTCGCCGAGCGAACGGAACCGCCCCGCCCGTTGGGCCCATCCCTGATACCCGCCATAGACGCCCACGCGGCCGCTGGGCCTGAATTCGGCATCCTTCACGTGGAACCCGGCGATGCGTTCGCCGTAAAGCTGAATGAACTCGCAGTAATCAAGCTGCTGCAGCACGAAATGGCTGGGATCGTAGTTGATCGCCACCGCCGGGTGGTTGCGGGCCACGTCGAGAAACATCTCGAACGTGGCGCCGTCGAACACATCGGAACCCGGGTGCAGCTCGAATGCTACCTTGATCCCGTGTTCCCTGGCCAGGTTCATCACCGGCCGCCAGCGTTTCCACAGCTCCTTGAATGCCATGGTAATAAGACCGTCGGGGCGCTGCGGCCAGGGGTACAGCATGTGCCATGCCAGGGCGCCCGACAGCACGGGCATGGTTGAAAGCCCCATGTTGGCGGATGCGACAACCGCCTTCTTCAACTCTTCGGTGGCCCATCCAACCCGCCCCTTGTCGTCAAGCCCCTCAGGATAGAATGCCCCGAACGCCGTTTCGTATGCGGGATGCATGGCAAGCACCTGTCCCTGAACGAACGCGCCGAGCTCGGTGGCATCGAGGCCCATATCCTTCAGCTTCCCCTTGATTTCGCGGCAATACGTTTTTGATGCGGCCGCCTTGTCGACATCGAACACCTGCTTGGTCCAGGTGGGAATCTGGACGCCCTTGTACCCGAGGCCGGCGACCCATTTCCCGATGTTCTCAAGCGTGTTGTACGGCTTCTTGTCTCTCAGAAACTGCGGGAGGCAAATACCCGGGCCCTTCATACTGTTCATACTTCCTCCTTACTCGGTTCCCCCGCCCGTGCCGTCGGGCCGTACACGTGCGTAAAAAACAAATGGACTCCCGAGAATATACCCTACTGTGCCAGACCTTGAAGCGAATCTTCGTAGAGACGTTTCATGCCTCGCGATTCGAACGCCTGCATTTGTTCGGCAGTCACCGGCTGCGTGGCCCCCTTCTGCGTGGCGACAACCGCGCCGAGACGGTTGCCGAACGCGCATGCATCCCGCAGGGACCTTCCGTTGAGCAGGCTGTCGATGAAACCCGCGGAAAACGCATCACCCGCGCCCAGCGAATCGACCAGGGCTACCTCATAGCCGGCATCGTACACCTGCTCGCCGGATTCGGAAACCGCGAGAGCGCCGCGCGGGCCAAGGGTGACCACGCAATATGCCAGTTCATATCGTGACATGACTTCCTGGCAGAATCCCGCAGTATCGGACCCGTCCATTCCGAGCATGCCGGCAAGTTCCCGTGCTTCGTCCTCGTTCAGTTTGAGTATGTCCGCCTTTTCTAGCGAGTAGGTAACGATTTCCTTGTTGTAGCATTCCTTGCGCATGTTGATATCGAAGAACTTCATGGCCTGCCCTGCTTCCTCGATAAGCCCCCGCACTGTAGCGCGGGACTTCTCGGCCCGCTGGGCGAGCGAGCCGAAGCACAGGCAGTCGGCCTCCCGCACTCCCTCACGAAGCGCATCCGTCAGTTCGACATGATCGTAGGCGACACCGGGTACGATAAAATAGTCCGGATTGTTCTGCTCATCGAAAAACACGTTTACGGTGCCGGTGGGGCGGCCCGGAACCGTTTGCAGATAAGTCGCATCGATCTTGAGGGCCGCGACGGCATCGCGGGCCTCCCGCCCAAGGTCATCATCGCCAAGCGCGCTGACAATGCACCCGCGATTCCCGAGCGAGTGAATGCGATACACAAAGTTGAACGGGGCGCCGCCGAGGATGCGGTCGTTGGGAAGCAGGTCCCAGAGGATTTCACCGAACGCGAATACGGTCTTGCTCATGGCTCGTTCTCCCTGCATGCATGCGATACCGGTCATGCGGTGAAGTTCTCGATACGCTCCTTGATCCGGTTGAGGAATTGCGCGGCATAGGTCCCGTCGGTGGCGCGGTGGTCGCACGCCAGGCTGAGGGTCATCATGTCGCGGATCATCATGCTGTTGTGCCCGGCATACACCACCCGCTTCTCGGCGGATGCCACGCCCATGATCGCGCACTCCGGCGGGTTGATAATCGGCAAGAACTTGCCCACCGAGAACATCCCGAGGTTGCTGATGGTGAAGGTCCCCGGCTTGGGCAGTTTGATGACCCCGCGCTTGGCCGCTTCCGCGTTGGCTTTCACGGCCGCGCTGATCTCGAACAGGTCCTTCCGGTCGACATCGGGAATCGTCGGCACGAGAAGCCCTGCCTCGACCGAAACGGCGATACCGATATTGATATCCTTCTTGAGCACCATCTTCGCGGCATCGACATGGCTGTTGAGCTGCGGGAACTCCCGGAGCGCCTGCGCGGTGGCCATAACAATGATGTCGGTGACTGTTATCCGCGAGCCGCGCGCTTCATTGAATGCCTTGCGCCATGTCATGGCATGGGTCATATCCACGTCGACAAACAGATAGAAATGAGGAATGGTCTGTTTGCTGAGCGTGAGATTGCGCGCGATGCCCTGGCGCATTTTGGAGAACGCCATGACCTCGTCGCCGGGTGACGGGGTAATTGCGGGTGATACCGGTGCCGCTGCCGCCGGGGCGGGTGGCGCGGACGGTGCCGCGCCGACAACGTCGCGCTTGACAATGCGTCCGCCCGGGCCGGTACCGGCTATCGCTGCGAGATCCATCCCGCGCTCCCGCGCAATTCTTTTTGCCGATGGCGATGCGATGAGCTTTTGGCCGCCGCGGCGGGCGGCAGGAACGGCGGGCGACGCGGCAGAAGCAGGCGCGGCCGCGGCTTCTTCTTTCTCGAGTGCCGCATGAGCAGGCCCCTGTGCACCCCCTTCTTCTATTACATCGCCGGGATTTCCCACATACGCAAGGGGCGAGAAAACCCTCACTTCGTCGCCTTCGGCATGCACAATCTTGAGGATCGTGCCGCTCTGATACACTTCGACCTCGAACGATGCCTTCTCGGACTCGACAACCGCGACGATGTCGCCTTTCTTGACCGGATCCCCTTCCTTGACCTTCCATTCGAGAACCGTACCGGTCTCGATATCATGGCCCACCTGGGGCATGGGAACCGCGGCCGCCTTGTTGCCGGATACGGAAGCGGCCTTCTTGGAGGCAGGCTCCTGTGCACCCGCATCCTTGGCCGGCCCCGGATCTTTGCCGTTGCCGCCGATCGATTCGCCCGGTTCGCCCAGATAAGCGATCGGGTCAAAGACCTTTACTTCGGCATCGGCGGCATGCACAATTTTGATCAGGGTGCCGGATTCGAACGCCTCGACCTCAAAGGATGCCTTTTCAGACTCGACCACGGCGACGATATCACCTTTGGAAACCGTGTCGCCGACCTTCACTTTCCATTCGAGGATCTTACCGGTCTCGATATCATGCCCGACCTGCGGCATTACAATCGGTGTTGCCATTTCGATGCTTTCTCGTCGTTCAATGTGTTCGGTGCTACGCGGCCGCTTCGACCGTTTCTTTCGCGACCGCCTTCTTTCCCATGGCTTGAAACTGCTGCGCGATGAAATCGACCGTGCTGCGCGTGGCAGTGGAAAACTCCGTTGCGGTCGCCACGAAGCATCCGTACCGGCCGAACTCCTCAGGAGTCATGCCGTCGAACTCGTATCCCTGCTCAAAGTACGGCAGGCGCATGAGCTTGTCGATAACGTCTTTCGGCGGCTCTTCGTTAATCGCATCGGGATTGAACGGCTTGAGGTTGTCTTCCGCCTCCATGAGCGCGCCGATGTACTTCGGCGGGCAGGTGTACACGGAGTCGCTGCCGGCGATTTTCTCGATGTGCCAGCTCGACAAGCCGTCGGGATCGACGTCTTTGTCGACCCGCATGCTGCACATGAGCATCTTGGAGGGATGCTTGTGCTCCTGCCCCCAGTGGTAGGCGCGCTTGTAAATAGCCAGCTCGGCCCAGCGCATGTCGGCGGGAGTCAGCTCGATGCCGCGGGCATCTGCCTGGATCTTCAGGTCGCCCAGGGTGCCGTAGCGGGCGGACATGTGTGTGATCACCGAGCGCCACCGGAACAGGTCGACCTTGTTTTTCCTGGCCCGTTCCAGGCCGTTGGAGATCGCGTTCATGCATGCCATGTACTGGGGGACCGTGAACGAGGTGGTGTTGTTTGTGCCGATACCCTCGGCAGTCAGCTGCTCCAGAAGCCGGTATCCTTCCGCCGACCCCGGACACTTCACCACAATGTTGTCTCCAAGGGCCGCAATCTCCTTGGCCTGCTGATACATCGCATCGTAATCGTATACATACCGGGGATCCACCTGGCCGGAGATATAGCCATACTTTCCTTTGCTGGCATCCCACTTGGGACGGATAAGCTCGGCTCCGCGGCGGACGACTTCCTTGTATACCATCCAGTAAATTTCCTCGACCGTGGCATCCGCGTGCTGCTCAATAAGCCCGCGTACGTAGGCGCCCCACATCTCGGGATTGTCCCTGATCGCGGCAAGGCTGAGCGGCGGGTTCGTCGTGCTGCTGCGGAAAAACATATCGCCGGCATTGTCGGGATCGAACAGGCGTTTCAATTGGGCCGCCCACTCCTGCTTCTTGGCCGCGGGCGCCTTGTCAATTGTCGATTTCTCCCAGGTCTGGTATACCAGCGGAGAGGAATCCCACCATATTTCGCACTCGGGATTCGTGTCCTGAAGCTTTTCCAGAATGTGCTTGGCCATGGTCATGGTCCTTTCTGTATGTGTACGCCTTTTTTCGGTTATCTCTGATGAGTGGCTATACTCAGGCCGATGCCCGTTTTTCTGCATACACGGTTTCTTTCGCTGCCGCCACGATTTCTTCCGCGTGGGGCGTGCAGACACTTTCGAGATGCAGGTTAAACGGCATCGGCGTATTGTGACCGGCAACGATACGTATCGGTGCATCAAGATAATCGAATGCTTGTTCCTGGATGTAGGATGCAATATCAGACCCGACCCCGCCACGGCGCACAGCCTCCTGCGCGATGACCACGTGCTCGGTTTTTCTCACCGATTCGAGAATCAACTCGGTGTCGAGCGGTGAGAGCGTGCGAGGATCAACGACTTCCGCATCGATGCCTTCCTGGGCAAGCACGTCCGCCGCTTTCAGCGCATGCAGGACCATATGCGACCAGGCAATGATAGTCACATCGCGGCCCTCGCGCTTGATGTCGCCTTTGCCCAGCTCGACAACGTATTCCTTTTCGGGTACGGGGCCCTTGGTCTGATAGAGCAGCTTATGCTCGAGAAAAATCACGGGCCCGTCATGACGAATCGCGCTCTTGAGCAGGCCTTTGGCATCATAGGGCGTTGACGGCATGACCACGCGCAGGCCGGGGATATGACAAAACCACGCCTCAAGGTTTTGCGAATGCTGCGCGGCGAGACCGTTGCCCGATCCGCCCTGGGTACGCAGCACGAACGGCACGCTTCCCTTGAACCCGGTCATGAACCGGTACTTGGCGGCCTGGTTGGCAATCTGATCCATGATCAGCGGAGTAAAATCGATAAACAGTATTTCGACAACCGGCCGCATGCCTGCAATCGCGGCACCGACACCGGCTCCCGTAAAACTGGCCTCGGCAAGCGGGGTATCGAGCACGCGATCCGCGCCGAACTCGTGAATGAGATCGACCGTTACCTTGAACGAGCCGCCCCGTTCCCCGATATTCTCACCCATGACAAATACGGTATCGTCGCGCCGCATTTCTTCCTTCAGCGCCTCGTTGAGCGCTTCGCGGTACTGAAGTTCGCGTCCGGCTTTAGTTTTTGCATTGGCCATCAGTAGTTCTCCACCAGTTCAAAGAAACGTTCTTCGGACATTTCCGGGCTTTCTTTCGCAAAGGCGACGGCCTCGTCCATTTCCTTCTGGACCGCCTTGTCTATCTTTGCTATATCGTTTTTGGTTGCCTTGCCGATACTCATCGCATGGCCTTTTCCCAGTGTCACCGGATCGCGGGACTTGAAATACTCCAGCCGGTCCTGGGGCATGTAGGCGCCCGGATCGTTGACATGGTGCCCCCCATGGCGATAGGTCTTGGCTTCGATAAGCACCGGACCCTTGGCCTTGCGGCACTTGGCGACCGCCTCCTGCGCCGCGGCATAGACCTCGAGCACATCGTTGCCGTCTACCATGTGACTCTCTATGCCAAACCCCTGGCCGATGGTGTACAGATCGTCGGCCTTGCACGACTTCTCTACCGGGGTGCAGACCGCGTAGTGATTGTTCTCCAGCACGAACACGACCGGCAGGCTCCAGGCGCCGGCCAGGTTGAGCGACTCGGCAAATACGCCGTTATTCGAAGCGCCGTCAGAAAAGAATATTGCCACCACGCGGTCTTCTTTGCGGATTTTCGATGCAAGCGCCGCGCCTACTCCCAGCGGGATGCCGCCGCCCACGATACCGTTGGCCCCCAGGTTGCCCACCGTAATGTCGGCAATGTGCATGGAGCCGCCCAGCCCCAGGCAGTAGCCGGTCTCCTTGCCCAAGACCTCGGCGACCATGTGCTTGACATCGGCCCCGCGCGCGATGCAGTGGCCGTGCCCACGATGCGTGCTGACAATGTAATCTTGCTTTCCCAGGGCCGCGCACACGCCCGTGCCCACGGCTTCTTCGCCGAGATACGGGTGATAGTAGCCGCGGATAAGACCCTGGCGATACAGCTTAATGCACTCGGACTCGAAAACCCGGATCGTGTACATCGTTTTGTACAGGTCCAATAGAAATTTCTTTGAATACACGATAATGCTCCTTACTTCACAGCGCCTGTATGACACCCTTGATAGCATTGACACATTCAATTGCCGACGGCAGCGGATTGTCGACATCACCCTCGTATTCCATCGACAGGTAGCCGCCGAATTCGAGCTCTTTCAATTTCCGCATGAACGCAGGCAAATCGAGTCCGCCGGTACCGACAATCACGTCCCGACGCTCGCCGCTATCATAGGAAAAATCCTTGAGATGCACGCCATAGAGGCGATCGCCGAATTCTTCTATCCACTGAAGCGGCTTTTCTTTGACATCGATGCACCATGCCGTGTCGATGCACAGCCCGATACGCGGCGATGTCTTGGCAAACGCCTCACGCAGCGATTCGGCCGTGCCCCATCGCAGACCATGCCCGTGGTTGTGCAACGCGATATTGACATCGTATTCATCGCAGAGCCTGGTCACATAAGGAAATGACGCGTCATCCATATTGACTACGGTCAACGTCTTGACACCCGCCATCCCGGCAAACGACATGATGGCGCGATCATGCGCATCGTCACCGGTGAAATCCACGGCGCCGTAGCCGTCCACCGCGATGCCGGCATCCGCAACACGCGCAAGCGCATCGCGGATTTCCGCCTCCGGAAGGTCGAACGGCAGATGGCCCGGCCAGATCTCTACAGAGGAGAGCCCGGTCTTGGAGACCGCATCGAGAAGGGAATCGAGTGTCTTGAATGTGCGAAACGTGTAGCTTTGAATGCCCAGCCTGAAATCAGCTCCCACGGGTGCCCTTTCTACGACGCATTGCTTCTTTCGGGAAGCGCGCGCACTGAAAAGCGGTACTTATCGCCACGATATATTGAATCTTCCATTTCGAGAATCATGCCCTTCCCGCAAAATGTCGCGCTTTCCACTCTGAACGCGGGAATGGGATCGCGGATATCGAAGAAGTTGCCCAGCGCCGAGTCGATCATCGTGGTGGAAAGCACCTGATTGATCTCGGTAAGCTGGTGACCATACTCCTGCTCGTACATGTCGTACAGCGATGCGGTAAAATCGAAATCCTTTATGTCCGGGCACAGGGACAAGGCGATATAGCGCACCTCGACCATCATGGGGATGCTGTCGGCAAACCTCAGGCGGTGAATCTTGAATACCGGGCCGGTCATCGAATACTCGCGGCCGTTAAGCCGCGCGCCGTATCCCTCAAACACCTCCCGCGCATCCAGGAGCTTGGTACGGGGCTGATATCCCGCTTCCTGCATGTTCTGCGTGAACCCGAGTATTTTGTTGACAGACCGTTCTACATTCGCCCGGCGTACAAATGTGCCTTTGCCCTTTACCCGGGTCACCCAGCCCGCGTTTTCGATCTGCTGAAGAATCTTGCGGGCAGTCGTATTGCTGACCTTGTATTCCTTTATTATCTCGTTTTCAGAAGGCACTCTCATGCCGGGCTTGAGCGCGCCGTCCCTGATACTTGATATTATCTCTGTGCTGATTTTGTAATATTTCGGGACCTTCTGCATGACGAAGCCCCCCTTTCCGTCGCCGGCCAGCTTAACGCACTAAGCAATATACGAAATCAGAATCCAGGATTCAAAACGATTTTGCCTTATATCAAATGTTATTGTAGCACCGAAGCACCAAAAACCTGCCAAACCCGTACAATTGAATGGGATAACTTTCAATATATCAAAGATTTAAGGATTCATGCTCCCTCATACATCCATTATTGTTCCTATCAATCGGAATACTTGGAATGCAGTTCTCAAGCCTTAACGCTCGAACAGGGCACTAACTGTCACATTATGCTTGCTGCATGTTGGATTTTTTCCGTATAGCTCTCGTATCCTCGATGCAAAGACATGCGGTTCACGGAATAGGTAGCCAATCATGCCGCTCTGATTATAGCATATTCTGATATCGACTCCTGCGTCCAGACTTTCAGCATAGCGTGGGGAAGGTGGCTTCATGAGGATACAGAAGCATCGCAGGGAGGATGTATTTGCGCTGAGTGCATACGTCCTCTGCGCGCTCGGCGTTACATTCCCGCTTGTGCTAAACATGACAACCGGTGTTTTCGGACCTCCTGAAGATAACCTGAATTTCGTGTGGGGGTTCTGGTGGGTGGCCAAGGCCGCGGGCGAAGGTCTTTCCTCCTTGTATCATACCGACTATTTGTTCTATCCGTCAGGTGTCAAGCTGGTATTCCACACCCTTTCACTGGGCAACACCCTGCTTCTGTCACCGCTCACTTTCCTGACAAACCCGGTGGTTTCGTACAATTCGGCCATTCTCCTGGCATTCGTTCTTCGAGGATTCTTCATGTACCTCCTCGCCCGCCATATCGTACAGAACCCTCCCGCGGCGTTTATCGCCGGCTTCATATATGCCTTTTCGCCGTTTGTATTCGCCACGTCGTTGCATCATCTCAACATTGCATCCTCTCAGTACATCCCCCTGGTGATGCTCTTTCTCTCCCTGCTCATCGAGCGGCCCTCGATTTCGCGCGGCGTGGGCTTCGGCGTGGCACTCGCCCTGCTCGCCTTGAACTCCTGGGTCAATGCTATCCTGTTCGCCCAGCTCATGGTATTGTTTCTCATAGTCAACGCCATTCGATCCCCTTCGCGGATTTTCACAAGGCAATTCGGCATTTGCTTCGCAGCAGGTATGGGGTTGTGCGGCGCATTGGTAGCATGGTTCTGCATTCCGCTGGTCACCGAGCTTCTATCCGGAAAGCACTACATGCTGGTAGCTGGAAGAAACCGGGGTGCGCTTGATCTGGCCGCATTCTTTGTCCCCTCCGATCTGCATTCGTTCAACTACGCCCTGGGGCACCTCTTTTTGCGGTTCTACAATTCGTTGCCTGGCGATAATTGGACGCTGAACTACTATGTGGGCTACGCCGTCCTGGCGCTTCTGGCAATAGCATGCATACGCTCGAAAAGGGCCTTTCGCGCCATGATGCCCTGGGTCGTGTGCGGGATAGCATTTCTTATACTGGCAATGGGACACACTTTATGTATTGCCGGATACGACACCGGTATTCCCCTCCCCTACTCGTGCATCGCCCGCATACCCATTCTCCAGATGTCGCGCGTGCCCGGACGATACTTCATTCTCTGCCTTGTCAGCGTGTCAATGATAGCTGCTTTTGGCGCTCAGCGGCTTTTCGCCTGGTCGGCTAAGCGGTACGGAAACGAGCAGGCCGCTCCCCGTGTAGCGTTCGGAGTACTGCTCCTGCTGCTGGCGCTGGAATACTGCCCGTATCCAAATGACATAACGCCGGCGGAAATGCCGCCGATCTATCTGCGGATCCGCGACGACGCCTCGTGCGAGGCCGTTCTTGAGGTCCCGAAGAGCGGATACCTATCTCATGACAAATGCGCGCGACATATTGAGTTTGCCGGCAAACACTTCAGGAGCACACACTACATTCCCGTGGCCGCTACCTACATGTTCAGGCAGGTATTCCACCAGAAAAAACTTGTGGGGGGGCAGCTTGCGCGCACACCGGAAGACAGCCATGAGCGCTTTGCATCGAGCCCCCTGCGCCGCCTCCTCCGCCGTTCTGAGAGCATAACTCCTGAGCAAGGGCGCACTCTGGATCGCTATCTGCGCAAGCTGCAGATTGGATATGTTATTGTCCATGACAGCCTGCTGACCAAAGTCGTTCCATCGTATGCAAGCCAGCAAATAGAGGCCATGCACGCATGGCTTGCTGACCACTACGACGTACACACAGACAGTACCGCACATCTCCGCGTATATGCTGTCGGCACCGCAGATACTTCTGAGACAACCGGCTGTTTCTCGCGGAGCACGGAAAGCGTCGCTCAGCAGGATGCTCTGAGATTCACTGCGGCGGCACGCCGGCCAAAAGACGAATAAGCTCGTCACGAACACAGAGAGGGTTGTGGCCGAGCGCGAAGGCCTTCGCGCTGTCGAGCGACACATCGCAGGGTCGGGGCGCGGGGAGGTCGATATCGTTCTGACTGCAGCGCTGTATGGTTTCACAAGCGCAGCCGGTCACTTCGGCGAGGAGGCGCCCGAACCGGAAACGCGACAGGCGCTCCCTGCCGCCCAGGTGCAGCATTTCCCCGGGACAATCAATTGCCAGGAGAAGCCCCGCCGCGACCGAACTCGCGCTTGCCGGGGATCGGAATTCATCATCGAAAAGCATTTGCGGCTCGGCTTTCTCAAGCCTGGCGATCATGGGCTGAATGAAACTCGCCGAAGAAGGAGAACGAAGGCCGAACATCAGCGGCAGGCGGCAGACAGTGACTGCAGGATTCTCTTCGCGCATCCTCTGTTCGGCCTCGACCTTGTGCTCACCATACACGCTCACGGGCCCGACCGGATCGGTCTCGGTATACATGCCACGCGCGCCGTCGAATACCAGATCGCTCGATGCAAACACGCAGGCCGCGCCGGTTTCCGCGCAGGTCCCCGCCAGGGCCGACGATGCATTTACGTTGACCGCGCGCGACTCTGCCGGGTGTGCCTGGCAGTAGTCGGGCTTTGACAGCGCCGCAAGGTGGATGAGCGCATCGGGACGAATTGTGCGCAGGGCCTCCCTGACCGAGCGATGGTCGGTTATGTCCAGTTTGACCGTATGAACGCCCTCCAGGCAGACATCATGCGCATGAGCCGCACCATGGACATCCCATGACTTTCGCGCGACAGAGCAGAGCGTATGTCCCAAGAACCCGCTGGCGCCGGTGACAAGGAGTCTTTTCATGTCAACCTGTCTCGAAGGGCCTTCTCATGATCCGTCTCAAAATATATCGGCATGAATCGCCTATTTTCGTGTAATCCGCAAACCGGGGGCCTTGCCCTGGCCATTTTGTATGTTTCTTATCTTCGTCGGGCCGGCACTACAGCCCGGCGCGGCGGGAGAATCGGGATGATCAAATAGACGGCCCCCCAAACGCCACAGGAGAGCACACCATGAAAGCAAGACTCGTACCTCTGTATTTCAACCCCGGACGTGACGCTGATTTCGATACACAGCTCGATAGACTGAAAGAGTTTTTCAAAGGCGAAGCCGAATTCCTCGATCCGGTCGAGCTTGGCAAGAAGGTGCCCGAAGCCGAAGCGGTCATTTTTCCGCAGTTCCTCGGCCAGGCATTCAGTCAGTACAAGAAGATTGAGGCGGTAGCGCTTCCCAAGCTCGTGATCACCTCGCAGTTTGGCACAGTCAATATGTGGGACTGGGAACTGGTGAATTTCCTCAAGATGCGCGGCATCCCGACCATATGCCCGTCGAGTTTCGAGCAGTCCAAGACGATCCTTCGCGGGTTGCGCGCCCGTCGCAGACTCGCGTCTTCGCGATTTGTGGTGTTCCAGGACAAGCCCGGAAGCGCGGAAAGCAAGCAGGGCGATATCTTCAGGCGCTTCTACTGGCTCGAAGACGAATCCTATGAGAAACTGACTGCCAAGTACGGCATGAAGATCGAAAAGCGAAGCTTCGCCGAGCTTGGCAAGCAGGCCGCGGCCATTTCGGATGCCGAAGCGGAGAAGGTTATTGGCGCCCGTCCGGTGAAGAAGAAGTGTCTCACGGGCAAACCGCTGATGTCCGCGACCAAGGTGTACATGGCGGTGAAGAAGGTATATGAAGAGGACCCCGAGCATACCGTGGCCATGGGTATCAACTGTCTCAACGAATCATATCATTCCGATTCAACGCCATGCCTGTGCTGGAACCTTCTGTGGGACGACTATAATCTCGTCTGGGGCTGTGAGGGTGACACGATGACCATGATGACCGAGTATATCGTGACCAAGGCGCTCGAGATACCGTTCTTCATGACCAACCTCTATCCATTCCTCATGGGCAAGGCCGCGCTGAGTCATGAACGGATCCCGCACTTCCCGAAAGTTGACGAGCCGGAGAACCACCTTCTTCTCGCACACTGCGGATACTTCGGTCTTCTTCCCGAAGCGTTTTCCACGGAATGGGCGTTGAAGAAGCGCGTGCTGGCAATGGTGGATCCCAATGCCGTTGTTATCGATGCCAAAATGGAAACCGGCAAGATAACCTTCGCAAAACTGCAGCCATACCTCGAGCGGTTGTCACTGTCCGAAGGAGAGCTGACCGGGTATATCCAGTATGAAGATTCGGACTGTCTCAATGGCGGGATTGCGCGCGTGAAGGACGGCCGCGGATTTGTCCAGTCTGTCGCATCGCACCACTACATTGTGATGCCGGGGCACCAGATGTCCAATTTCAAGCTTCTGGAAGATGTGTTCGGGTACACGGTAGAGGAAATCTGAACGGGAAGGCGATAGGGGAAACCCTGAAGAAGCTTTTCTATTTCACGGAGACGGGCAACACCCTGAAGCTCGCGCGGGACCTTGCGGCCGAAATCGGAGACATCACGCTGGTACCGATTTCATATGACATGGAATTCGACCAGAGCGGCTGCGATGTTGCCGGTATTGCCTATCCCGTGTATTGCTTTGGCCTGCCCAATATCGTCACCAACTTCGTGCAGAAGGTACAGTTCGCTACGGGAACCTACCTTTTCGGGCTTGCATCTTATCGCGGACTCCTGATATCTTCGGGCCGGCGTCTGAAGAAACTGCTTCAGGCGCGGGGTTACACTATGCATGAAAGCGCTTGATCAGATTTCGGAGTTCGTTGAGAACAAACCCGGCTTGTTCGGGCGTACTCCTTACGATGACCCCCGGCTTCAACGAAAAGTCTGGCGTCTGCTGGTCTGGATTCGGGACAATTCACCGTTTCGCTACCGCGAAATGGAGTTCGTGGATGCGGGATGGCTGAAGGCGGTGTTCGCTGTCCCGGGGGTGGGAAACTTCTCGCTGGAACTTAGACTGATGCTGGGGGCACGCGAGATGGGCGTTCAGATCACGCAGAGCAGTGGGGCTTTCCAGGCCATGAATCTTTCTGCGTGGACAAGCCCGCAGGTGCACTACGCTCACGACTGGGACCTGCGCAAGGACCGTGAGTTCTTCACATGGAACCTCCGTTCAGTCGAGCAGTATGCCAACCTTTACAACAGAATACTCTCCCGCGCATTCGGCGCGCTCATGCAGGAACTCGATCTGCGTGTCCCGCAGTGGCGCGAGCGGGCGCGGCTTCGGGGATGGGACTGGGAATCGAGACGGGGGTGAATGCCGCTGGCGGTCGCTCGTAGCGCGCCAGCGCGTGGCTACAGTATCGAATACGCCAGCCCGCTCAGAAAAAGCGCGGCAACCAGGATCGATGCCACCGGGCCGAGAAGATAGGGATACGCCCTGAACAGGCGTGTCTTGAAATACTCGTTGGTCACCACGAAACAGATGTGGACGGGCGAGAGTATCATGCCCATGTAGCCGAAGCTGTACGCGAATATCGTGGTCGCGACAACCTGGTTGAGCGCCGGGTCCGCACCCAGAAGGCCGAATACCAGCGGGAAACTCGCCCCGACAAATCCCACCGCAAGCCCGGTCACGAATCCCGAGACAAACGGCAGCGCGGCAATGACCAGAATGATGGGCACACCCATATCGATAAATTCGTCGCGCATGAGCGAAACCAGGGTCGCGCCCCCGGCGCCCGCCTCGAGCTTGAGTGCCTGAGAGAACGTCAGCACACCGACAACCACAAACATTACCGAATAGAGC
>WJMI01000088.1 GCA_014728015.1 Chitinivibrionales bacterium | reverse complement strand
GTGTACAACGGCAGCGTGGTCGAAGTGCAGGAAGGGTTCGTGGTCAGCGGCGATATCGACTACTCGACCGGGAATGTCAAGTACGGGAAATCGGTCACGGTGAGCGGGGACGTGAAGGCCGGTTTTTCCGTGGAATGCGGCGGAGACCTTCAGGTGCACGGCACGATAGAAGATGCGCAGGTTGCGGTCGGCGGAAACCTGCTTTGCAGATATGGTTTTATCGGCCAGGGCAAGGGGCTCGTGGATGCCAAGGGCGACGTGAATATCAGCTTCATGAAAAACCAGACTGTCCGCGCGCGGGGAACCGTGACGATCGCCAGGGAGGCCTTGAACAGTACCATCCTGGCCAGGAAGGAAATCAGGGTTTCGGGGAACCCGCTCTCGGTGGCCGGGGGCAATCTTTTCGCCCGGGATGCGATTATCGTGCGTTCGGTGGGCAATGCCAGCGGAATCAAGACCATGCTGGAGGTGGGGACGGACTTCACGCTCATCGAAGAGATGCAGAAGACCGAAGCGCATCTGGCAGAGATGACCGAAAACAGCCGCAAGCTGATTAAAACGTTCAAGCGGTATGACAAGATGCAGAAGACACAGCGCAAGCTGTCACCCAAAGATGAGTTTATTTTCGCGAAGTTGAGAAACACGCTCGTCCAGTATAACCGGGAAATCAAGTCGCTCGAACAGCGCAAGAAGCTCATCGCCGAGAAAATGTCCGATTTCGAGAAGGCATTCATCAAAATCGAGTACTCCGGCATGCCGGGCACCATACTGAAATTCGGCGAGCGTCAACTGCTTGTCAGAGAAGAAATCATCGGCCCGAAGTCTATTCGACTCATCCGCGGCGAGATCCGCATTCTATGAGGTGCGTTTCGTATGAAGAGCGTTAGCACTGCTCGGCTCCCGGCCGGCGTGCAGGCCGAAACCGACTACTTCTCCTCGCTGGGAGAGCTGGTCATCGCCCGCGGGACGCCGGTGGACCAGGCGGTTGTCGATTCGCTTTCGGATTCCGGCATGGCCGAGCTCTTCGTGCGCGAACCCGCCGATGCCGATATCGAGGACATCCTTCTGGGCGGTCCCCAAAGCCTTGACGAGCTCAGGGAAACCGGCGGCCGCCGGGAGCAACAACCTCGGGAAAGGCCGCGCGTACTCAGCCTTCCCGCATTCGCGCGGTTGAAGAAGGGCCAGGCCGGATTTGAGACGCTTCTCATGAGCAATCACGCCGGCGCTCTGGACCGGCACATGAAAAAACACGGCCTCGCGGACGAGCCGTGCGGCCCCGCGGTGGCGTATGACACCGCGGCACTGCCGGCGCCGCCGCGACCTGAAAAACACAAAAACGAAATGACCGCCGAGTATTCGCGCATCGCGCATGACGTGCGCCTGGTGCTGAACGGGATTGTCGACGGCGCGCGCATCGAGGGGGACGTGATCAGGAACATCGCGGAGAGTCTCGTGAGCACATTCGTCCGGGACCGGGACATGCTCCTCGATCTGTCCTTGACCGACCCCGGTGAAGACATCTACGTCTACACCCACAGCGTCAACACGACACTGCTGGCCGCCGGTATTGCCATCGCATACGGCTACAGCCGTGAACAGGTCGTGGAGATCGCCATGGGCTCGCTGCTCCACGATATCGGCATGCTCCTTGTTCCGGTGGGCATCATGAAGAAGCAGGGAGGCCTGACCCAGGACGAGTGGTACGAAGTCCAGAAGCATCCCATACTCGGGCTGCACCTTCTGAGCCGTATCATGCACCTTCCGGAGTCGGTGAAGTACGTGGCATACCAGTCACACGAGCGAGGCAACGGAAAGGGATACCCGAAACAGCGCACAACCAGCCAGATACACCGCTTCGCGAAAGTAATCCAGGTGGCCGACGTGTACGAGGCGCTGTCGTCGCCCCGCCCGTACCGTGAGGCCCACATTCCGTATAAGTCCATGGAAATGGTCATCAAGATGACCCGGCAGGGGCTGGTTTCGGGCGAATACGCAAAGGCCCTCCTGGCAAACACGTCACTGTTCCCGGTCGGCAGTCTGGTGGAATTGAGCGATCAGCGCCGGGGGAAAGTTGTCGCCGCTAACGGCAGTTCGTTTGCCAAGCCGGTGGTCAGCGTGCTGACCGATTCGTCGGGCGCGCTCCTCCCGCCCGGGCAGCGCAGCATCGAGGACCTTTCACAGAATACGCAGCTCCAGATAACGAGGGCGCTGTCGGTGGAAGGCATTGACCGGGTAGGACTTCTGGATGGGTTCTAGCCAAGGGCCTCGGCAAGCTCGGCCTCGCTGTTGTAGATATTCATGAAGTCGGCGAACCCGGCAATCTCGATAGTCTCCCGGACACTGCCGAGCGGACTCAGGAGCGCCAGTTCTCCGCCGGCCTCACGCATTTTCGAGTACGCCCGCACGAGCCTGCCAAGGCCCTGACTGCTCACGAAGGTAAGGCGGGACAGATCGACAACAGCAATGGTGAGCCCCTGGCCGAGGCAGTCCTCGATTGCCTTTTCAAAAGCCGCGAAATCTCCATGTTCCCAGAACTGCCCGATCATCTCGATCTTCCCGAATGAACCGGTCAGGGAAAGCTTAAATTCCATGGTCCGCCCCCCCGTGGTGACGCTTCACGACCAGCATCCTGTTGCCCTTGGAATTGAATTGGACCTCGTCCATGTATTCCCGGATGATAAACACCCCGCGCCCGTGGTCTTTCAGCAGGTTTTCGGGCGCCAGCGGGTTGGGCAGGTGCTCATAGTCGAACCCCTCGCCTTCGTCAACAACGCTGACCTTGAGCTCATCGGGCGAGATCGTATAGAGGACAACGGCGCGTTTCGCGGGATCGTTTCGATTGCCGTGCTCGATTGCGTTCATCAGCATTTCAAAGACACAGATTTTTGCGCGCTTGATGTCCGCATCGCTGTAGCCGTTGTCGTCCAGCCCGCGAAGGACGACGGAGCAGACATGATCGATGTCGACATAGGTGCTGGCCATAAGCATGCGCGGCTGGTCGTCGGCGGTAAATCCCGACTCGCGCAAGACCCACTCGGCGCTGGACGTCTCGATGCAGAGCATGGAAAAATCGTCGCGCAGCGGGTGACCGTTCCTGAATTTTGTCTGGTCCTCGAGGACGGCATCGAGAAAGTCCTGCGGCTCGAGCGCGCCGTTTCGTTCCACGGCGCCGCGCAGGCGATCGACCCCGTAGAAGTCGTGCGATGCGTTGGACCCCTCGGTAAGACCGTCGGTGTAGAAGAGCACCTTGTCTCCGGGTGACAACGTGACCGATTCTTCTGTATATTCCGCGATATCGATAAGCGCTGAATGCCCGATGAAAAAGCCTTTCGCGCCCAGGGTGTCCACCTCACCCGTGGCCGCGCGATAGACCAGCGGGCGGACATGTCCCGCGCGCGCGTACACCATGCGGTTGCGTATTGGATCCAGAATACCGAGGAACGCAGTCAGGTAGTGATCGGTGTTGATGAAACTGCAGAGGCGCTTATTGACCTCGGAGAAAACGACCGACGGGGACTCAAGCTTTTCTATGTAATGCGCGAAGAGCATCTTCGCCATGGCCGCGATAAGCGCCGCCGGGATGCCGTGCCCCGAAACGTCAAAGATGAGAATCGCTACTTTCTGGGTGGGGGTTATCGTGATGTCGTACAGGTCGCCGCCCACCTTGCCGGTGGGGATGTACGTGTCGGCGGTCTTCAGATTGACGAACTCCGGGAGCTCTCCCGGCAGAAGGCCCGCCTGCACGCTCTTGGCAATCTCCATTTCCTCGTCGATTTCCGCGCGCGCCTTGTCGAGCCTCGTCTGTGCCTGGCGAAGCTCTTTCTGTGAGGCGGCAAGGGCGGCCTCGAGGCGGGCGTTCGCGGTCTCAAGCCCGGCGCGGGAACGCGTGGCCTCCTGACACCGGGCCCGCTCCTCCTCGTAAAGCACGCGGTAGTCGATGCTGTCCTCTGTCACAAAGGCTCCGTTTGCCGCTGCAGGTTTGGGGGCCATGTCTCCCCGCCGGGGCGGGCCGCGCGCCGGGAGTGACCGCCTCTAAAATAACTCGATACAATTGTCTTCTCTACTGTCGCCGGCCCCGACTGGATGCCCGCTTCAGGATCTCGAGCTCGTCCGCGGTAAGCGACGCCATGCCCTGCTCCGATATCTTTTTGAGAATGGGATCCACACGCTCCTCGAAATCGCGCTCTTCGCGAAGGCGCTGCTCGGCCCCGGCACGCGCCGCCCGTTCGGTTTGCAGTTTCCTGCGGCGCCACAGCCAGCGCTGGACAATCGGGGCCCCTTTCACATACACCAGCGCGACCACGATACCGCCGAGATGCGTCACATGCGCGATCCCGCCCCCGCTCCCCATGGATCCGACAAGCGAGATGAACCCGATGATTCCCACGGCAACCCGGACGGGGACCGGGAAAATGAAGAACATCAGCACCTGGCGATGCGGAAAGTAGATCGCATATACCGTAAGGAGTGCCAGGACCGCGCCGGATGCGCCGATAATCGTCGCATCCCACATGAGAAAGCTGACAAGCCCCGAGCACGCGCCGCTGGCGATATAGAAAACCACGAAGCGACGAGTGCCCCACATCTGCTCCACTTCAACCCCGAACATCCACAACGCCAGCATGTTGAATGCCAGATGCCACGGGCCGCGGGGGTCATGAAGAAACAGATACGTTACCAGCCGCCATACCTGACCCCCTCCCAGCACGCGCGAGGGAGTCAGCGCGCCGTATGCCACAAGGAAATCCCCGGATACGCGGAATATCTGGAATACATAGACCGCTATGGTGGCAATGAGTATATCGCGCACGCCCCGTGATATGCCCGGCGAACCGTATGACAGCATGGATTGTTTTCGCCAATCTCCGAAGTGAGCAGGTCAGGAAGGTTTGAGCCGACGGGCGAGGCGTCCGGCGACAAAGGGGGGCACGAAGGAGCCGACGTCCCCGCCGAGAGCGACAATCTGTTTCACCATCGAAGAACTGAGATAGGTATACTCGGCACTTGGCATGAGAAACACCGTCTCGGCGGCCGTGTTCATATTTCTGTTCGTAAAAGCCATCTGGAATTCGTATTCGACATCGGAGAGCGCGCGCAGGCCGCGGATAATGGCCGTGGCATCGGTCTCCTGAAGGCAGTCAACGATGAGACCGCTGTATTGCATGACCTCCACACCATCAATGCCCTTCAGCGATTCCCGCGCCATCTCCACGCGCTCGTCCGTGCCAAACAGCACCTGCTTGTTCGGATTGTCGGCCACGACCGCGATGACCCTGGTGAAAATCTTGGCGGCGCGCGCGACGATATCAATATGGCCGAAGGTTATCGGATCGAACGTGCCGGGATAGAGAGCTGTGGGCATGAGAGCAGTCCTTTCCTTTCTTACCCAGAAGCCCGGGTCATGAAACTCACCGTTGTGTCGCCATACCGCCGCGAACTCACTGTACAGGCGTCAGGAATCGCACACACCGCACGGAGATCGCGTGACGCGGCATGCTCGTACACAAGCATGCCCCCGTCGGCAACGCGGCCGAGCGCATCCGATACCACGGAAGCAAGCTGGTCGTCCCCGTACGGAGGATCATAAAATACAATCGTATAGTCCGCGGGGGCCGCGCGCAGAAATCGTCGCACGTCCATACCGTGCACCGCGCACTGATCGTGCGCCCCGAATTCCTCGACATGCCGTCTGAGAGCCTTGATACGGGCACGATCGCTCTCGACAAAATCCACGAACGAAGCTCCTCGGCTGAGCAGTTCAAAACCGAATGCGCCGGTACCTGCGCACAGGTCGGCAACCCGCGCGCCCTGGATGCGGGGGGCCAGCGCGGCCGCCACCGATTCGCGGACACGCTCGGACGTTGGCCTGAGCCGCGATGCGCCCGCCTTGAGACGGAGGAAACGCCCGCCGAAAAGGCCGGAGATTATCCGCAGGTTCATCACCCGGTAAAATCAATCGAGTGTGGTGAAAAGAATCTGCGCGTTGAATGTGAGACGGTCTCTGGTCTGAGCAACGAGCCTGAAGTTCTCAAACGCGCAGGGGACCCGCTCTTCGTGGAGCCCCTGGACAAACCGCACAAACTGGACGTATGAACATACGCCGGTAAGACGATACCGGAACTTCCGGAATTCCCCCGCCGCTTCAGCAGACAGCTTCCGGGGCGTACCGTTCAGCCGGACACCGTTCTTTCTCGCTACCATCCCCAGTTTCTGCAGAGCATGCGGCAGGCCCTCGCGCGACGTCAGATGGTGGAGCTCCAGATCGATGAAGGGCTCGCGAAGATTCAAGCCGAACTCAACGTCGGCCTTGAATGTGAACTTATACTTGCTTCCGGTCTTCCTGATCACCGACGCCGGCGGGGGGAGCGGATCCACTCCGGCGCGCCGAAGCTCGGTGAGCATGTGCGTGATCAGCTCGCGCGATGCCGCATAGGTTTCTCCGCTTATCCGGCGGAACGCCTCACCCGAAAGCGTTCGGAACCCTATGCCCTGGGGAACCGTGGTAGCCAGAAGTTCGCAGACATTTCTGGCGAAATGTATCTCGTAGTTGATCTTCTCCGCGGTCGCGAGTTCCTCGTAGGGAAGGTCCAGCACGCCGCTTCGTTTGATCTTGTCGCCGAGATCGTCATGCTCCCGCACCACTTCCTCAACGGCATGGGCCTTGCTGTATGTCGAAGGACGAAGGTCTTTTTCGACAACATATTCTTTTTCGGGCTCAGGCCGCAGAAGCGTTCGCGATATCCATATTCCCGCGAAAACGAGACACGCGATGCCGGCCGTAACCCCGGCGATCACGTATACCCTGACCGGAATCTTCGGCCCCTCGGCACGTTTCCTGACCGTTTTCTTGAGCAGGTTTATACGTACCATGCCGCTAGTCCGCCCCCCGCAGTGCAAGGCCCACGGCAACGGCAAGCTGCGGCGAATACTTCCGCAGCTCTTCCTCGGGCATGCCAGCCCCGCAGTCAAGCTTGCGAAACGGGTACAACAACTCCGCCTTGGGCACCGCCTTCGTGACTTCATCCGCATAATCCCGCTCGGCCAGCAGGGAGCCCGTGAAATATACGGGCAACGATTCCCGCAATGCCACGCCGGGATTGCACGCCAGCAGCTTGCCAAGCCCCTGCTCGATCAACGTGCCATAGCTCTGCGGGCTCTGCATTTCCGCCTCGTGCGCCACTGTTTCCATATCCAGAAAGGCGCCTTGCGCGCTGAGTACGCATTTGGACACCTTTTCTCCGGCAATGACAAGCGCAGCCGGCACAGAGGCCTCATCGTAGTTCGCCTCGAACACATTGATAAGCGCAAAGATGTCGAGATCGACTATCAGCGGATTCAGCTTGTTGGACCGCAGCAGATGGCTCATTCTATCGACCGCTTCGCTGCGGTATCCCACAACCAGAAACTGGTCCTGGCCCTGTTGAGAAGTACCTGCAAGCTTTTCAAAATCAAACACGTACTCGTCTCGCGAGCCGATAATCTGCTGGCTGAATTCCCATTCCAACGCTTCCCCGATATTGGGCTCGTCGCTGTCCAGGGGAATCTTCCGGATGACCGCGTATTCACCAGGCAGCGAACATACAATGCTTTCGCCGCCAAGCTTGGCCGCGCGCACCAGGTCTTTCAGTCCACCCGCCGCCGCATCAAGGATATCACCGCCCGGCTCCTCGACAGGCTGGATGCTGACGTTTGCCACCAGGCGTTCCTCAGGAAGGAACTGGGCCAGACAGACAGCATCTCTGCTTAGCGCCAAGCCTGATATCGAATTCCTGCGTCGAGCCATATCTTACCGTTTCCCAACCAATTACCTTTTTCGCTGATGCATATCGAAAAATGAGTCATCTGCAAATCAAAAGCAAATGTCCGCCTTGATTTTCTCCACTTTCTTGGGCCCGATGCCCTTGACTTTCATGAGGTCTCCGGCGCGCGCATATGTCCCGTGCTCTTCGCGGTGGGACACAATCCTTTCGGCGATAACAGGGCCAATGCCGTGAAGAGCGACCAGAGATGCTGCATCCGCGGTATTCACGTTGATACAATCACTTGCCCCTGCTTCCGGATTCTTCCGCGCCCGCCCGCGCGCGCTGTCCGCCGCTGTATCGGCCGCTCCGCTTCCCGCGAAACCGGCGCCGGATAGTATCGTATCTTTTTCTAATTCAATACCTTCTGTCGTCTGAGACAGGCTGTCGAGCCGGTATGCCAACAACAGCCAGAACGCAATCCCGGCGCACCAGAGCCCAACCCACATGGCTGTCAGACGCTTAGGCCGTCTTCGGCGATCGCGTACCGGTCCGCTCACACGCCCGCGGTCCCCGATTGCAGGAGTTCAAGGAACGCATCTACAACGTGCGGATCGAATTGCCGTCCCTTCTCCTTGGTTAGTATCTCGGATGCCATGTCACGGGGCATTGCCTTGCGATAGGGCCTGTTCGATGTCATTGCCTCGAACGAATCAGCCACGCAGAGTATGCGCGCGCCGTACGGGATCTCGTCGTGGGCGATCCGGTCCGGATACCCGCTTCCATCGAAGAACTCGTGGTGATGGCGGATGAGGGGGACCAATGATTTCAGAAACGGCACATCCGAGATAATGCGCGCGCCAAGGTCGGGGTGCTTTTTGATTTCCGCGAATTCGTCATCGGTCAGGCGGCCCGGCTTGTTGAGGATGTTTTCGCTTACGCCGATCTTGCCGATATCATGGAGCAGCCCGGCATATTTGATCTGGTCGATCTCCTGCGCCGACAGTCCGAGCTTCTCGGCGAGCACGACGGTGAACTCCATGACCTTCTCGGAGTGACCGTGCGTGTATTGGTCCTTGGCTTCGACCGCGAGCGCAAACCCGCGCACCGTCTTGAGGTAGTTGTCGCGTATGCTGTGGTACAGGCGGGCATTCTCGATTGAGATACTGGCCTGCGATGCAAGCACGTTGATTATCTCGAGATCGATGTTTGAAAACGACACGCTCCCTTCAACACGAATCAGGTTCAGAACCCCCAGCGTCCGCTTGGGCGTGCGCAGCGGGAACACGATGTACGACTGTATGTGCTCGGGCAGCTTGGGCAGACCCGGAGGAGACAGCTCGGAACCGGACTCAAGCGCAAGCGGCTCTTCGTGCCCCGCGGCCCACTGAGAGCATGCCGTGTAGAATTCCTGTTTCCAGAATGCCGGATCATGGTCGGCAGGAAACGTCTCCGAGGTATACAAGCGGGAGAACGAATCAAAGAACATCAGCGCGCCGCCGTCCGCGCGTGCAAGCTTGACAGAGAAGTCCAGCAGGCGCTTGTTGAGATCAGGCACGATATGCGTGGACGAAAGGACCTTGGTGACTTCGTGCAGCGACACCAGCTTCGAAAAAAGAATGTTCTCTTCTTCGAGCTGCCGGTTGATCAGCGCCCGACGGACTTTTTCGCCGATTTCCTCCAGGTGAAACGGCTTGGTGAGGTAATCAAAGGCCCCGAGCTTGAGCGCTTCGATGGCCGTGTCGAGCGTGGGAAACCCGGTGGTGATTATTACGGGAAGGAACCGGTCGTACTCTTTTATCCACTTGAGGAGGTCGACACCGGTCATGCCCGGCATCTTGATGTCCGACAGGACCAGGTCGATGCCGTTGACTTCAACAATCCTGACCGCTTCCTCGCCGCTGGCGGCCCGAAACACGTTGTACCCCTGCTTGCGAAGGTACTGACAGAGAAGGTCGCAGATCGACTTCTCATCATCGACCACCAGTACCTTGCATTCTCTGCTCTGCACTTCGCTCATGGGGTCTTTCCTCGACGGGCTCCCTTCCGGCCGCCGACCAAACGCCTGAACGCAGCCAGATCTTCCTTCGTGTCGATACCGATCGACCGGTATCGCCTGACAAGGCACCGCACGCGCATCCCCCCTTCCAGCGCCCGCAACTGCTCGAGCTTCTCGGTCTGTTCAAGAACACTGCGCGGCAGACGGCAGAACCGGCGCAACCCGGAGCGCGTGAAGCCATAGATGCCGATATGCTTGTACCCGGGTTTCGTACCGCCGGACCGGCGGTACGGGATCGCCGAACGTGAGAAGTACAGCGCATCGCCGTTTCCGGCCAGCACCACCTTCACCACATCCGGGTCATCCATTTCATCTATTGTAGCATTCGTAGCGCAGGTTAGCAAGGTGTGATCGTCAATGCGGCGCAGGTGCCTGCTGAAATCCTTGAGAACGCCAATCGGAATCTGCGGTTCGTCGCCTTGCACATTCACGACATGCCGGCAGCGCAGCTTGCCCACGGCTTCCAGGACCCGGTCCGTGCCGGTCGCGTGCTTCTTCGATGTCATGATTGCCTTCCCCCCGTGACGGCGCACGGTATCCCGGATGCGCGTGTCGTCGGTCGCCACCACAACATCGTCGAATACTCCCGATTCGGCGACACGGTTGTATACCCATATCACCAGCGGGATGCCCCGGATAGTCGCGAGGGGCTTACCCGGAAGGCGCTTCGATCCATAGCGGGCGGGAATCACACAAACACAAGAACGGCTTGATTTCATGGGCGCAGCACTCCATTGGTCCACTTCGCCTACCCGATGATCTTGGGAACGGCGAAGTGGCCTTTCTTGACGGAGGGGGCGTTTCGGAGCGCTTCGTCCCGCGGAAGCGACTCCCGCCGGACATCGTCACGAAGCGGATCGTGCGCCGGCACGACAAAGCAGGTTGGTTCGACACCTGTCGTGTCCACGCGGTTCAGCTGTTCCACATGCCCAAGCACCGCCCCGAGCTGTTTGGTGAACGATGCGATCTCGCTCTCGTCAAGCTTCAAGCGTGCGAGTTCGGCGATGTATTCAACATGCTCTTTGGTTATCATATGCGGCCTTTGTTCATTGTAAATGCCGGACCACGCGCCAAATAAAATAGGCTCCGCCGAAGAAAGAATGCTTTGGTCAGTTTTTCATCATCTTTGGATAAGCAGGCCTGCCGGGATATTCACCACACCGGGCAGTACCTTCCTATGATCCTCTCCAATACCCCTACGTGCAAAAAAGGCCTGTTAAAAAGGCCTGTTGGATTCGCGATGCCGAAAGCTGCAGTCTTTGACCTGTTGCAGTGAAACACATTGAAAACGCTCCCGCCAGGCTTACAAGTCAGATTTCGGCTGAAAAAATGCATTCTAAGGGCTGTTTTAATCGCTTCAAGAGACGTAACTCATTGGAAAATGGGCTGTATGCTTGGTCCTGTATGCTTGGTCCGACCCCACAACACGCAGCTAGGTCTCGAGGTTGGCAAACCTGGCCATCAGGCGCTTGCGGGTGCCGTCGTTGAACAGGATGGTCAACCTCGTGTCCGGCCCGAATCCGCTCACGCTCAATATCTTTCCCGGCCCGTACGACCGGTGCGTGACATGCTGTCCCATACGGAAGTGGACCACGTCCTGATTGAATTCGTCATACTGCGGCTCCACCGCAATCCGCTCTTTTTCCGGCGCCCGGCGCCTGGCGCGAGACCGCGAAGGTTTCGGCGGAGCAGCAAACGATGCCGCGGGCACGGGGGCAACACGTGCGTGATCGGTGAACGCGTACCGATCTTCAGGAACAGACATGAGGAACCGCGAGGGCTCCATCGGCATGACCGACCCGAATCGCCAGCGCTGATCCGCATGCGAGCACTCCAGAAGCTTCTTGGCGCGCGTGGCGCCCACGTAGAACAGCCGGCACTCCTCCGCAAGCCTGGCATCATCATCGAAATTCTGCCGCGACGGCAGCAGACCGTCTTCAAGCCCCACCAGAAACACCGTCGAGAATTCCAGGCCCTTGGCGCAATGAAGCGTCATCAGGTTCACCGCATCGGTTTCCGGCGACCACCGATCGATATCGCTCACCAGCGAAACCTCTTCCAGAAAATCCGAGAGCGTCTTGCCCTCGTTTTCCCCGCACCAGATAGACAGAGCGTTCATGAGCTCGCTGATGTTCTCAAGCCGCGCATCCGCCTCTTCGGTGTCTTCGTTTTCGAGCGCATCCACGTATCCCGTCACCGTGAGCACTTCCTCGAGAGTGACGTTCGGCGGCGCATTTCGATCAATCAGCTCCCGCATAAGCGTGAACGCTTCACGGAGGTCGCTCATGCCCTTGCTGCTGCGCGCATTCGTTCCGCTATAGGCCCCGGCAATAATCGTCTCGAGCATGGACTGCGATGTCTGCCGCGCGGTATGGGCAAGCCCCTCGCGGGACTTTGCGCCAATGCCGCGGCTCGGCACATTGAGTATCCGCTCGCAGCTGACATCATCCCTTGGATTCACCAGCAGCCGCAGATAAGCAAGACAGTCCTTGATTTCCTTCCGCTCATAGAAGCTTACGCCCCCCACGAGGATATAGGGCAGATTGGCTTTCCGAAACGCCTCTTCGAATGCGCGGGATTGCGCGTTCGTTCTGAACAGCACAGCTATGTCGCCGAGCTTGTGGCCGGCGCCGGACAGCTCTCGCACGCGCCGCACCGTGCCTTCGGCCTCCTGACGGTCATCACTGTAG
>WJMI01000087.1 GCA_014728015.1 Chitinivibrionales bacterium | reverse complement strand
TAGACAAATCTACTATCTGGATACGCCGGCCGGCAGGGACAGCGGCCGGCGCCTGCCGGGCGGGATGGGCCGTCGGCGGGCCGATGGTTAGCGGGTGTCAAGGAGCCCGCCGAAGAAGGTTTCGTACTCGCGGACGGTCCTTTGCATTGAAAACCGCTCGCGAACGTCCCGGGCCGCGCGATCCACCATGGCGCGGACATGAGGACCGCTGTCAAGGGCCTTCCGGACGCAGTCTGCCAGCCCGCGGATATCATCGTTCTCGAAAAGCATCCCGTTCACGCCATGCTCTATAAGGTCGGTGTTGCCTCCCGCGGCGATGGCCACCACCGGCACCCGCAGGCTCATGGCCTCGAGGAGCGCCTGCGAAAGCCCTTCGGTGATCGAGGGGAGCACCATGACCGAGAAGAGTCCGTAAAAATACAGCACTTGAGCGGGACTGATGGTGTCGACATAATGGATGCCATTGGCGATGCCGAGATCCCTGACTATGCGCCTGTCTTTTTCCGTCTGTGACATTCCCACGAACATCACTTTGATGTCCGGGTCGAGCATCCGGAGCGCCTGAAGAATCTGCTCTTGCCGTTTGCGCCGTGACACGCACCCGATCACCCGGTCGCCGGGCGTGATGCCGTAGCGGGCGCGCAGGCGATCGGCTTCGGCGGGATCGAGCCCGTCATATTTCTCCGGCGGGGTGCCGTTGTGGATAACCGTGATATGCTTGTGCGGGATGCCTCTCCTGACAAGCGCCCGCTTGACCGCGGAGCTGACCGCCACGATGCGATCGGCGCCTAAATAATACAGCGGCGCCTGGAGGAGGGGTACATCAATACGGGGCATCTGGCGGCGCGTGTGAACAAGACGCGCCGCCAGGCGGTAGCGCCACCGGGCGAATATCGCGTTGTACCGATCGAGGCTCGATTGGGCATTGATGATATCTATGTTCCTTGTGCGCACGACATCGCGAATCGCGCGCATGGCGGCGGAGTCGAACTTGCCGCGAAACCGCATGGGCACACGCTCGACCGCGCTTTCTTCGAGTTCTTTCCATAGAAGCGATCCGGGAGGCAATCCTAGGCACACGGCATGGCCGTGTTTCGCCAGCCCTTTGCAGAGATAGGCGATGGAGAGGGTGGAGCCGAACACACCGCCCTGGCAGGTAAGAAAAAGAAGGTTCAGGCGGCCCCCCGGCCGGGAGTGCGCATCCGTGCATCGGATGAGCACGAGAAGCTACATCGATATCACCAGTCAAGTCAAGCTGAAATGTCGCAGGGTTTTCCCGGCCATACGCGGCCCATCGGATGCGCGGGCCACGGCCCGCGCGGTTTTGCCATGGATGTGTTATTTTCATAAGGATTGTCCAATCGAAACAGCGATGGATGCCCAGGAATCACTCGGTGGAGCCAGGCCGCGATGCGCCGGTGGAGGGGAGTGGACGCGTGACTGAAAACGGCCGGCGTGCGGGCGCGGGGCGCGGGCGGCCGGGCGATTGCCCGGCGGTGCTCATGCCCAACTGGATAGGTGATTTCGTCCTGGCTCTATCGGTGGTCGAGCGGATGGCGATGCATCGCGGGATCCGGCCCACCCTTATCGTTCCGCGGTGGCTTATCGAGCTGGCCAATCTGCTGACCGATTTTCCCATCATAGCATACGATCGTGATTCCAGGAATCAGTGGCGGGCGAGCAGGCGCAGGGTCGCCCGGCGGAAATTTGAGAGTATATACCTGCTGCCGTTCTCATTTTCCTCCGCGTGGTTTGCGTTTTGGACCGGGATACCCAGGCGGCGCGGCATCCGCAAGGACGGCCGGGGGATACTTCTTACCGAGCGCCTGAAACCATCGGTGCGCGACCGGTCGCGGCATTTGCTCGCGGAGTATTGCGCGGTGCTCGATATGGAATACCGCGCGCCCGACCGGTGGGAGCCGAAACTGATAGAGGCATTCGAGAAGTATCGCGGGTGCGTGGTGTTGTGCCCGGGCGCGACCTATGGTCCGGCAAAGCGGTGGGACGGTTTCGGGGAGCTGGAAGAGCTTCTGGGCGACGAACGCATTGTGCTTCTGGGCACCGAAGGCGATGCCGATGCATACGAAAAGGGCCCGCTCAGCGCGCGGTCGCATGTGGAAGACCTTACCGGAAAGACGGGCCTGGCCAAGGCAGCCGGCATTATTGCCGCGGCAAAGGCGGTGGTTTCGAATGATTCCGGGCTCATGCACCTTGCGGGCTATATCGGGACGCCGGTGGTGGGGATATTCGGGTCGACCTCGCCCCGCTGGACGCGGCCGCTGGGGAATGCGGTGCGGATTGCCTGCAGTGATGAGAGCTGCTCGCCGTGTTTCGAGCGGGAATGCCGGTTCGGACATTATGACTGCCTGAAGAGCATTACGGCAATGCGGGTGCGCGATCTGATGGAGGAAATCACGCCGGCAAAGCGTGCATGACCAGGCGCTCGCCATGTTTCAGGCGCGCGCAGAGTAGTACCCTCAGGGAGAGAAAGCAGAGGAGCCCAAGGAATGCGCATAAGCGGTTTTTCGTTCGCGCGCAACGCGCAGAAGCTGTACTACCCGGTTGCCGAGGCCGTCCGATCGATCCTTCCGGTGTGCGACGAGTTCTTTGTTGCCGTGGGAGCGGGCGACGAGGATGATCGCACGCGTGAGGAGATCGAGGCCATCGGCGATTCGCGCGTGCACATTATCGACACGGTCTGGTCGGACCGCGAGCGGCTGAAAGGCAAGGTGCACGGCCAGCAGACCAACGTGGCGCTCGAGAAGTGCACGGGCGACTGGTGTTTCTACATTCAGGCCGACGAGGTCGTGCATGAGGACTTCCTGCCGCGCATTGTGAAGCGCTGCGGGGAACTTCTTGACGATCGCGAAGTGGAGGGGCTTCTGTTCCGCTACAAGCATTTCTGGGGCGACTATACACATTATGTCGTAAATCATGCCTGGTATCCGCGGGAGATACGTATCGTGCGCAACGGGCTGGGCATCCGCTCGTGGAGCAGCGCGCAGTCGTTTCGCCGTGACGGCCGCAAGCTGCGGGTGGCGCCGGTGGATGCCGAGGTATTTCATTACGGCTGGGTGCGCCCGCCGCGGCTCATGAACAAGAAACGCCGCGAGTTCTCGACGACACATGCGGGCAGGGATGCCGCGGAGGCGCTCTACGCGCGCGAGCCGGAGGAATTTGACTATGGGTCACTGGAAAAGGCGCGAGTATACACGGGGTCGATACCGGCGGTCATGAAGGACCGCGCAGCGCGCATGGACTGGGGAGACAAGCTCCAATACTCGGGGCGCTCGCCGGTGCGGCACAAGCATGATCGCCTGAAATACCGGTTGCTTACATTTGTCGAGCAGCGGTTGTTGGGCGGAAAAACGCATTTGGCATCGAAGAACTATCGGCTGGCGGCGGGCAAACGCGGGGCGCGGAAGCGGGGGATGGTAAGGGGCATATTCTGATGGCCAAGCGTGCGGCGGGCACCACACTGTCGGTGCTGCAGGTGAATGATAATGTGTCGTGGCGGGGCGGGGAGCGCCAGACCTTTCTTCTCGCGCGCGGGCTCGGCGATCATGATATCGCATCGTGCCTGGCGTGCCGTCCCCGCAGCGCCCTTGCCC
>WJMI01000086.1 GCA_014728015.1 Chitinivibrionales bacterium | reverse complement strand
GGCAAAGGTCCTGGACAGCTCGCAGAATATGTCGCGCTCGATCCGCGTGGGATTGTACTTCTCCAGCTCTTTCTTGAGGTTCGCGATAATCGATTCCTGCCGCGAAACCCTGTCTTCGAGCTGCTCAATCCTGCGAGTAGCCTCGTCCTTGTCGGTTTTTTTGCCTGCGAGCATGGAATCCGGAGTGAAGAAGTTGCCGGGCGCCCTGGATGAGCGCCTTCTGAAAAATGGAAAATGCCACTTCGCCTGTCAGGTGAAAAAGGGCCGCGCCAATCGCTGGGCCGGGAGATGTGCCTGGGTAGCGAGCGTACAGGCTGCGACAAGGCCGGTGAGGACAATATTGTTGAAATTGCCCCGTAGTTAGGATAAAATAACAGACGATGATCACGCATTCGTGCATTTCCGGGCGAAGTGGTATGGAACGGGCGATTTCCATCGCCGCAATCGTGGCAATGCTAGGAGCTGTGGCTGGCGCGTCCCCGCTTAGCTCCTGTGAATGTAGGGCTGTGTGTCATGTTGATGCCGCAGTGAGCTGCCATGAGCAAGCTGTTGGCAGCAAATCGCACGAGTGCTGCGGTGAATGCGGGTCAACCATGGAACCCCGCGACAAAGCAAATCCCGCGATACCAGCCTCAGGTTTGATGCACCCGGGCAATTGCATCCACCAGATGACAGTCCATCCGGCGTCTTTCCGGGCGCCGCCCGGCTTTCCGGCGGAGACTCTGCTCTCCAAGGCGCGGGATCCAATCCCGTGTGCCCCGCATATTACTTCCACGGTTCTCCGCACCTAGACACTCCCCTTCCGTACGTATTGGTATGTACGCCTGACTGCCCGGGGTGTATCCATCCTCGGTGCATATCCAGCAAAACGCAATGGTTCTGGACAGTACAGTTTCTTCACGAAAAGAGGAGCCGTAGATATGAGATCGTTCATTCGAATAACTGCAACAGGATTCTTCGCGGCTATAGCGGTTGCATCGGCGCTCATCGCCGCCGGCTGCAACAGGTCGAGCTCCCTCGAGCTCGGGATGGAGATACCATCGAAATCCGAGGCCGCGACCCTGGCGGATGTCGTGGCGAAGCCTGCGGAATATAACGGCAAGAATGTTGTTGTGAAAGGGGTCATTGCCGGCCAGTGCCCGTCGCTATGCGAGTTTTTCATGCAGGACGGTGCGCACAGGGCGACGATTTTCCCTCAGGGCTTTTCGTTCCCCAAACTTGAAAAGGGCAAGCCGGTGACCGTGTATGCCCAGGTTACTGCAGGAGAGGAAAATGTCGTATTCTCAGCTCTCGGAGTACGGGTACACTAGGGGGCCATCATGACATACATGAAAGTTGCGATCAGCAATCTGAGGCGAAACCCGGTTCGGAGCGTGCTCACCGGCTTGAGCCTTGCGGTGTCCGCAGCCACGTTATGCGTAGTGCTGTCGCTCGACCGCGGGTATACGCGCGCCGTGACCGAAGAGCTGGTGGCAAAAACCGGAGTACATATGTACATAACCAAGGAAGGCTGCCCTATTGAAGCGGCATCGGTCATTGCGCAGGGAGGACTGAGCCCGCTGTATGTTGCCGAAGACATGACACACAAAGTCAGCGCTGTCCCTGAAGTCGATGTTGTGCTGCCGTTCAAGCTGTTTGCAATTACCACCGAAGACGGGTCACGAACCGACATTTTCATGGGCATCACTAAGGAGATCGAAAAGATCAAGCCTGAGTGGCGCTACGAGAAGGGCGGCTGGTTTACAAGCGATACATCGGTAATACTCGGCGGCGAGATGGCACGAATTGAGAACCTCGGCATCGGCGACAAAATGTACAGCGAGCATTTCGACCGGGAGTTCGTGGTCGCGGGCATCCTCCCGCGGTATTACAGTCAGGATGACGGCACATTCTTCATCCCGCTCAAGACCGCGCAGGAGCTGGTTGACAGGCAGGGCAAGCTTTCGGCGATAGCGATCAAGCTCAAGGACATTTCCACACTTGATGCCACACGCAACCAGATACGGGCTTCAATGCCGCCCGACTATTATGTACTCGGCTCCAAGGAGCTCGGCGAAGGCATCCTCGAGTTTTTCGGATCGACCCGTGTCGTGCTCTATATCATGGCAGGTGTGGCGATTCTCATATCGATTTTCAGCATCGTCAACACCATGCTCATGGCTGTGCTCGAACGCCGCAGGGAAATCGCCTACCTCAAATGCGTAGGCGCCGGCGCGGGCGATCTTCTGCATCTCATATCCCTGGAAACCCTCGTCATCTGTATCACGGCAAGCGCTGCAGGCGCCATAACCGGCTCGTTCATCAGCCCGATATTCGGGAGAATCATGAGGAGATATCTCATCGCCTTCGTGCCGTCGGGAAGCATATCACAGCCGGATTTCGCAATCGCCCTGGTATCTTTCATTATCTGTCTGGTTGTTGGTGTCGCATGTTCCCTCTATCCGGCATTCCGGGCATCGAGGATTGTGCCCATGGAGGTATTGAGAAATGAATGATCAAACAGCACTCAAGCTTGAGAAAGCAACCAAGTTCTATCACCGCGGAACGGAAACCGTTCATGCGGTTGACAATATCTCGCTCGCAATCGAAAACGGCGATTACTGCACGATAGTGGGGCCATCCGGGTCAGGCAAGACCACGCTGATGAATCTCATGGGCTGCCTCGATCACCCGACGAGCGGCAAAGTGTGGGTCAACGGGAAAGAGATTGAGCGCGCGGACGAAAAAGTTCTGACACGCATGCGGCAGACCTCGATCGGATTCGTATTCCAGCAGTTCTTCCTGATACCGACGCTCACGGTGCTCGAGAACGTGCAGCTTCCGAGTCTGTTCGCAAGGAAGGCCGCAACTGAGCACGCGAAAGAGCTCCTGACTCTAGTCGGACTGGCCAACCGTCTCGATCATCTCCCGGGGCAGTTGTCGGGCGGGGAAATGCAGCGTGTGGCGATCGCGCGCAGCCTCGTGAATTCTCCGCCGATTGTTCTGGCGGACGAACCAACGGGAAATCTGGATTCGCGTAACGCGGAGATGATCATGGGCCTATTCGACAAACTCCACGAGAGTGGCATGACCATTGTCGTGGTTACGCATAACGAGCATCTGGCAGGAAAGGGCGGAAAGACAATTGCCATTGAGGACGGCAAGATTACGAATTGATAGTCTCGCTCTTGCATTCGCCCTCGCGGCGTGCAATGTCTCCGGTTCATGGACCATTGGCATTGACGGTGATGCGCGGTATCACCTCGAGGAATGGACCGGCCACGAGGCAGAGCTGCACATGCTGGGGCTGCTTGTCCGCAAAACGTTAGCCGACGACAAGGGCGACCGCCTCACCGTGGCCGCTCTGGCTGAAGCGGAGCACAATTTCGAGAATATCCTTCTGCATGAGCTGTCCGCGAAATACAAAGGGCCGCTCGGCAGGTGGAATATCACTGCGGGCCGGTTCATCGTCCCGTACGGACTATTGAAGACATTCGATGCGACGCGGCAGCTGTATGAGTCACTATGCCCCGGAACGATCGGGTTTCACGCGGATAACGGGCTTATGCTCTCAGGCGTCCTTGGCAGATTCGACTATGCCCTGTCGGTGACACAAGGATACGGCGCGCATCATGTTCCCGGTTTTCCGGGGCACGGATTCGGCGTCGCCCGGCTGGGGATTGCAGTGGGCGAAACGGATGAGATCATCCTGGGCATTTCGGGTGCCTACGGAGAGACATCCGCGCGCCACCATCGCGATTCCGCACTGGATCGCGGTCTGGGGGGAATCGATGCGACTCTGTATGCGGGACCGGTTCTCGGACGGGCCGAGGTTAATGCCGGCTTCATTAACGGAGCGAGTTTTGGTGCGGGGTTCGCCGCTATTGAGTACGCAATAGTCCCCAGACTGGATGCGATCGTCAGTGGGACACTCATGCGAAAGGACAAAGAGTGGAATGATGCGACGTTTGTCGGTCTGGCGTTCAAACCGAAATGGTTTACCATACGAGGAGGATACCGGTATGTACATTACGGAGAGATTCACAATCGGGTTTCGTTTCAGCTGTATCGCCTTTTTTCTTTTGCTTTGTAACACATTCCCGCTATTTGCTCAGGAGGTGTACCTGTGCGTTTGGCGAAATCCCGAACGCACCATGACACGGATCTTCCCCGGGGCAAAAGACTATAAAACCATGGTCGTGAAGATCGGCAAGGAAGAGCGCGGCAAGATTGAAGAAACACTTGGCTGGGAACTGCTTCCCGGTCAGCGCGAGACATTCCAGTATTTCGACATGCTCGATGCCGCGGGGACAAGGATCGGAACGATCATCGCGGCATCGCAGAAAGGCGAATACGGGGCCATAGAGTTTGTCGTGGGAATCGACACAAAAAACACAGTTTGCGGATTGTATATCCAGCGCAGCCGCGAAAGAAACCGCGCGTTCAAGGAACGTGCGTTCCTTGACTTGTTTGTGGGAAAGAAGATCGTGCCGTTGTCGGGAATCGATGAGGCCTACAAAGGCAAGGAATCACCCGGTACCAATGCCGTAATACGCGGTCTTAAGAAGGAATTCGCCGCATATGACATGCTCGTGTCGAAATAACCTGCCAAAGGGTGTATGTCAGTCCCCGCTGCAAAACGGCTGTGGTACCGCATTTGCTATTCTACTCCCAGGGAGTGCTGTTTTCGAGGGCCCGAGCCTGTCAAGCGTGCGGGTCGGGATAATGGTCTTGAAAAAACGAGTATCCTTCTCAGCGAATCATGACAGCTTTCCCCGCGACCGGGTTGCCGTTCGCGAGAATGCGCACGAGAAACACGCCGGACGGGAGCATGGCCCATGAGGCATACTGTCCCGGTCCCGAAGCATCGAGACGCGCCACTTCACGGCCATGCGGGGAATACACCGCGATAACGTGCGGTCCGAGAACTCCCGAAACAATGGTGAGCGATCCGTTACGCCGGAATGACACGGCCCATGCGCCGGAAGGTCCTGCCGGTGAATGCCACCGTACGGGCTGGCCCCTTCCCACGATAGTAAAAACGCCGTCTGAAACATCAACCCGGCCCGTGCCCTCATCATAGTCTTCGACCCGCACGCGGCACGCGGTCGATACGAGAGACACGCCATCGACCGAATCCGGTATCTCCCACGTAAATGCTTCCCAGGACGTGTCCCCCGGCGCTACCGATTTGGCCCCGCTGATGACCAGCCAGTCAAGACCGTCATCAACTGACACCGCGATCTCGACACCCCTGTCCAGAAGGTCTTCCACCGCATCCCAGGCAATCCTTATGGTCTGGCCCACCGCGAATGTTTCGCCGCCGTTCGGCGAAACCACGAGAACCGGCGGCCGCGCATCCTCTGTAATCGACAGCGCAACCGTATACGTCACCGAGCCGGCGTTCGCGCTCGAGATATCGACCTCGCCGGAATACTCCCCGGCCGGAAGTCCTGTTATGTCCGCGGTGTTGGTGACCGTGATCTCCCTGCCGCTCGCAGCGCTCAAATCAACCATCAGCCAGGCAGGCCGGGCATCCGCCCGCACGTCCAAGAGCTCGCCTGCTTCGGTCGACACGGTCATGGACTGCGAAGAGGGATTGCCTTCACCGGCCACCGCGGAGAACTCCAGGAGATCGCGCTCAGAGACAATTTCCGGACCGGCCGGACTACCCGTCGGCCATGGTTCGTCGTTTGCCGGGCCGTTGGTAAAATCGCCGTATGATTCTCCGGTGCAGTCGCCCGCGAGAAATACATCGCTGGTTCCCCGCTCCCATACGCCGAACATGCTGTCACACTCATATTGCGCCGCCACGAAACGGGGATCATTCGACGACCACCGGTGATTGTCAAAACCCTTGGAGCTGCAGTCGGCAAGCGTTCGCTGAAGCATACTGCTGTGGCCGCCGCTGCGGATGCCGCGAAGCTCGCATTCGTCATGGTTCTGGTGAAGCCCGGTCGTGCTGCGGCCGTCCGGAGACAGACTCGAAGAGCAATGCCCCCCGGTGCTCCCGCTCTGGCCGTCCGAGGTCTGCCATTCCGTGCCGCTGACACGCGACCAGATTCCGTCGTCGCACAGTTTGACGTCAATCTCCGTGCCGCCCAGCCCCAAGGCGGTAAGATCCGGCACTTCTGTTTCTTCTCCCGTCCCGATGTGCACTGTGACCCACGCGCCGCCCTTCACGACAACCACTTCGGTATTGCTGATCCAATGCACGCCCCCATTCTTGGTCACGCCCGATGCAATCGTGTGAATAGCGGCATCACCAGCGCGCAAACGGCCCCGCACCGTAGAGCCCTTTACCCAGGCCAGCTTCGATGCATCAGGCGAAAACTCCGGCATGTATCCGGCTTCGATATCTTCGGTCTCCCCGGTCGATACCTCGAACATCTTTATCATGGATTCGTTGTTTCCGTCCGCCCGGCCGTATTCCCATACGACCGCACCCTCGCCGCCAGTGCATTTCCCTTGAAGCCAGGAACGGTCCCTCTCCTGCCCCCCGGACACCGATACCACATTGCCGCATGCCAGCAGTCCGGCTAAAAGAAATCTCACGCCCTTGCCGCGCCAATACATAATGCCTCCCCGGCCCCCTTCAGCAATGTACACACAAATGGAGAAGAATGCAGACACCGATGCGCGCGCATCCACGGAAAAAGAGAAGAGCGACCCACCGCTTGCGCGGCAGACCGCTCCCCATCTGCAATTCCTGTACGGGCTATTTGCCGAGAATAACCTGCCGTGCAATCTCCTGTTGTCCCGCGCGCACATGAGCCACATAGACTCCCCCCGCAAGGCCGGTCGCAGTGATCCGATGCTCGGACACGCCGCTCGATGTCCGCTGACATACCATCCGGCCGTCAACAGTAACCAGCCTGAGTGTATGGCGCATCCCGTACGGCGCCAAGACCGAAAGCCCGCCTTTGCCCACACTGACCCGCCATTGCCCTGCTCCTGCTTTCCACACGCGACGATCCCGGTTTGCGGCCGCAACCGACTGCTCACCCACCCGGACCGCGACCGCGCGGCTTTCGCCAAATCCCGGCTTGATTGATTTCAACGTGAGCAGCGCCGTGTGATCTACGTGAAGAACGCTGTCGAGCACGGGAGACTCCTTTGTCGGGCTCGTTCCGTCGAGCGTATAGTGCACGGCTGCGCCGCCCATCAGCACTCCTGCCTGCACCTGGACAGGAATCGGCAATGTGTCTCCCGCCGGCTCCACCACCGGCGCGGGAACGTTGGGCCACTCATACGCCAGCACCGTCTCCCAGGCGATCTGCTGCATGACCGCCGCCTGAGACTCGTCCAGCCGGTCCTCGAACTGGAGATACGAGCTGCCTTCAGGGCTCTCACCGGTAAACAGGGCGTAGAACACACATCCATTCAGATACTGGGCAATCGGCGTGGGATGCGACCCATCGGCCCACATGTCGATTTCAGGATGCCCGGCAAGCACCCGAAGCCAGGCCTTGTTGCACGGCGCTATCCTGCACCCCAGCTCGCCGGCCACCGCCTCATACGATGCCGCGGTGGCTTCGAACATGCCCGGCCACGAAGCTGAATCCTCGTATCCCCACGTCATGAAAAAAACCGTCTCCGCGCCGATTGCGGCGATCTCCTCGTGAAGCTGCATTGCATCCTCGCGAAATCCGTCGCGATCCTGCATTGGACGGCGCGAGAAATCCTGCAGCACCACGATGTCCCAATCCCCATCGCGGATTCTGTCAAGCGTGCCGCGCGATTCGTTTTCTAAATGACCCCTCAGGCTCTCGCCGTCAAAGGTATGGCGCTCGCAGGTCATTTCAACGGCCGGATCATCCCTGGAGGCAATGCCCTCGCAGTGCTGCGCCGGTCCACCCCACCACGCCGAATAGCTGTTTCCTATCCAAAGGACTTTCTTCGGATGTTCCTGGGCCCTGCCGCTAGTCACAATGCCTCCAATAAGTATCAGAAGCAATACATGACATAAATAGCGTAACCATTTGATATTCAAACCAATCCCGCACACAATCAAATACAATCCCCTGTTCTCTTCCCGCCTATTGAATCTACTGCATTCAACACCCGACTTGTGAAATAGATGGTATTATAGTATGCTATAAACACACTGAGTCCGGCATGGCGAGGTTATGCCTTTTGCGATAGCAGGATCTCCACAATGAAACTCCACGAACAAATCGCCGAGAAGATATCGGAGAGACTCGCATCCTCTTCCGAAGCGTACCTGCCTTCGCTCACCCGGTTGAGCAGGAGCTACCGCGTATCGCCCCAGACCATGTCCGCCGCTCTGTCGCTTCTGAGAGAAAAAGGACTGCTGGACTATTCGCGCGGCAGGCGCATCCGCATCACTGCCGCGACACACCCTGGCGGCACGTCCCTCGAATCATTTGCCGACGGTATCAGGCAGCGCATCGCCGAAGGTATCTACCGCGTTGGTCAGCCCCTGCCCAAGGCAGGCTGCTTCGTAATCACCGGGCATCTCTCAAAGTCCACGGTCTGCGATGCACTGAAGCAGCTTGCCGAAGAAGGCCTTATCCACAAGAAAGGCAAAGCATGGGTGGCCGGCCCGGCCCCCGGCCGCGTAACAGCCGCCGGCTCTGCACATCCCTCGGCGCCCGTTGTTCTGGTG
>WJMI01000085.1 GCA_014728015.1 Chitinivibrionales bacterium | reverse complement strand
GCTGAGATATGTTCGGTTCATCCCCGCTCACGCGGGGAACATAAATATTGAGCCATCTTTTTCAGGGCTGATATCGGTTCATCCCCGCGCACGCGGGGAACATACTAATTCATTTTCCATTGAAATCAAATAAGTTACAGCAAGGGGCACAGAGGTACCGCGCTGTTAAGCGCTTTATCAAATGCAATGTCAAAGAACTCGAATAAGCTAACGGCGCTGGGTCGTGCAAGCGCTTATGGCGGCGGAGTCTTTGGCCTCTGCGAGAAATGCCACCAGCTTGAATCCGTCCATCTCAACCGGCAGTCTGCGGTTCGGGCCGTGCGTCACGAAATCAAACCCCGATTCGGTGTTGGTGCTCCAGGCCATTACCGCGTTTCCCTGGGCCACAAACCCCACTACCTGCTTCCACAGCATTTCGCGAATACGCTTTGATACATCGCCAATGTATACTCCCGCTCGTATCTCGAGCATGAATACCGCCAAACGCCCCCGAAGCCTTGGCGGGGCGTTTTCAACCACGATGACCAGCATCGCCCAGCGACTCCTTGTTTGCAATTGCTATTGGCACGGCTTCTTCGTGCGGCTGCGGACGCGGAAGTTCTCCCGCACAAAGAACATCCTCTATTGTCGGAATGATCCGCTCCAGCATTTTCGTGCGCCGGAACATGTCTCGACATGCAAGACGGACCTCGCGCTCGGGATTCACCACGTCCTTCTTTGACGCGATTGTGAACGCCGCGGGCACAACGGTATCAAACTTGAAGATGTCCGCAATGTCGTACACAAACGATTGCGGCTTGCCCGTATGAATAAATCCTATGGCCGGCGCATACCCGGCGGCCAAAATGGCGGCTTCGCAGATGCCGTACAGGCACGCCGTTGCCGCGCTCAAACACTGGTTCGCGACATCGCCCTTGTCCCAATCGTCGACATCGTAGTTGCGACGTTGCCAGCGCACACCGTGGCGCCGCGCCATGAGTTCGTACATCTTGCGCACACGAGCGCCTTCTATTCCTCTCAGTTGCTCGATACTGCGCCTCTGGGGCGGGTCTTCCCCAAACCGCACCGTGTACATCTTGCGCACAACCTTCAACCGCGCGCTGTCATCCAACGCGAGCTTTGCCTGGTACAACAGCCTGTCGGCCCTGGCTCCACCGGGCTGGCCCGCGGAGTATAACCGCACACCGCCCTCGCCAACCCAGATAAGCAAACACCCTACGTATGCCGCAAGCCGCGCCGCCGCATGGGTGATCGTCGTACCGGGCTGAATCATGATGCATGCAAGCGTACCCACTGGTATTTGTGTGCGCACACCCGTCTGGTCTTCCAGCACGAATGCCCCATCGATTACGTCGAGCCGCCCGTACTCCACGAATATCATCGAGGAGCGCTCTTTCATCATGATAGGTTTTGGGGGAGGGAGGCCGTTCATGGGGTACCACCATCGTACGGTGCACGCATCTCGCGCACGGATAAATCGAAAAACTCGTGCAGCTTGGATTCGAGCAGGTGCTTATCGGGTAACCTCGTAGTATAGTCGGATACGGCAGCCGGCGAAAGCGTACGACTCAGCGCATACTCCACAACATCATCATCTTTACCCTTGCACAGCACGATACCTATGCTGGGATTCTCATGCGTCTTTTTCACGTCCCGGTCCAGCGCTTCAAGATAGAAACTCATTTGCCCCAGATGCTCTGGTTTGAAATCGTCGATCTTCAGCTCGATGGCGACCAGACACTGAAGCTCACGGTGATAGAAGAGCAAATCCAGACGAAAATCTTTCATTCCAACCTGCAGGCGATACTCTTCACCTACGAACGCGAAGTCACGGCCGAATTCGATTATAAAGCTCTTTAGGTTCCCCACTATCGCTTTGCGGAGATCCTCCTCGGAATGGCCGCTTGGAAGGCCAAGGAAGTCGAGTGCGTACGAATCGCGAAGGACGCTCTCAGCGCCGGGATGACGCTGAAGCAAGGCGCGAGATGTCTTAGCGGGAGACGAAACCGTTCGCTCAAACAGCGAAGCATCGATCTGACGCTCCAGTTCACGTTTTGAGTAGCGCTCACTGGCACAAAGCTTCAGGTAGAACTCACGCTCCTCGGCCGATTTCGCCTTCGAGATAATTATCAAGTGATTGGTCCATGGTACTTGTGTCACCAGTGGTGACAGTTTTTCGCAACTGGCATATAAATCATAGAATTGCATCATCCGCCACAGATTCCTCTCAGAAAAACCGCGCGGGCCGGCGACTGTATGCTGAAGGTAGTCGGCCAATTCGCTGACAACTCCACTACCCCACTGCGCCGATTTCACCTTGCTGCTGATGTAGTGCCCAATGCGCCAGTAGCACTCGACAAGTGCTGAATTCGCCGATGAATACGCCCTGTTGCGGCCCTCCCGAATAATCGACAGTACTTCGGAGAAACGACCGGAAGGCCCGCCAGAACCCGGGTAGGAAACCTTCGTGGCCCTTCTTTTCCTGTTCGGTCTTTTAACCGACTTCTTTGTTCCCAAACAGACACCTCCAAAGCAAACGCCACAGGGGGTGATACAGCACAGCGTTCATACAATCCGTTCAAACATACTCGGCATATTCGGCCCGATTAATACACGTATGCAGCGATGCGATAG
>WJMI01000084.1 GCA_014728015.1 Chitinivibrionales bacterium | reverse complement strand
TGCCCACGTATCCCAACGAGCTTCCTATCGATCGGGTCGATGTCAACCGGTTTTACGCCGGCCTTCAGTACACGTCAAAGCACATCATGGGCGGGGTATACACCTCCAAGGGAATCAACGATGTGATTGCCATGGCGGAGCGTGTCGCCGGTTCAGCCGAAGCACTGCGCGAGCGGCCGATCATATCCATGATTGCCTGTGGCATATCACCGCTTCGTCTTGACGGCAAATACGGGGCATACATGATCCAGATCGCCCGGGAAGGCATCCCGGTGGCGGTGCCTGCCGAACCCTTGTGCGGGGCGACCTCGCCGATGTCGCTTGCCGGGAACCTGGTCATTCAGAATGCTGATGCGCTTATCAATGTCATGCTCACCCAGTTGGCAAACCCCGGAACGCCGGTTATCTATGGTTGCGTGGCAACCGCGCCCGATTTCAGGGATCTCAACTATCTTGGCGGCCCGATTGAGAGCGGGCTTCTCAACGCGGGCGCGGCCCAGATGTCCCGCTACTACGGCATCCCGTACTACGGCACCGCGGGCATCAGCGATTCCAAGACGCTTGATACGCAGTGCGGCTACGAATCTGCAATGAACAACCTTCTAGTTGCTCTGGCCGGCGGGGATTTTATCCACGATGCCGCCGGGCTCATGGAGTTTGCCATGACTGTCAGCTACGAAAAACTCGTTATCGATAACGAGATCCTGGGCATGGCGATGCGAGCGGTGCGCGGCATGGAAGTCAACGATGATACGCTGGCACTGGATGTTATCAAGAAGGTCGGTCCCGGCGGCAACTTTCTCACCACCCGCCATACTCGCAAGCACAGCCGCTCCGAGCATTACAGGCCCCAGCTCAGCGACCGGGACAAACGGCCGGTATGGGAAGCGCAGGGAAGCAGAACAACTGCGGAGAAAGCCCACGACATCGTGGTTGGCCTGCTCGATGCACCGGTCAAAACGTATCTGCCCGAAAAGACGGCTGAAGATCTGACCGCGAACTATCCCATGCTCCACGACCAGTTTCTTCATGAGGTTACTCGATGATAATCATAGGCGAACGGGTGAATGCAACACGGAAATCCATACGCGCGGCAATAGAGGCGCATGATGCTCCAGCGATTCGCAACGAGATCACCGGCCAGGCCGATGCCGGCGCGGACTATATCGACCTGAACGCGGGTACCGGTTCGGGCGACGTCGAGCAGGAAAAACGTGACCTTTGCTGGCTGGTCGATATCGCGCTCGACTGTACGGAAAAGAAGCTCGTGCTCGATGCCGCTGAAACGGAGGTCATTGCCCATGCGGCCCGGCATCTGAACAATCGCCGCGAGTGGATGCTCAACTCGGTCAATGCCGAGTCAGAACCCGACCTGGCCGCGGGTCTGGCCGTTGCCGCCGAGTTCAAGGTTCCGGTGATCGCGCTTGCCATGGACCAGACCGGCATTCCCGACAATTCGCCCAAACGGATAGAAATATGCGGGCGTATTCATGCTGCCGCGCTGGAGAAGGGGCTGGCCGAAGACCAGCTTTTTTTCGACCCGTTGGTGCTGCCTATTTCCGCCGATGTTTCCCAGGGTAATGTCACGTTCGAGACCCTCGCCGGTATCATGAAGAAATTCCCTCATGCGCATACCACCATGGGTTTGTCCAACGTTTCGCACGGCCTGAAAAAACGCATCAAAGTCAACAGCGCGTTTCTGCTTCTCTCCATTGCGAACGGTCTCGACTCGGCCATATGCGATCCCATCAAACCGGATATCATGCAGGCCATCCTTCTGGGGGAGCTTCTCACCGGCAAAGACCGTTACTGCCGCCGTTTCACCCGGGCGCTTCGCAAGGGCGTATTCGACAACTGAACGCTGCTCATGGAAACCGCACACGATATGACTTTCCGGCCCGGTACCATGGTCAAGCCGCATGAGCGGATCGACCGCTCCCAGCGCGATGCGATCCATCAGAGCTCCATGGCCCTGCTCGGGGACCCCGGTATCACCTGTCCCAACGAACAGGCGGTGGACCTGTTCGAGAAGGGCGGCTGCGGCATTACCAAAGGCGCCGGCGGTGACGGGTGGACCGTGCGGATTCCTGAAAAGGTCATTCGCAACACTCTCGACACGGTCCCGTCGCGCATAGTTCTCGGCGCGCGCGAGCCCTGCAACGCGCTTCTGCTCGATGCCGCCGTTCCGCGCGTGTACTTCGGGACCGGCTCCGAAACAAATGTATTTCTCGAGTGCGAACCCGACCAATCGGGCAATCCCGTGTTTCGTGCCGAGCGGGGGTCCGTGGCCAGGCTGTGCGACTCGGCCGGCGTGTGCAACCACCTCGATAATGTCGACTTCTTTATACGAAACGTCAATGCCCAGGACGAGCAGATCACGTTGTCTAACAAGGACGTCAATGTGTTTCTGGCCTGCCTTGCGCACATGTCGAAACACGTGCAGGCCGGCCTGACCGACATCCGGGCGCTTGGCCCGGTCGTGCGCATGGCCGAGATTGTTGCGGGCGGGCCGGAACGGCTCAGAGAGAACCCGATCATATCATTCATAGCCTGCCCGGTAAAGAGCCCCCTGCAAATGGTTGACGATACCGCCGAAAAGGTCATTGCCATATGCCGCACCGGGCTGCCCCTGGTGATCTCGTCATCGCCGCAGGGTGGTTCGACCGCACCGATACAGGAAGAGGGCATTGCCGCGCTGATCAACGCGGAGATTCTGGCCGGCATAACCCTTGGTCAACTGGCGAATCCCGGGGCGCCCGTGCTGTACGGCGCGGTGCCGGTGCGCGCTCGCCTGGACACGCTTCACGACCTGTATGGCGCCCCCGAATTTATTCATTACAACATTATCTGCGCGCAGCTCGCCCGTGGCTACGGGATTCCGTGCTATTCGTCAGCGGGCGTAGGTGATGCTCCTGTCCCCGGCCTCATGGCATCGACCGAAAAGCTGCTTTCCCAGCTTTCCGTTGCCCAGGCGGGCGCCCAGTATATCCACTACGCGTTCGGCCTGCTCGACAAGACCAACACGTTTTGTCCGCTCCAGGCCATCATTGACGATGCCAATATCGGCCAGATACGAAATATTCTTCGTCCCAGTACGTTTGGTCCCGAGGATGCCCGCGCGAGCGTGAACGAAATCCGCAAAGTAATGCAATCGGGCATGCGTCTGTTCGCCAGGGGCATACGAAAGCAGCGGCGGCGGGGCGTGGTATCGCCGCCATACGCGCTTGAAGGAGACGGGAGTGAGCATGACGTCCTGAAGAACGCTCTCGGAAAACTGGCGGCCATACGCGCCGCATCCAACGGAAGACTCTCTGATGTTACGATAGATGTAATCCGAGAAGAAATCACCGGCTTGCTGCCGGCACATCACTTTTCACCTGCGAGGTAGTGCATGGACAAGGAACAGTACCTTGAAGAAATCAAGCGCAATGTCGTTCTGGGGCATGCGGACAAGGAGGACGAAGGGTTCGATGGCGACATGGAGGGAACCCCGGGTGTGTCCGAGCTGGTGCAGGAGGCGCTGGACAACGGGGTTGAGGCAAAGCTGATTCTCGAGCGCATGTCCTCCGGGATGGAAACGGTCGGCGGGAAATTCGAATCCGGCGAGTATCTCATTCCTGACATGCTGGCGGCCGCCGAGTGCGTGGGCGCGGCCACGGAAATCCTTGAGCCGCATCTTCTCAAGGAGGGCGTCGAGCGGAAAGGGCGGTTTGTGATGGCCACGGTCGAGGGCGACCTCCATGACATCGGCAAGAATATCGTCATCACCATGCTCAAGGGCGACGGCTATGAAGTCAGAGACCTGGGCGTGGGGGTCGACGCCGCTGATATCGTTACGGCGGTAAAAGAAAGCGGGGCCCAGTATCTCGGTCTCTCCGCGCTACTCACTACCACCATGGTGCATATGAAAGATGTACTGGATCTGCTCGAAAAGGAAGGACTGCGGGACAAGGTCAAGGTGCTGATTGGCGGCGCGCCGACGTCAGAGGAATTCGCCAAGAAAATCGGCGCGGATGCGCATTGCAGGGATGCGTTCGAGGCCGTGCATGTGCTCAGGGATTTCAGCGCAAAGGCGGCGTGAGCAGACGGGAGAATGGGGCCGGGGTGCCCCGGCGAAGTGACGGAGGATGGCCTGCGAAGAGCTGTGGAAAGGGCTGATACGAGAAATACGAAACAAAAGGGTGCAAGGCTGTGAGTAGAGGGACGAAAATCCCCAGATACCGGTACCTGACCGACGAGCAGTGCCGCCTGCTGCATGAGGGTACGTGCGGCCTGCTCGAGCAGGTCGGCATCGACGTTGCCCATCAGGGCGCGGCGCGCCTGCTGCTCGATGCCGGCGCAAATGAGCGTGCGGGAAGAGTGTGCATTCCCCGGCACATGGTCGATGCCGCGATCGCCGGCACGGCCAAGCGAATCGAACTTGCCGCGAAAGATCCTGAGAGTACGGTCGTACTCGATCCGGACAACGGACCTCTGGTGCACTTCGGAACAGGCGGCCAGGCTCTCACTGTTCTCGAATACGTCGCGGGCGCGTTCGACAAGCGGCCGGCGCGGACGGAGGACCTTGCGGCTATCCTGCGGCTCTGCGAGAACCTCGAGCACGTGGATTTCATCACGCGCCCTGTCGAGCCCGATGTTGCCGAACACGAGATGGACCTTGTCAAGACTCGCGTCTTCATGGAGAACACCACGCGGCACATGAACCTTGCCAACCTGGTGCGCGTGGAAAACCTTCCCGCGATACTCGATATGGTTGGGGATCGCGGGCGGGTGTCGTTTATCTCCTGCCTGCTGGTCAGTCCGCTGCACATGGTCGATGAAACCACTGAGAAATTCATGCGCATTGTTGAGGCCGGCGTGCCGGTTGCCGTGTCGAGCTGCTGCCAGGCCGGCACCACGGCGCCGCTTTCGGAAACAGGCGCTATCATGCAGGTCAATGCCGAAGTCCTCTCGGCGATTGTCCTGGGCAACATGGTACGTCCCGGCGCGAAGCTTCTTCACCGGGGCCTGCCCATCACCGCCGATCTGTACGGCGACGGGTCGCCGCGGTGGTGTCAGCCCGACAGCATACGCCGGCTGGCGTGCATGGCCGATCTGACCTGCTATTACGGCATCCCCTGCTGCGGCACCGCGGGGGTGTCCGATGAGCCCGTGCCGTCGGCGCAGACCATTGCCGAGAAGGCCCTGGGCATCACCGCGGAGCTTGCCGCGGGTGCGCAGTTCGTCAACAGCGCTCTCGGGCTCCTCGATCGCATCATGACCGTGTGCCCCGAGCAGTACGTTATTGACAATACCATCATTTCACTGGCGAAGAAACATCTTACTGCCGGGAACCGTTACGATCTTGTCGAGTGCGCGGAGAGCGTGGTCAGGGATTCGCTTGCCGCGTTCGGCGCGCCGTTTGACGACGATGATGCGGTTGAGACCGCCGCGCGCGCCGCGTATGTCGTGTCCGCCCGCGAAGACATTTCATCGAAAAGCATCGACACGCAGATAGAGACGATCGGCAAGGCGGTTTGTACGGGGCAAAGCAGTACGGCCTTCATGCGCGCGGCGCGCAAAGGCCTCAGAGCAGGACTATTGTACAACGGCTCGCGGCTGGAGTCGGCCATCGATCTCGAACGCCTCCACGGGGCGTACGAGATGCACCGCAACCAAAGGAGTGACGTATGTGCGGAATAGCAGGCTGCATCGGCGCGCGGGACGAACAAACCATCCGGCGAATGCTTGCCGCCATGGAGCACAGGGGACCGGATGACAACGGCATCCACACCGCCGAAACCGCGGTTCTGGGTCATACACGGTTGTCTATTGTCGATGTTGCCAGGGGGCACCAGCCGCTGACGGGATGCTGCGAAGGCATTGCACTGGTCTGCAATGGTGAGATTTACAACTTTCAAGCCCTTCGCGACGGCATGAACGATGCGCACCATTATCGTACCGATTCCGATTGCGAGACCATTGTGCATCTGTACGAGGAATACGGTCCCGGCTCGGTGGAGCGGCTCGACGGAATGTTCGCGTTTGCCCTGCTCGACCTCAGGGCGGGCGGCGGAATCCTCCTCGCGCGCGACCCCATTGGGATAAAGCCCTTGTATTACGGGCATCGAGACGGCGCGTTCTACTTTTCATCCGAGCTCGGGGCCATGTCTCTTGCTGGTGTTGACAAGGTAACAGAGTTCCCCGCCGGCCACTACTATACGCCGGCCACGGGATTCGTGCGTTACTATGAGCTTCCCAAGGGGGAGAAGAACCCGATCTCCAGCATTGAGGCGGCCGCGCGCATGGTCCGCGAGACCTGCATCGCTTCGGTGGAGAAGCGTCTGCTTGCCGATCCTGCAATTCACGTGGGTTCATTCTGCAGCGGCGGGCTCGACAGCAGCCTGGTCGCGGCTATCGCAGCCAAGCGTATCCCGCATCTGCATACGTTCGTGGTTGGCACGCGCACAGCCGAGGGCGTGGAGAGCGACGACCTTCAGGCATCTCGCGAGGTGGCGGCGCATATCGGTTCCACTCACCACGAGAAAATTATCACGGAGGACGAGTACTATCGCGTGTTGCCCGAAGTTATCAAGCATCTGGAAAGCTACGACCCGTCGCTCGTGCGATGCGCCGTGCCGTGCTATTTCACCTGCGAGCTGGCCGCGAAATA
>WJMI01000083.1 GCA_014728015.1 Chitinivibrionales bacterium | reverse complement strand
CCGGCGCGCGGTACTGATATGACAGCACGGCGCGAAATTGCCTTCATTGCCGACCAGGACCGTATCGAAGAGCATCTCGCATACGAATCTGTTTCTTCGGCCATATAGGCTGGGCAGCACGATGTCCATGCTATAGTCGTTGCGCGAGATTATTTCCCTGAGGTAGCTGACCACCTCAGCATCTCCTTTGTCGAGGGGACGAAGCTCGCAGTCTTCACCGACCGGATGGAAATTGCCGAAGCTCATACTGCCGATACCCCCGATGCTTCGGGCAAGCGCCAGCATCGGCTTAATGTACCGGTAATTCCATCGTCCAACAATGCAATTCAGGTTGACCCGGATCGGGGCATTCAGTTCCCGCGCCTTGTGCGCGAGACGTTTCACGTTCTCGAGTATGCGATTGAATGTTTTTTCCCCGACGCCCCGGCGCTGCCGGTACGTTTCCGGATCGTAACCGTCAAGGCTTACCAGGATAACCTGCGGCCCCATCTCCCGCAAAATGACGTCTTCGAATGCATCAAGGAGAATGCCGTTGGTTACTATCGTTTCCATCTTGTATCCCAGCTCGTGACGGCAATACCGGTACAATTCGCGAAGATGATCGTAGAGAAGGATCTCTCCTTCCGATTGAAGGTAGATGCTCTGCGCCCCCTTCCGCCGGTAGTACGCGGCGATTTCCTTTGCCGCATCAAGCGAAAGGTCTTCGCCCCCGAAAAAATTGCTGTCTTCGAGCACCCACAGACAGTTGGGGCATCGAAGATTGCAGCGTCTGCCGACAAATAGAACGAGATGCTGAGGTTGCATATGCGTTATCCAATATAGTTTACCCTCGTGCCCCCCGCTTGCTTCCACCCCCTGTACATAGTATCTTAACGACGAACAGGACCACTGCTCCCTCGGTATCTGCCGGCTCACAATACGATCGTTGCGTCAACGAAAGGAAAACCATATGGTTGAGCGCACTGCATCGGTCCGGATTGCACTTTGCCTGACAGCGGCGCTCGCGACGGCCGCCGGCGCTGAGATCATCAGCGGGACTTCGGTGATGAAGCTCAATACGCCGGCAAATGCCCAGATTCGAAACGAAGCACTGGGCATCGCGGCGGACAGCCTGAAAAGCGCGCTGTACCACTGGCTCCACTACTCGCTCAACGCCGCGCCGGATGTCGGCAACCCGGTCAAAAAGCATTTCTTCAGCAGGTATGCCGCGGCATGCATCAAGGAAGCCAAGCAGGATTCGTATTTCGAAGGGCGCGAATGGACGCTCAATCTTGATATCAAAGACGAAGATGCCCGGCGGCTCCTCGCGGCCCACAATGCCCGGTGCGATTCCATTGCATCCGAAAGCTGGCGAACCGCGCAGCAGGCCGTGGCCAACAAGCAGTATACCGCGGTATACAGCTCGACCATCCGCGCGCTGTTCTACTCCCTGGGAAAACTCGGCGAACCCGAGGGTAAGACCGATATCACCCCGCAGGCCAGAGCGGCCCTGCAGGAGTTCATGAAATCGCTGAAAGTGAGCTACAGCACGCCCATCCTCAAGGGCAAGCTCGGCGAGAAGTCAGAAACCGATGTCACTATCACCGCCACGGTCGGCGAAACACCCTTCCCCGGCCTGGTGCTTCTGGCGCGGCTTCCCGACGGTACCCATATCACCACGCTCGAGACCAACGAACAGGGCATCGCCAGGCTGGCCAATATCACCATGCCGTTCGTGGCCTACGGCACGTTCCTCCATGTGGTGCCGGATTTCGGCGCGATAGTTGATCCCGCGTACAGTTTCGAGGCGGATGCGTTCGGCATCACGCTGGGCCAGGGACAGGACCAGACGCTGATTTTCAACATTGTCAAGCCTGTCTATACGCTCGAATACGCCGCAACGGCCGCGAGCAAAATGGAGATCCCGCCGGATTTCGCGACCGACGGGCGCCTGCGCTCGTTCATCGAGGACTCGTTGCACCTGCAGCCGCAAAGCGGCAAGCTGCCGACCGATATCGTCATCGACATCCAGTGCCAGGTGTCAAGCTATACGTTCGACGAGCGCGAGGAGACCGATCTCAAGGTCGAAGTAAAGGCCTCGGTCAAGCAAAACACGGTCGGCGGCGGGCATGTCGAGCGGACCGAGCTTTTGCACAAGAAAACCTACGACAGCAACCACCCGATCCCCAAGGGACTGTTTTTCTGGGAAGCCACCAACAAGCTGAAGGGGATGCTCAAGGAGATGCTGGCCCGGCTCTAGCACGAGAGCGTCTTGGACCACACCGCAGAGGCGTACCCGCTACGCCCCCATGATTTCGTCAAGCCCTTCGATCAACTGGCCGAGCTCTTCCGGAGAAACCACGGCAAGCTTTTTGCCAAGCCTTTGTACCGACAGGGTCCGGATTTGGCTGATCTTGGCCCATGAACGCTTCGGGAGCTTCGGAGAACCGAGCTCCAGAGTAAGCGGAAAAGCCGCCCGTGGCTCCTGACTCGTGACTGCCATCGCGATGACTGTTCCCGAGCGTTCGTTAAACAGGTTCTCGCTGAGAATGACCACCGGCCGACGCCCTTGCTGCTCGTTTCCGCGAGCAGGCTCGAGGTTGGCCCACACGATATCGCCCCTCAGTATTCCGGCCATTCCCCGGTCCCCATCCCTTCGTCCGCGAGTTTCTGCTCATGAGACTTGCTGAGCTTCGCACATTCCCGGGCGAGACGGTTGCGGTCGTATTTCTGCATCCGCTCGGCAACCGCATCTTGAATGGCCTTGCTGCGATTCGGATACACCCTGCGGCGCACAAGACGGTCAATCTTGTGAAGCAGGCCTTCCTCCAGAGTGATGGCAATCTTTGCTACTGACATCTATCACCTCGGTATGATGAAATATCATACTTAAATATGCCGTACTTCGGACGCGTTATCAAGAGGAATTTCGCCGTGACGCGGCCGGCCCGGCCCTACCGGGCATCCTCCCGGGCCTCGCGCACCGCTTTCCTGAACATCCAGTGGTTCTGAAGTCCCTTGAGAAGCACTTCAGCTTCCTTCACGTCGCGCTTCATCCCCTCAATGACCTCGTCGACACCCGCGGGAACGCCTTCCATGTCTTTCACCAGGCCGTCCAGGTGACGCGCGGTTTCGTGCAGCGAGGCCACCAGGCTGTCGGCATGGTGCGAAAACGTCATGAGCGTGTCCACGGTCGCGGTGCCGTGCGAACCGAACGATGTCAGGCTCGCGAGCATGGCATCGGCATCCGCCAGCAGCGCATCCACCCGGTCGAACAGCTTGTCGATACGCGCGGCGAATCCTGCGGCGGCATCGTCGAGCGTGTCCTTGCCCATGAGATACCCCAGCGCCCCTTCGCCGGCCATGATCTTCTGCAGAATGCTCTCTAATGATGCCACCATGTGGGTCACCTGCTGGACTGTCTGGTCGAGCTGCAGCGGGAGCTCCCCTTTCAGCGTATCGCCTTCCTCGGCAGCCGGCGCGAATTCTCCCCCGCCGCCGATATGCAGCTCCCAGTCTCCCACCACGAAATTTTTCTGCTTGAGGCGTACCACGCTGTTCTTCTTGACAAGAGGCGCGACGCGGCTCTTCACGCGAAACCGGACATCCACGTGCCCCCGCTTGTTCAGTGACAGCGACTCCACATGTCCTACGTTTATCCCGCGGATATTGACCGTACTCCCCTTCTCGAGGCCCTCGGCGTTCTCGTATTGCACATACAAGTGATGCCAGTTCTCGAGAAAATCCGATCGCACGAGCGCATAGACCACGAGGTCCGGTATCAGCACTACCGGCACGAGAATAAACAGGCCGACGAAAAGATTGCGATGCCGGTAGTGAAACGGCTCCCGCCGCAACTCGCGAACAGGTGATTTCGTGCTCATAGGTTCTTCCTGTGTTGTGTATTGGCTGTTTTCCCACGGCCCGCGCCGCTTCCCCCCAGATGCGTCAGCGGGGAAAGCGATCTGTTTTCCAGCACGACAATTCTGCACTGCATCTCCCGCACGACCCGCACCCGCCTGCTGGCCATGACAATGGTAGCGCCGCCCGCGCGGCGAATGTCGTGGATTTTTCGCACGATGGTATGTGCGGTCACCGGATCCACGCCCGCCGAAGGCTCATCGAGAAACAGCAGCTCCGGTTCCACCACCAAGGCGCGCGCGATTGCCACCCAGCGCGCCTGATCGGTTGAAAGCTGCTCCGGCCGCCGGTCACGGACATGCGGTATGCCTGCCGCGCGCAGCTGCTCCTCGACACGTTCAGCGATCTCCCAATTGGTCATTTCCGTGTGATACCGAAGCGGGAGGGCGATATTTTCAAATGCAGTCAGGTTGCTGATCAGGGCGTGCCGCTGGAACACGTGCCCGACACGGCGGCGCAGCATGGATCGACGCGCAGGTGACGTCCGCCATAGGTCTTCTCCTTGCCACAGCACCCGTCCCGCCAGGGGCTCGGCCAGACCCGCGCACAGCTCCAGAAGCGTGCTCAGGCCGTTGCCGCTGTGCCCGGTCACCGCGACCATCTCACCT
>WJMI01000082.1 GCA_014728015.1 Chitinivibrionales bacterium | reverse complement strand
CGGCAGCGCGCTTCTTCGACGCGCGGCCTTTGGTTTTTTTTACCGTTGCGTTCGTACGCTTCGCCGCCTGTTTCCGGGCGGCCTTCTTCGTGGTCTTTGGGGTTTTCTTCTTTGCGACCTTTGTTGCCCTTTTCTTCACCGCCTTTTTCGCCGTCTTTTTCCTCGTGGCCTTTTTTGTTACGGTCTTTTTTATTGTTTTTCCGGTGACGTTCCTGGCGTGCTTTCCAACAGCCTTCTTTTTCCCGGCCGGCTTTTTTTTCTTGCCCTGCATATGCACCTCCCGGTTGTATCCCCGCTCTAGTAGCTGGTGGGCGAGGACCGTATCCATTTCCTTCCGCCGTTAATACCGAAATTGATTTGAACGAAATCCTCCCGGTAATCATCGTACGCATCGTCGGTGCGCCGTCCCAGGTTCACGACAAGATCGAGCAGTCCGCCTCCCTTCACCGGGAATCCAACACCAGCCGCGAGAGACACCTCCCGCGCGCTTTCTCGCGGAAGCTGCGCGTATCTGAACCCGAGCCGATAGTGCATGGTTTCCCAGTATTTGGGGGCGAGCAGCCTCGGGGCCGGAATGAAACGGCCGCCAATACCATATGACACGGCGTAGTCGCGATCCGCATCGGCCAGGATGCCGTGGGACGAGTACTCGCGCCAGCCCACGACCCCGAGATCCATGGCGGCAAGCCATCGCGGGGAGAAGTCGTATGAAACGCCCAGCACGCCCTGGGGCGGGATGCGCAGAGTTGATTTCTGTTTCATCCGTGAGCCGGGCAGCGCCGACTCCTCATTGAGGCGGAACTGTCCCTGTATCGACTCGACATCGTTCTTGAACACGTATCGCCCGGCTACACCGATGGTTGCTTTCGCGATGGGTACCATGAGACCAAGATGCAGGCCGTGTCCCCTGAAACCCACCTGCGTGCTGTCGCGCGTCGAATTGGCCGGGTAGTTATTCAGGTCGATCACTTTTGTGCTTCTGATATCAAGGTACAGGCGCTCGTATGCCGCGCCGACGTAGGCCTTTCCGGCAATGCTCCTTCCCCAGCCCGCGCGCCAGGCGGTGAGACCGCCGCTTTTGTGGTACCCCAGCCGTCCGAAGAACCCGGAGGTGGAAAGGCGGACCGAGTCGGTAAAGAACCGCACCGTGGCATCGGTTTCCTTCTGAATCGAGAGGGCGACGACGCCGGCCAGGCCCAGGGGAAACGCGAATGATATCTGGCGCGGTGAAACCGCGACATGGTTCGAGTGACGGCCGCCCTGCGTGATCCGCATGCCGTCAAGAACGAGGAGCCCGGAAAACGCGGTCTTGGTAATAGCGCCCAGGTTCGCCGGGTTGTCGAGAAGCACGTTGTGGTCGTTGAGCACGCCGGCGGCGGCGCCGCCCATGTTGATTGCGGCGCCCGACGATGCATTCAGCGGCAGGCCGAAAGGAAAGGTGGCGGCAATGTTTGAGAACCCCTGTGCGCCGCCACAGGCCGTGAGCAGGGCCGCCATCACTGCCGGGAATGTCAAGCGCGTCGGATGCATCATGGACGACCTTACCACGGGTTCGACAACACCGCGCGAATCGGGATAGTGCCGGTGGGCTTCCAGTGTATGCGTGCCGATCCGCTGTACCGGGACACTACCAAATAGAGATAGGCTGTAGCATACCGGTCTTCGACCAGCCTGTTGATATTTTCCAGCTTCAGCGAGTCGAGCGAAAAGGGCGCGCCCGCGCTGTCGCGCGAAACGACTACGCGCGACATCCGTGACGTATCGGCGAGCGACCCGTCGGGGCCGAGCAGATCGTAGTACACGTTAATCGTGTTCGTGTTGCGGGCGTCGGCCGTGTCAATGCCAATGGGTATATCGGCGGCCAGTATGTTGTGGTACTCGAGCCCGCGCACCGTATCGGCGAACAGGTCCCAGAAACCGGTGAGATCGAGCGACAGAATCGTATACCGTCCCGTTGCCCCGGATGCCACCAATTGCGTGTCAAGCGCGGCCGGGTTCGTATCCGCCACGGTATAGTCCGAACGCACGCAGGTCAGGATGAGACTGTCGCTTACCATGGAATCCACGGTGTCGACACTGCTCAAGCGGCGATATCTCAGGCGCAGTGCGGGCTGACTTCCCGACACAAACGAAGAATAGAAATCGATGAGTGTGTCGGAGCCCAGCGTGAGCGCGAATCCGGCAAAGGTCGTATCGTAGATCGTGTCAGGTTCGTCTTTCACGCTGGAATCGATTATCGTATCAATTGCCAGCGGCGGTTGGGCCAGGATGCTGTCGCGAACGGCAGCGAGCAGCGAATCGAGCGTGATGTCGAGCTGCGAGGAATCGCTTGACTTGGTTCCGCCCCCGGCGGAAAAGCCGTTGGTGGTATCGCACGAAAAACCGGCATATCCCGTGTTCGTGTCCTTTTCGGCAACCAGGCATATGCTGAAATTCGCGGAGTCGCCTTCGCCCAGTGATGTGACGCCCTCGAGACGAAGGCGAAAGGATGAGAGCTCGAACGAGGTGTCGGCGAGCACTGCCGCCAGGCTGTCACCGTCGAATTCGAGATAGGCGGTCGCCTGTTCTCCCCACCACGGGCCGGCCTTGAGACTGAGCACGCCGCTGTGGTGGCCTCCGCGCGTGGTATCCGACGAGTCTATCGTACTGCGGCCGTCAAGCACCTCCGCGGCATGGCTGACCGGCTTGACATTCTTATCGATGTCGGTAATTGCGGGATCGATGTCCGACAGGATAGGCTCCCCGAGTTCCGTGTCAGACTCGAAAGGGGAGTCGCTGCAGGATACGATACAGGCGAGCGGCACCGCAACAGCCGCAAGCAAACAGAAACGATTTATCACCGTGGAGTTCTGGACCATGCCGGCATATTAATAGGGAATAATTCCATACTTTCCCGCCGCGGGGACATCAAAAATAGCTTGAGTGGTTGATGAAGTCAAAT